>JAGHHM010000122.1 GCA_017887695.1 Oscillospiraceae bacterium | reverse complement strand
TAGGCGCCGTGTGTCTCTTTATCCTGTGGCCTATGCTGTGTATTCTCCTGCGGAGCCTGGGAGACGGCGAAGGCGGCTTTTCCCTGGCCGCCTACGCTGAGGTGTGGCAGCGCTACCGCGGGAACCTTTGGAACAGTATCTTTGTGGGCGTTCTCTCCTCCCTTCTCTGCACTCTTTTCTCCACTGCCGCTGCTGTCTTCATCGCCACCCGGAAGGGCTGGGTAAAGATAGCCTGCATGGCCCTTCTCCTCATCACCATGGTATCCCCGCCCTTTGTCTCCTCCCTGGCCTATATCCAACTCTACGGTCGTCGGGGTTGGATCACCTACCGGCTGCTGGGACTCACCTGGGATCCCTACAACTGCTGGGGCGTCATCTGGATGCAGAGCATCTCCTTTGTCCCTCTCAACGCTCTGCTCCTCATTGGCATCCTCACCAAACTGGACACCGGTAGCCTCCAGGCTGCCCGGGATTTGGGCGCAAAGCCCGCCGCCATTTTGCTGGATATTGTCCTGCCTCTGATGGGGCCCGGGATTTTGGTGTCCCTGCTGCTGTCCTTTGTCCGCTCCCTGGCGGACTACGGCACTCCGGTAATCATTGGCGGACGATTCAGTACCATTGCCTCGGAGATCTATCTTCAGCTGGTGGGCTACTCCGACCTGGAGAAATCCTCCGCCATGAATATGTTCCTTCTCCTCCCTGCCATCGCCGCCTTCTTCCTCTATCGATATCTTATGGGCCGCTCCGACAAGCTCTCGGAGGGAAGCCGGGCTCGGCAGGGCCGGCTGGAGCTATCCCTTTCCCGGTGCGGGGCGGTAGGAATCATCATTATCGCCGTAAGCCTTCTATTTTTCCTTATGATGATTCTCCAGTACGGCTGTATTTTTCTCTCCGGCTTTCTCAAAAGCACCAAGGGAGTTTACTCCTTTACCCTGCGCAACTGGGAGGAGTTATGGCGGCTGGACACCACTACTATGGTGCGAAGCGTGGTCTATGCCCTCATCGTGTCCCTGGTGGGGACCCTCTTCGCCATGCTCTTTGCCTACTACATGGAACGGCGGAAGGTGCCCTTCCACAGCTTCTTTGACTGCCTGGCCACCCTGCCCTACATGCTGCCGGGAACCTGCTTCGGCATCGGGTACATCCTGGCCTTCAACCACGAGCCCCTGAAGCTCACGGGCACGGCGGTGATTGTACTGGCCAACATGCTCTTCAAGCAGCTGCCCACCGCCACCAAGATCTGCTCCGCCTCCCTCACCCAGGTGCCCCTCTCTCTGGAGCACTCCGCCCGGGATCTGGGCGGCGGGCAGCTGGCAGTGCTGCGGGATGTGATCCTTCCCAGTCTCCGTTCCGCCTTCCTCAGCTGCTTCGTCTACAACTTCTCCAGCAGCATGACCACCGCCGGGGCCATTATTTTCCTCATCAACCCCGGAAAAAAGCTGGCGGTATTCAAGCTCTTCGACGCGGTATATACCGGGGACTACGCTGTGGCCTCCCTCATTGCCAGCGTCATCATCGTCATCGTCCTGGCCGTGGAGGGACTGGCTTATCTCATCACCTGGAAAGGAGGAATGCGCCGTGTATCTTGAGCTGTCCCATCTGAAAAAAAGCTTTGGAGAGAAAACTGTGGTACAGGATCTCTCCTTATCCCTGGAACGGGGGGAGCTGCTGTGTATCCTGGGCTCCTCCGGCTGCGGCAAAACCACCACTCTGAACATGATCGGCGGCTTTCTGGCCCCTGACAGTGGCCGGGTACTTCTGGACGGTGAAGATATCACCGCTATCCCGCCGGAGCGGCGGCCGGTGACCACCGTATTCCAGTCTTACGGCCTTTTCCCTCACATGACCGTGCTGCAAAATGTCCTTTACGGTCTGAAATTCCAGCGCATCCGGCGCAGCGACGCCCGAGAAAAAGGCCTTCGTTATCTGGACATGGTGGGCCTTTCCGACTATGCCGGGGCCTATATCCACGAGATCAGCGGCGGCCAGCAGCAGCGGGTGGCTCTGGCCCGGGCCCTGATCGTGGAACCCAAGCTGTGCCTGCTGGACGAGCCCTTCTCCAACCTGGACGCCGCTCTGCGAACCAGAATGCGCCAGGAGCTGAAAAACCTTCAGAGGGAGCTGGGCATGACCATGGTGTTTGTCACCCACGACCAGGAGGAGGCTCTGATCCTGGCCGACCGGATGGCAATTATGGAAAAAGGCCGCTTGATCCAATACGACAGTCCCCTGGCTATTTATCATAACCCTGCTGACCGCTTTGTGGCGGATTTCCTGGGCCTGGAGGATCTGGAATGGCGTCAGGACGGCGCCCTTCTCAAAATTATCCGGCGGGATACAAAGGAGGAAACCTGACATGCTTATCGATATGCATCTCCACGAATGCACCTGTTCCCCCGACAGCCACATCAGTCTGGAGCAGATCGTAACCATTGCCCGGGAAAAGGGCCTGGACGCGGTGTGCATCACCGACCACGACAGCATGGGCCTGCGGGAGTACGCAGCGGAATACGCCCGGAAAACCGGCTTTCCCATCTTTGTGGGTGTGGAATACTACTCCCTCCAGGGGGACATTACCGCCTGGGGCATCGACGATTTTCCCAGGGAGCGAATCGACGCCCAGCTTTTCATTGACCAGGTCAATGCTGCCGGCGGCTTCTGCGTATCCTGCCACCCTTTTCGGAACAATAAACGAGGCCTGGAGGAAAACCTCCGGCGGGTCCATGGTCTCCACGGCGTGGAGGTCCTCAACGGCAGCGCAGATATGGAAGCCAACCGCACCGCTCTGCGCTTCTGCCGGGAGTTGGGACTCCAGGCCATTGGCGCCAGCGACGCCCATACCACCGGTCAGATCGGCAAGTATGTGACATGGCTTCCGGAGAAGGTAACTACCCTGGAAGATTTCGTCGCCCAGCTTCACACCGTCCGCACCCGGCCGGCTATCTGGACCGGCAGCGGCTACGACGTGGTGGACACATTCTGAACCGGCTGCCTGCCAGCAGGCGGTTTACCCAGCCTATCCCAACCAAAGGGCCCGTATTTCGAAGAATCCTTCGAAATACGGGCCCTTTTTATGTTTTTGTACCTCGGACAGCCCCCACAGCCGTCCCCCCGGGCAGCAGGCACCGAAGCTCTCCCGCCTCAGCGCCGCAGAGGCAGAAGCTGATCCAGGGCCAGCTTAATGTACTGATCCCACAGGACAAAATCATGGGTATACCCCTCCGGGCAGATGTAGTTGATCGGGTATCCCATCTCCCGCAGCAGAGCCACATCCCGCTCCACCCGGGCACGGATGAACTCCTCGCTGCCGCAGATCACATGGAAATCACAGACCTCCTTCCCCTCTGCCAAATGCTTCCTGGCGGCGGCGGCAATATCGTAGATAGAGCCCTCCAGCTGCCCGCTCTCCCCGAAGGAAGCGTTGTAGAGAGGAAAATTCTTCCGGAAGTGATCCCCGTCCAGCTCCTGCCGGAGAGCCTGCGTATCCAGGGTCATACCGATGCCGCCGGAAATATCCACGCAGGCCTTGTAGCGCTCCGGATGCATCAGTGCCGTGCCCAAAGCCACGTTGCCGCCCATGGCATATCCCATGATAAAGTTGTCCTCCCGCTCCGGCGAGGAGGCGAACAGTGTCTGGATCACCGCCGGCAGCTCCTCCGCCAAAAAAGTCTGGTACCGGACACGTACTGGGTGTCGATACCAAAGGAATTGGCAATGTTGGGCGTGACAAGCATGACATTGTTGTCCTGAGCGTACCGCTCGGCATTGCTGTATCGGTAAGTCAGCGTGTCGTCATCCCCGCCGCCGTGGATGAGGTATACTGTCTGGAATTTCATCCCGGGGACATATACCCGGGAACGGGCCCCCTCCACGGACAGTGGGGAAGCAACTGAATCCTGGGGATAGTAGCTGTACGCATCCGTAGGGTAGACAATCGATACATCCACATAACGGCCCAGGGCCTGGCTTCTGAAATTAAAACGCATGTAGCTCATACTGTTTTCTCCTTGCTGCTGGATCAGTTCTGGTTGAGAAATTGCTTTCTATACTCGCTGGGCGTAATGGATTCATGCTTCCGGAACATTTGTGTAAAATGGGAAAAATTCCCGTACCCTAATTCCAGCGCAATCATGCTGATGGGTATATTGGGATTTTTCAGAAGGTCCTTTGCCGCCTCCACCTTTACTCTGAGGATATAGTTTTTTACATTTTCCCCAGTCTCTTTCTTGAAGAGCTTGGAAAAATACTCAGGGCTAAACGATACATAATCCGCCACATCCTTGACAGAGATGTCCCGGGAAAGGTTCGACAAAATAAAATCTATGGCCCGCGGTACAGTATCCTTGGCAGCGTCCTCCCGGGGCGCTGCCGCAATGGCGTTCTTCAGGTAAGAAACTCCTTTTTTCAGCGATTCAATATTCTTGAAGCTGCCCATATAGTCATTATAGGTGTATTCCGCGGAAAACAAGCCCATGATGTCAATTTTGTGGTTATGGGAATATACAAAAAAGATCTTTGCCAATTCCTGATGAAACTCAGACAGCGTCTCCAAGTTCAACCGGTTGAGCGATGCGTTATAGTCCAGGAAAGAGAAAATACTCTCCTCCAGCGTATCAAATTGATTATTCTCCACCAGGCGCATCCACCGGGCAACATTTTCGGAGAGGCTGGTGGTTTCTGATACTGGTTCTTTCCCATCGGCAAAGTACAGCCCCGGCCGCTTGGCCACATTGTCCAGCATATTCCGGTGTGCTGTATAAATCATCTTGCGAATTTGAGCCATCTGGCTGGTTGGTGATACATAACAGGCACACTCACTGCTGATGCGCTTGCAGATCCCCTGGTAGAACGCTTTATAGGAGTCTGCCGACAAGTTGTTAATGCTATCGCCGCCGCAAAACAGCAGCAGTACAAACTGCTTATATCGGTTGAGGCAAACCAGATTATGGATATCCGGCTCTAAAAACGCTTCTCTGGCGGTCTCCGTAATGGCGGCAAAAATGGACAAATCTGAAAAGGACGGCGCTACTGAATCAGAATAAGGGTAAATATCAATCAGCACGCTCTGAATGTGGGACTCATCAGTAATGACATATCCCAGTTGCCGCAGAGAAGCAATGGACTGCTGTTTATTGGAAGGATTGGAGGAAAAAAGATTCAAAACAATATTGCTGAGTCCTTCCAGGTTATAATACCCGGTGTTGCGTCTGTCTGTGCAAATTTTCGCAACCGCCCGCCGAATCACATCCTCAATTTCATGGTACGGCGCCGGCTGCACAATATAATCAAAGCAGCCAATCTTGATGCTCTCTTTCACATAATCAAAGGACGCATGAGACGTCAGCAGCACCCGCACAATCGACGGATATCGCTCAGACACCCATTTATTCAGTTCCAGTCCATTTTCCCCAGGCATTTCTATATCAGAAAGCAGAATGTGGACATCTTTTGTCTGAATGATTTCCTTTGCTCTGGAAGCGTCCACAGCAGTATACACCGCATCAATATGAAGGGCTTGAAAATCAATAGCGTTTAGGATTCCGTTCAGCACAGAAATCTGGTCGTCTACAATTAGAATATTGAACATAGCTCTGCTCCCCTGCCGTCACTCCTCGGAATCTGTCTTAAGCGGCAGATAAATCAGCCCACAAGCTCCGCCAGACGGTTTGTTGTAAAACGCAAATTGATAATGGCTTTTATATATTAGTGCAATTCTCTGTTTGAGATTGGAAATTCCCACATGATGCATGGCATATTGATCTGCCTCCGGGCTGTTCAGCAACTCCAGCATTTCAGCGCTGTACCCCACACCGTTGTCGCTGAGCATAATCTGCATCACCGGTACCCCTTCAAGTTCTGTCAGCCGAACATCTACATCAAAGATCAAAAGGCCCGACTGCTTATTATACTTTGCCGTATTTTCAAGAAAAGTCTGAATCAGCAAGGATGGCACCTGATAGGATAACAGAGAGCTGTCCACATTAGTGTTCAGGATGAAGGGTGTTACCCGATCCAAAAGGATAATGTGATAATAGTCATTGACCTCCGCCAACTCCGACTGCAGTGTCACCAGCTTCAGATTATCATGAAAAACATAACGCAGATGATTGGAAAACGCAAGGATCATTCGCCGCATCTTTTCATACTCCTTGTTCTCCAGCATGCTGTACAGACTTTTCAGGCAGTTCACAAAGAAATGGGAATTTGTCTGCAGCTGATAGTATTGAAGTCTGGCATGATCCTTTTCAATCGCTTCCTTTTCTTTTTCATTGTGCAGCGATATTTTCTGGGAAATTAAATCCTGCAGCGCAGCGTTAATATTCCTGTATTCAATAATATTGCTTTTGCTGTTTTGCAGAAATGAGGTAACCCCGTCTTGCTCCAGATGCTTTGCCGCAGTGTTGATTTGGGAAAGAGGATAAAACATTATTTTTCTAAAGAAATAGTAGAAAAAGAAAATCCCAATACACATCACCACCGCTACCAGAATAAACAGGATCATCAATCCCCGGGTCAGTGACCAGCTGTAATCTGAACGGAAAAGACAAAACATGCTGATTTCCGTTCCCTCTACGGGAGCGGTTACTACATACTGATCCGAAAATGCATTGATGCCAGGGGGCTTCAAGAGGGTATCCAGATCCAGCTCGATACCGCTTCCACCCGCCAAAATGCCGTCCTCATTAAAAAAACCAAATGTCATCAGATCGTGGGTGGCGTAAGCGTATTCCAGGGGATCAAATTCATTCAGGTCAATGATGGAACAGACATAGACATCACGAACTTTGACCGTTCGCATAAGCACTGAATAGTAGTCGTTCTGGAAAGCAACCCATTTATTGAAATTGGTCTGACGATCATCCAACCAATACTCACGTATCCCCTCCTTTAAATAGTACAGCTGCTGCGTGCCGTTGGACAGCAGCGCGGATCCTGCCGCATACGTAGAAATGTCATAGTCCTTGTCAAATACAAAGATGCACTCATAGGGCGCCACATGGCGCTCCAGGGTTTCCGTCACATTATATAGATAAACCACTTTGTCATAATCTTTCAAATTGCTCATTGTCAGCAGCTGGAAAGAATTATCACCATAGCATAGCTTTTGTTCAAAATTTGCGCAGGCAACCATTTCCGCCCGCAGCGAGCTGGTGCAGTAATCCATAGCTGAATCGGCGCTGTAAGACATCTGCATGGAGTGATTCCAAATCAGCATCACGCAGTAAAAGATCAAAGCGCCGGATGTACAAAAAAACAGAGCAAAAAAACACTTTGAAAATAGCTTCTGAATGGAATACGGAGCTTTCCGCTTAAAAAATTGCACAGAACCACCTCGGTTTTATACAGTTTCTTTTTGCATATATGTTAGCAAATGTCATGCTGCAAGTCAAGAAAGTGATAATAAAAACCAGAAAATCAAAAGTGTAAACGTTTGACAATTGTTAATTATGATGAGAAAATAAGATTACAACGCAATTCACTATTTTATAAAGGAGCGGAAAATATGGCCTATTTGGAACTGAATGCGCTTTCTACCATCCTGTGCGGATCATTCAGCGCGAAAATTTATCTCCCCGAAATGGACAAACTCTGTCTCGACGATACAGCTCATGAAAAAAAATACCCTGTGCTGTGGCTCCTTCACAGTGAAGGCGGCACGGCACTGGATTGGAACCGGACTATGGCCGAAAAGTGTGCCGCAGAATACGGCATTTTTATTATTGCTCCTGACGCACAGCATTCCATCTGCACCAACATGGACTACGGCCCTAACTTTGAAGATTTCCTGGCCACAGAACTGCCGGGAATCTGCCGAAATAACCTGCCCCTTTCCTCTGATCCTGCCGATAATTGGGTTGGCGGTGTAGGCACCGGCGCCTATGGCGCTGTAAAGGCCGCCATCAAACACCCGGAAGTGTTTTCCAAATGTATTGCAATGGATGGCATATTCGATATGGAGGCCATCTGCCGCCAAGCTATGGAGGGAAAAGAGACCGGGATCTTCCACACCGAGGAATCTCTGAAGGCAGTATTCGGCGACCTTGCTGCCTTCCACGGCAGCCAGCACGACGTGTACGCCCTGGCTGAAACATGTGGAAGCGGCGCATTCTATATTACCAGCGCAAAGAGTTCTCCGCGGGCAGCTGAACGCGCCCGCCTTGCTGCCTCCCTGGGCGACAAAGCGCAATATGTAGAAACCAACGGTGAAATTATGGATTTCAGCGAGCCGACCGTACTTAAGAACGCCATCCAATGGCTCTGCCAGCACTAATCTATGGCAAATCTCAGACTGCACTACTTCTCCCAGGCGCTGCGAATGACCGTAGGGGTAAACATCATTATTCCCGAAAATACTTGGGGCCACTCCCTGGCGCAGATCCCGGCAGGCCAGCGGTATCCCGTCCTTTGGCTCCAGGCGGGCGGCGGATATGACCATACCGACTGGCAGCGCTACACCGCCCTGGAGCTCTACGCGGCGGAAGCAGGCGTGGCCATTGTGTGCAGCGGGGCCTACTGCTCCGGGTACATGGACACACGTCATGGCGATTTCCGGTATTTTACCCAGCTGTCCGTGGAGACCCCCCGGGTGGTCCGGCATCTTTTCCCTCTCTCGGAGGATCCCAGGGACAATTTTATTGCCGGCTTCTCCGCCGGTGGATACGGCAGTCTGAAGTGGATGCTCCGGGAGCCGGAGCGCTTCGCGGCCTTCGGCCTTTTCTCTGGGAGCGTAAACATGCCCATGGAGATGATGCCGGAATTTGAGGACAAGACCGCCCCCTTCTATATGTTCGCCGCAGGCTTCGGCAACCGGGCCGACGTACAGGACACCCCGGACGACATCTGGTACCTGCTGCGTCAGCAGACAGCCGCCGGTGTCAGGCTGCCGGAGGGTTATATCGCCACCGGCGTGGAGGATGATCACTACGAAGAGAACATCCGCTCTATGGACACCTATGAGGCTATGGGCCTGCGGTTCCATCGGGTAATCGACCATGGCCACCACAACTGGGAATACTGCCAGCGCCATGTCAGGGAATTCCTGATCTGGCTCAATGAGCGGGGCTATCTCGGAGTCCCCCGCAAACATGTATAACGAATCGAGGAGGAACGTTCAATGGCTAATTTCAGGCTGCACTATTTTTCACAGGCATTGCAGATGACGGTAGGCGTCAACGTCATCATCCCAGAGAACACCTGGGGCCACTCCCTGGCGGACCGGCCGGCAGGCTATCGTTATCCGGTGCTGTGGCTCCAGTCCGGCGGCGGCTTTGACTATACCGACTGGCAGCGCTACACCGCCCTGGAGCTGTATGCCGCAGAGGCGGGCGTGGCAGTGGTGTGTAGCGGCACCTACTGCTCCGGCTATATGGACACCAAGCACGGCGGCTTTAAATACTTCACCCAGCTGTCCGTGGAGACGCCCCGGGTAGTCCGGCACCTCTTCCCTCTTTCTGAGGATCCCGCCCAGAACTATATCGCCGGCTTCTCCATGGGCGGCTACGGCACCCTGAAGTGGATGCTCCGGGATCCCGAGAAGTTTGCCGCCTTCGGCCTCTTCTCCGGCATCAAAAACGTGCCGGACATTCTGCCCGAGCACGAGGACAAGGACGATCCCTTCTTTATGTTCGCCGCCGCCTTCGGCGACGCGGCCAACACCCTGGGCACCGAGGACGACGTGTGCTACATGATGAAAAAGCAGCTGGACGCCGGCAAAAAGTTCCCCCGTGGCTACATGGCCACCGGTATGGAGGACACCCATTACGCCGATAACGTGGAGTTTATGGACAAGTACGAGGCCATGGGCCTGAAGTTCGAGCGGACCATCGACCACGGCGCCCACAACTGGGAGTACTGCAACCGCCATGTCAAGCGCTTTCTGGACTGGCTCAATCTCGAGCCGGCATTTAAGCGCGACGCAGAATAACCAAGAAGAAACGGATCGAAAAAACAGGAAGGAGCGCCGCTATGGGTGAAATGTTTCTTCGGCCCGGCACCCCGGACGATGACAACCGGGAGTACCTGCCGGAAAAAATCAAAGGCAGTGACATTGTCGTCAACGAAAACGGCAACAACTCTCAGCCCTATCCTCCCCTGCTCAAGGAGTGCCACGGTGTTATCGCCGACGAACTGGAGGACGAGTGGTACGTCTATGTACCCGAAAGCTATGATCCAACCAAAAAAACGCCGCTGGTGGTATCCCTCCACGGCGGCATGATGACCGGCTGGGGTCAGGCCATTTACACCTCCTGGACCCTGGCGGCGGACCGGGACGGCTTTATCGTCCTCTTCCCCAACGCCAACTACCAGCGGTTCTGGCAGGTCCAGTGGGGAACCTGGGAGATGGATCCTGAAATCCGCACTCCGGGCTCCATGGAGGGCGAACCCCCAGGCGTGAAGGCCTGTCCGGAAAATGTGGAGGACAACCACGACATCAAGATGATTCTGGGCCTCATTGACCTGATGAAGCAGACCTACAATATCGATGAGGGCCGCATCTTCATGCAGGGTATGTCCATGGGCAACATGATGACCGGGCTCTTCGCCCGGAACTTTGGCCACCTGCTGGCCGGCGCGGCGGGCTCCGGCGCCGCCGCCTTCCTGTCCCTGGTCTTTACAAAGGACGGGAAGATCATCAACCGGGGCGGCCCTCTGGCCATCTGGCAGTCCCGGCCGGAGAAAAATGATATTCCTCCCGGACGGGACATCGAAAAGAAGGTACATAAGTACAACCGTCTCTACTGGATGCGGATTAACCAATGTGACCCGATCCCACAGATCAGCATCCAGGGAGAGAACAACCTTGCCTTCTACACCGGCAAAAAGGCCGATATGGTCTACTACGACATCAAGAACAGGGATCACGGCCAGACCTTTGACGACGCGGTGCTGGTGTGGGACTATCTGTTCTCCGGCGTGCGCCGTGAGTCGGACGGCACCATCGTCCGCATCCAGCCCGCCCGGGAACGTAAGGGCGATGCCTTTGCCTTCGCCATCACCACCGGCAGTGACAAGATGTGGTTCCACAACAGCGTTCAGGAGATGTCCGGCCCCACGCTTCTCTGGAACAAGATGAAGTACCACGGCCTGGATGGCGGGCAGAAAATCCGTGGTCAGTACCACATGATGCCCTTGTCCGCCCTGGCCAAGGTCTTTGACGCCCGGCTGGACTACTCCGAGCACCACCTGGTGGCCCGGATGCGTCTTTCCGACGGCAGGGCCATCCAGTTTGCCCGGGGCAGCATCGGCTGCGTCATCGACAACTCCCTGGTTCAGATGTACTGCGAGGCCCTGGACCGCAGCGGCGAGCTCTATGTGTCCGCCGAGTGGTTCGCAGAGTACCTCTGCGGGATGCATGTCTCCGAGTGCGAGGACGTGGTATATGTGACCGACCACGCCAACAAGCTCTCCGCCAACATGGCGGACCTGATTAAAGACCTGCTGATGGGCACTATTGTGCCGGATCATTACGAACAGATGCTGGAGGAGAAATAACCATGGAACATCAAATCAAGATCCTGCCGGGCACGCCGGACGACAACAACCGGGACTATTTACCGGAATCTATCAAGTGCTCCGACATCGTGGTCAACGAAAACGGCAACAACTCCCAGCCCTACCCCAAGGGCCTTCAGGAGTTCCACGGCATCATGGGCAACGACACCGAGGACGAGTGGTACGAATACGTCCCCGCCTGCTACGATCCCGCCAAGAAAACGCCCCTGGTCTTTGCCATGCACGGCGGTCTGATGACCGGCTGGGGTCAAGCGGTGTACACCTCCTGGACCATGGTGGCGGATCGGGACAACATCATCGTGGTGTTCCCCAACGCCCACTCCCGGCGGCTGTGGACGGTAGAGGCCTCCGACCTGGAGCGGAAGGTGGACGCCCAGCTGCCGGTGGAGATCCGGCAGAACCTGGGGGATAACGACCACAACCCGGATATCAAGCTGGTGTTCGCCCTGCTGGACTACCTGAAGGGCAAGTACAATATCGATGAAGAGCGGATCTTCATGCAGGGCATGTCCAACGGCAACATGTTCACCTCCCAGTTCACCCGTTACTTCGGCAACGTCCTGGCCGGCGCCTCCGGAGCCGGCGGCGGTACTCCTAATCCCCGTTTGCTGTGCAACAGCGACGGCACCCTGAAGAACCAGGGCGGCCCCACCCCCATGTGGACCTCTATTCCGGAAACCAACGGCTGTCCCCCCTGGTGTGAATACGACGACGACACCATCTATATGTACACCCGGGTCTACTGGAACCAGCTCAACGGCTGCCATGCCGACCCTGAAATCAGCATTATTGGCGAGGATGCTTTTGCCTTCTACAAGGGTGAGAAATGCGACAACGTGTTCTTTGAGATCAAGAACCGGGACCATGGTCAGACATTGGACGAGGCCGCTATTGTCTGGGACTACTTCTTCTCCGGCCTGCGCCGCAAAGCGGACGGTACCATCGTGGACGAAGGCTCCCGGATCCCCCGCAAAGGCGACAGCTTCGCTGTGGCCGTAGCCGACGGCTGCCCCACCGCTTGGTTTAAAAACAAGCGGGTGGAAATGAAGGCCCCCGCTATCAAATGGCAAAAACTCAAGTACCACGGTCTCAACGGCGGCCAGAAGGTAAAGGGCGAGTATATCTGCGTGCCTGTCTCCTTCATTGCCCAGGTATTCGGCGCGGAGTACCGCTACGAGGAGGACGGTGCCGTGGCCTACATGACTCTGAAGGACGGCCGCACCCTCCAGTTCGCCCGGGGTAGCATTGCCTGTGTTATCGGCAACGATGTGCGGTGCATGTACTGCGAGGCCCTCCACCGGGAAGGCGAGCTGTGCATCTCTCTGGAATGGTTTGCCCGGTTCATCATGAACATGTGCGCCTCCAAGTGCGGCGACGTGCTGTATGTCACCGACCACCACGCAGAGCTGGGCGTCACCATGGCGTACCTGATCGGCAACCTGCTCCACAATAAGGAAGAAAAAATTGTATTATAAGGGGGAAGCGTGTAAAATGTCAGATATCAGGATCCTGCCCGGCACCCCCGACGACGACAACCGGGAATACCTGCCGGAAAAGATCAAAGGCAGCGACATCGTCGTCAATGAAAACGGCAATAACTCCTTGGTCTATCCTCAGCGGCTCCGGGAGTACAGGGAAGTCCTTCTGGACGGCGAGGAGGACGTATGGTATGAGTACGTCCCCGAAAGCTATGATCCGTCCAAGAAAACGCCCTTGGTCATCGGCCTCCACGGCGGCCTGATGACCGGCTGGGGCCATGCCATCTATACCTCCTGGACCCTGGTGGCAGACCGGGAAGGCTTTATCTGCCTCTTCCCCAACGCCCACGAGAAGCGGATGTGGGCCAACTACGGCGTGTTCGACAACTTTGATCCCCAGTCCGCGCCGGATCTCCCCATCGTGTTCCCTCCCAAGGACATCAAGCAGAACCACGACATGAACATGATCCTGGCCCTGATTGAGAAGATGAAGGCCAAGTACAACATCGACGAGGGCCGAATCTTCATGCAGGGCATGTCCATGGGCAACATCATGACCGGGCAGTTCGCCCGGGAGTACGGAAACATCCTGGCCGGCGCGGCAGGCTCCGGCGGCCCCTGTGAGCTGCGCAATATCTTTGACAAGGACGGGAAGATCATCAACAAGGCCGGCCACCTGGCCATCTGGCAGTCCCGACCTGAAAAGAACGGTCTGCCCCCGGGAAAGAGCTACGACGAGTACACCATCAACCGCATGAACCGGATTTACTGGATGCGGATCAATGAGTGCGCCCCCATTCCCCAGATCAGCATTGTCGGCGAGGACAACTTTGCTTTCTACAAAGGCAAAAAAGCCGACCTGGTGTACGTGGATATCAAGAACCGTGACCACGGCCAGACCCTGGACGAGGCCTTCCTCTACTGGGACTACCTCTTCTCCGGCACCCGCCGGAACCCCGACGGCACCATCACCCACGAAGGGGAGAAGCTGCCCCGGACCGGGGACAAGTTCGCCTTCGCCGTCACCGACGGCTGCGACAAGGCCTGGTTCAACAATCAGGTGGTGGACCTCAAGACCAAGGCCATCCAGTGGGAGAAGCTCAAGTACCACGGCCTCAACGGCGGCCAGCTGGTCCGAGGCTCCTACCTCTGTGTGCCTCTGTCCTTCATTGCCCAAGTGTTCGGCGCGGACTATGAGTCCTCCGAGGACGGCGCCGTGGTGGTGCTGCGGCTGAAGGACGGCCGGCGGCTCCAGTTTGCCCGGGGCAGCATCGGCTGCGTTATCGACGACACAGTGCGATGCATGTACTGCGAGGCCCTCCACCGAGACGGCGAGCTGCTGGTGTCTATCGAGTGGTTTGCCAAGTGCTTTTACAGCCTGCAGGTCTCCATCTGCGAGGGTGTGGTCTATGTGACCGACCACTTCGCCGACCTGTCCGCCTTTATGGCCGACCTCATCAAGGACCTGCTCAACGGCAATATGGTCCCCGATAATTTTGACACGATGCTGTGAGAGAAGATAAAGGAGCTGCAACTATGAAAAAGATCATTGCCTATACTCATATCGGCGATTACGGCCAGGCCGTTGACGCTATTGACTTTATTACCGGCGCCGCTGTTTCCACTGGGGATATATCCGTGACCCTGGAGGGTCATTTTCGGGATCTCAGCGGCAAGGCACTGTCCCAGGGCGTGCTGTCTGTGGAAGCTCTGGACAACGGTGTCCGGGTCACAGTAGATCCCTTCCTGTATCGCTACGACTTCTCCATCCACGCCAACATCGGCGGCGAGTCTCTTACTGTAACCAAGGCGGAGATCAATGAGGTGGTTGTAAAGGACTTGGACACCTTCACCGCCAAACAGGAAAACGGCGTCATCTACCGGATCTATGAGCCGGAGTGCTCCGGCCCCCGTCCCCTGGTACTGTTCCTCCACGGCGGCGGCGAGTGCGGGGAGGACAATATCCTCCAGCTCACTGGTACCCTGGGTGCCCTGCGCCTGGCAGAGAAGTGGCCGGAGATGTATGTCATGGCTCCCCAGGCGCCTGCCGGCTCCCTGACGATGCAGGAGAATTTCGAGGTCATGAAAAAGCGGGGCAACCCCTTCCGTGTGGAGATCGGTATGACCCCCTTTGCCCTCAAGGGTGAGCGGGGCTGGAACCGGGACTACCTGGGCAAGGTGGCCGACATTATCCGCAAGATGATTGCGGAAGACAAGGTGGACGGCCGCCGGGTCTACATCATCGGCATGAGCATGGGCGGCGGCGGCGTCATCAACGCCGTATCCGTGGCCCCCGACCTCTACGCCGCCGCCCTCCCCATCTGCCCCAGCATGAACGGCGAGAGCTACGCCCAGCTGCTCCAGTGGCCCCAGGTGCCCGTGTGGATCACCACCGCCTATATGGACCACCAGCACGGCCGCCACGCCTACATCCTCAACGCCTGCAATAAGCTTTGGGATGAGGGCCGCAAGGATGTCAAGTTCACTATGTACCTGCCCGAGGAGCTGGAGCAGTACGGCATTGGCAATACCCCTGGTCTGACTGATAAGGAACTGGATGCGGAAAATCACAACAGCTGGATTCTGACCCTTCACAACGAGAAGGGCACTCTTGACTGGATGATCTCCCATATAAAATAATCATCGCCTAAACGCGGCGGGAAAAGAAGGGATGGGTCAAATGGCGACAATCAAGGATGTGGCAAAGCACGCAGGCGTATCCATCGCCACAGTGTCCCGAATCATTAATAATCGGGGCGCTATCAGTGAAAAAACCAGGCAGAAGGTATCCGCCTCCATGGATGCGCTCAACTACCAGCCCAACGAGATGGCCCGGGCCCTGCAAAAGCAAAAAAGCAATATTATCGGCCTGATTGTACCTTTGATCCAGTACGAATTTTTCAGCACCCTTATTGAAGCCATCGAGGAGACCTGCCACCAGCGAGGTTATAAGCTGATGCTCTGCCGGGCCGGTGCCAACGGCGACCGGGAAAAGGAGATGGTGTCCCTGCTGGAGGGCAACAAAGTGGATGGGATTCTTCTGTGCAGCCGGGTAGGCGATGCCGGTATTTACGCAGGCCGAACCACTATGCCCATCGTGAGCATCGACCGGGACCTGGAGGGCTTCTCCTCTGTTACCTCCGATAACTATCAGGGAGGTGTCCTGGCGGCGAAGAATCTTTACGGGGCAGGTTGCGCTCACCCGGTGCTGGTGGGCAACAAGACGCCGGACTACATGCCCATGAACAAGCGCAATATCGGCTTTTTCGATACCTGCCATGCCCTGGGCATGGAGCCCGGCCACATCTCCGTATCGGCGCCGGTGGACGACCCCGACACGGTGGCTGCCCATTTTCTGCGGGATCTGGCCCTCTGCCCGGCAGCGGACGGATTCTTTATCGCCAGTGATGCTCTGGCCGCCAACATCGTCTCCGACCCACGTGTCAGAGCAGCTCGGATCATGGAACGCTTCCCCCTCGTCTCCTATGACGGTCTGGAGGCCTCCCGCTGGCTGTCCATCAGTTCAGTGGCCCAGCCGATTCGGGAAATGGGCGCCGCCGCCGCTCTACAGCTGATTCGGGAGATCGATGAGCATGCCCCCCATGCCCAGATTGTCCTGCCGGTGTCTTTTATTGAGCGAGAGAGCACAAGGAACTATAAGAAGAGGTAACAAAATATGAATTTTGATAAATTGACAGAATATCTGGATTCTTTGCACCGGATTTACGGCGTTCCAGCTGCCGATTGCAAAATCACCCAGGATCATCAGGTAATCTACCGCCATATGGCGGGCTACTCCGACCTAGAGAACACTGTTCCCCTTTCAGAAAACACCATCTACCGCCTGTTCTCCGCCACCAAGGTCATTACCGCCACCGCTGTTTTGCAGCTGGTAGAGCGGGGGAAGCTTCGGCTCAATGATGAAGTACGGGACTATCTGCCTGAATTTGACCAGATGCTGGTAGCTGACACCTTCAAGTTCGAGTTTCCCCTCCGGTGGCCTACCTCCGATGATAAATGCCACTACGCTCATAACACCATCCGTATCATTGATCTTCTGACCATGACATCTGGTATGTCCTACGACACCAACTCCAAGGAGCAGCGGGCTATCCGGGAAAAGAGCGGCAATCATGCCTCCACCCGGGAGGTCGTGGCCGAGCTGGCCAAGATGCCTCTGGTCTACGAGCCCCGGACCCGGTATTCATACAGCCTGGGCCACGACGTGCTGGCGGCGGTGGTGGAGGTGGTCTCCGGGAAGAAATTCTCCGAATACCTCCGGGAAAATATCTTTGATCCCCTGGGTATCCAGGACTTTTACTTCCACTGGGAGAACAACAAGGCTGTCTCCGACCGGATCTGTGCCATGTACAAGGGCGTGTTCGGCACAGACGACATTATCCCCGACGACGGTGAGCTGACAGACGGCTTCAAAATTACCTCCCACTATGAAAGCGGAGGGGCCGGTCTTGCCGGAACGGTGGACGCATATAGTCTCTTTATTGATGCCCTGTGCAACGGCGGCGTGGGAATCAATGGCGCTAGAATCCTCTCCGAGGAGTCTGTGAAGAAGTTTACCATTCCCTACACCACCGGCCAGATGAGCCAGGATTTTGCCGTCAGCGGCAAGGTTGGCTACGAGTATGGCCTGGGCGTCCGGGTACTGGTGGACGGCACCAAATCCAAGTCCCCGGTGGGCGAGTTCGGATGGGACGGCGCCGCCGGCGCCTATGTACTGGTGGACACTACCAACCATGTCTCCCTCTTCTACACCCAGCATATTGCTGGCTTCCCCAAGGTGTACAGCGAGATCCACCCTAAAATCCGTGATCTTGCCTACGAAGCTATGGGCTACTGATTTCCATCCGCGGAAAACAAATGACGGGGCGCTCCCAATGGAAGCGCCCCGTCATTTTGTCTTTCTCCCCGGCCCGTCGTCATAGCTCGGGCCTCTCCTCCCTGCCGCTTCTGAAAAAGCAGAGGCCAGCTCTACCGGCATGAGAGAGCTGACCTCCTTTATTTTCTTGATTTACTTCCCTAAGCCGTCGAAGAGATAAGGCAGGAAATTGTACAGGTAGTGGTACACGGACTCATAAGCATGGACCTCTCCCTCCGCAAGGAGATAGTGGAAATTTCCCTGGGACAGGTCCTTTCCCTCCGCAAACACATCCGGATACTGGCGCATGGCCTCCACCTGGGCGGTGAGGGGCTCGTAGGCAAAGTCCTTGGTACCGGTGGCGGTGAAGATGAAATAGGCATCGGTACCGTATCCCGAACGGACAGCGCAGTCCCGCAGGGCCTTGGCAGTTTCCTGAGGCTTGCTCAGCCCACCCTGGCCTTCAATCTCCCAGCAGTCGCCGCTGAGGGGAACGAACCGGGAAAAGTAGTCCAGATGGTTGGTGAAGGCAAACCAAGTGGTAGCCGCTCCCATGGAGAAGCCGCCGAACGCCCGGTGCATTCGGGAGGCCCGCAGCCCTTCCGGTGTCACGTCCTCCGCATAGGTGCGGACGGCCTTCTCTACCGCCGGCAACAGATCCTCCGTCAGCTCTTTCTGGAAGAAGGACACATGGCCCCGCTCCACGTCCTTATCCGGCGAACCCACCCGGCTGATCTGCTCCTTGTAGTAGGAGGGGAACACCACAATCAGCGGCGCCACCTCCTTCTCAGAGATCGCATAATCCAGCATGTTCTTCACCTTACTGCAGTCCAGCCAGGCGTCCGGGTTCCCGCCGCCGCCGTGCATCAGATAGAGGATGTCGTACTGCGCCGGGGCATCCGGCTGGTCATAGCCGTAGGGCAGGTAGATATTGGCATACTTCTCCCGGGTCTCACCGGCCTGGTTGGTGGTAGTGTACCGGACACGGCTGATGGTTCCCCGGAAATTCACGTCATGATACTCGTAATGCTTCATATGCTCCTCCTTTTACAGGATCCGCAGCGTCTCGCCACCGTCGGTTCCGGTGATCTCATAGGTGCAGTCGGACAGATCTGCCTGCAGCTGAGCCGTATAGTCGTCCTTCTGCCAGGTAAAGGTCATCCTGCTGCCCTCTGCCAGGACAGAAATATCCGCGTCAAAGGAAAAGGCCGGGAAGGTGGTGCGGAAGCGCAGCATCTCCAGCTGCTTTATAACCACGTCTTTTTTCAGGGCCTCCTCTACCTGTTCCCGGGTAAGGTTCGTGCGGTTGATTTCCTTGTGTCCACCTGCACCGGAGCGACGAACGGCTTCATAGTCGTTTTTGCCGGCAAACAGATCCAGGTACCAAATCTGTGGCTTGCCGGGCATAAACAGCTGCAGCGCCCGGGCCATCAGCAGTTTCCGGTCATTCTCCCCCAGGGCGCTGTAATAGGTGGCATTTACCTGGTAGTACATATTCTTCTGGCCATGTAGGTCCTTGACCATACCGCCCCGGGCCACAATGGTATCAATGAGGCTCTGAATGCGCTCCTCCGACAGAAGGCCCTTGAGGTCCAGGAGAGGGATACCATCATGGCAGCCCAGCATATTCACCGTCCGGATGCCCTTGCTAATCAGCTCATCGGCCCAAACCTTCAGCGTGGCGCCGTCACCGTTCTCCAGGGCGTCAATGATCAGGCCCGGCAGGAAGAAATCATAGGTCATATAGCCCTTGCCGGCAATATCTTTATAATTTCCTTCCCCATAGCTGGCATGGATCTCAGGCAGAAGAGAAAGCTGATACCGGTCTGCCAGGGCTTGGACCTTCTCCAACACCTCCCAAGTACCCGGCTCATTGAGAAAGTTCTTTGCCCCTGGCTCCTTGGGCGCATAAGCAAAGGCGTCCAGCCGCACAATCTTGGCACCGTAGTCCGCCAGCCGCTTCAGGACACTGTCATAGAAGGCCCACACCTTGGGGGACTTGATGTTGAGGTCCATCTGGCCCAGGTATTTCCGGTGGGCCTCCAGGTAGTCGATCACCTTTCCGCCCACATCCCGGTACTTCCCAAAGTCGATCTCGCCGGGCTTTTTGCCTCCGGCGATCCCTTCGTTAACCAGGCGGGCAATCTCATCTGCTGCGTAGTACTGAACTCCCGCCGCTTTCATCATATCCTGGGCATCCACCACAGGATATTTGACCTCCTGATAGAAGGTGTTCCAGTAGGGGACATCCCGCCCGTCCGGAAAGCGAACCATTAGAATAGGCAGACCCGGCTTCCGGAAGAACATATCTTTGATAAGCTCCGGCCGGGGCTGGATATACCCCTCCGGGGTCATCTCTCCGCAGCCCTTCCAGAACTCGTTCCAGTTGATAAAAAAGTCCTTATATTCGGATTCTTCCCCCTTGGCGATGATATCCTGGAACTGGGAAGAAAGGACAGACGCATGGTTGAGAATGAAGTCCAGCTTCAGATCAATGCTGAGATCCGCCAGAGCTTTCAGATCCTCTTCACTGGCCAGCTGACTGTTGAGGTCGTAGCTGATAACAGAAAAGCCGCGGTCCAAGTCCGTATTGAACAGGCTGGGCAGGATATAAAAGGATCCCAGTGTATCCTGCATTTCCGGCTTACGCAAAATGGCAATAATATCTGACAGGGTGCCGCCCATGCTGTCCGGATAGGCATTAAGCATGGGGGCGTTATTGGCGCAAAGGTTTGTCATGACCGTTTCCCCTTTCAATTGCTGCTCTCCCCCATGAGGGCGCGATACTGGTCAAAGCTGAGAAGCTCACCCTGTTTGGAAATAATGATCCGGGCCTTATGGGCCTGAGCCTCCAGCATCCCTTGCTCGATCTCCAGGACACGCATGGTAAAGGGGCTATCGGTCTTCCCGTCCCGGTTCCGGCTGCGCCGATGGGCAAGGGTCTCCTCCGGCGTGCTGTTAAGCAGAACCGGGATATCCACACCGGTGTAATAGTCGCTGTTGCCGTGAGTCCATTCGATCACCAGCACGTCAATGCCGGTAAAATCTACCTTCTCATACCAGAGATCACTCTCACCGCGTCCCATCCGCTTGAGCCAGATATGATTTTCTCCGGCCTTGAACTGGCTGACAATGTGGGACACCTCGGAAAAATCAATCTCCTGGTCGGTTCCAAGGTATCCCCGCAGACCAGACAAGGCGCTGTTCAGGTAGGTGGAGAACCAGGAGAATTTTTTCTCGTACGCTTTATCAGCATCCACCTCCTGATCCTGGAGAACCTTCAGATCGGAAAAAACAGCATCTGTCAGCAGCTCCGCTTTCACAAGGCCCCTGATCCCCGCCTGCCGGAACAGCCGCAGCCGTTCCGCATCGTTATACTTGGGGATCCGACGGGGATAGTTGTCACCGGACAAAGTATAGCTGCCGATCCCCATGCAGCGGAAGTAGTAGGATAACAACGAGGCAATCTCGGATTTTCCCACGCCAGAGCCGCCGCAGACTGTAATCACCACACGGCCGCTGGCATTACGCTCCACTGCTTCCGGCAGCAGCTCCAGCAGTCTGGCAAATACCTTTTCCGCTTTGCGAATATGGTCCGGCCCAATCTGAACCTTGTCGCCGGGCATATCCCCGTGAGGGATATCCTCCACCACTTCCGGTGCCGTCCAGTGAGTGCATTCCCTCAGTATTGTTCTAATATCCCCCATAATTTCCCTCCAGAAAATTCTCAATTGTCTTCACTGGCTATCGTAAGGCTGTCAAACACTCTGGTCAGCAGCCAGCTTTTCGCCATCAGCACCAGCGTACCGCCGATAAGCCAAATGAAAACCGCGTACAGGATCCAGATGTAGCATCCAACCAGAATGGCGGCATCGCACAGCACCATCAAAACGCTTGTCCCGAATTTTCCCAACCCAATGGCAAAGGCGCTTTTTAGCACGCCCCACAGGCTGGCATGGTAGCGGGCTAGCAGCGGAAATGCATACGTGAGGATGATCCACACCATCAGAGTAACCACCGCCACCACAGACAGCAGCCCATAGGAAATGAGTCCGAAGTCAAAGCTGACAACAATAAACCAGTCCACTGCCAGTATAGCCAGCGCCACCGCAGCCGCGATCTCCAAAAACAGGCCCTGCTTGAAGTTGGCTTTGAATCCCCGGATAAATGTTCCCAGCACATGGACTGTTTCTTTCCGGGCCAGCTTTTGAGCCGTATAGTATTTTGCCGCCTCTGCCGCGCCAATTGTGACCACCGGAAGGGAAAAAACCAGCGTCAGCAATTGCAGCAGAAGGTGGTCCACAAAGGTGTCCAGCCACTGTATCACCGGATTGTCACTGCTGAAAATTCCCATATGCTTCACCTCGTCAGCCGTCATCGGGTTGTCTCTCTTACATATCGATGGGCGGTACCAGCCGGGCCGTGCCGCCAGGCGGCACCATAATGAATTCCTTGGTAAACGTACCGCCAAGATATACAGGAATTGCGGAAGGATTGTAAGCCACCGCACTGTCAGCGGAATAGATCAGCCTCCGGTATGCCTCCGTATACGCCTGGATCTCCCCATTGGTAGCATACCACACATCGTCCCGTCCCGCTACCATTTTGACCAGCTTCTCCATATGATCCCAGTTATCACACTGGTCAAATTCATAGCTGTGGCCCCAAATATAAAAGAGCTTTGCCGGAGAAAGCAGCGAGAAGTAAAAACCGTCGGACAAAAATTCTTCTGCCAGGTCAAAGATTGTTTCATCGTTATGGTGGCAGGTAGGATCCCAGGTCAGGAAATTGCCGGGAATCTCAAATTTGTGGGTAGACGTAATAGTCCGCCCATAAGAAATGCCGCAGGCGGCCATGGCGGCCAAGGTTGTCTGATCATAGGCGCCAAAGGCATAGGCAAACCCTGTGACAGGCCGCCCCAAGAGCTTTTCCAGCCCTTTGCGGCTCTCCAGAATTTCCTCTACACACCGCACGGAATCCATCCCTACCATACAGGAATGGTACTGCCCATGGGCCGCCACTTCGTGGCCGGCGTACAGCTGCGCCGCCTCCTCTGCCGTGACCTTGATATGAGGTACTTCTTTTTTTCCCGCCGCTACCGTACCATGCTGGCCAAACAGGCCGGGATTGAGGTTAAAGGTGGCCTTGACCCCATATTTATCCAGCATAGCAATAAGCCGCCGGTCCTGGGTAATGCCATCATCGTAGCTCAGAGTAAAGGCTTTCCGTCTGCCCTGGGGAAAGAGCATTCTGTCATTGATCTGTAAACTCATCGTTTTCTTCCTTTCCCATTTCAGAATCTTATCGCAGCAGATCCCGGATCAGCCGCGCCATGTTTGATGAAAGCAAAGAATAATGATCTGTGGCATACAGGACATGGCCGCATGTGGACACATGCCAATTGAGAATCTCCCTGCAAAACCATTCGCCTGAAATATACAGCATACCGCTGCGCTCAATGGGCTCGCAAAGCATGGCGCACACCCGGTTGTCCACCGTGCATCCAATGCAGCCCCGGGCAAACTGAAGAACACGGCCATCTTTCAGCCTCATCTCAGCCCAGCCCTCCGTCTCGGTATATGCCACCCCCACGGTCTCCGCCAGGAAGGATGCGGGCACCATGCAGTATTCGCCCCGTACCTTGGCATCGCCATGGAGACCGTGATATTTCAGCTTCTTCCAGAGAAGGGACTTCGCCGGCAGCTTCACACGCTCGCCATTGACCCATCCGTAGGTGCAGTTATCCGCCAGAGCGATACATACTTTATCGCCTTCCCGTCTGCACTTTGGCTCCGTATATACAATGGTGCCGTCTTCCTTCCGAAGGGAGCCGGAGAAAAGATAGTCCCACACCAGCTCTGCCTCGTCGAAGGTCTGGCCATGATCCCTGTTCTTTACATCCCGGAACACAAAATCTGCCTTATCCCCCTGATAGAAAGCAAAGTTGTTTTCTCCTTCAATTTTCAGCGCCGGCAGCCCGCGGCAACCATTGACCCGCAGCCAGTATTCCCGGTTTTTTGCCACCACATCCTCCACGGTGTCCTCGCTGCCGGGAGGCGCCTGGTCAAACTCCATCCGTGCCTGCCAGACAGTGGTAGGACCTCCGGCGTTGATGGGCTGGTCGTCCTTGTCAAAAAGCAGGCCAATGGTGCTGGGGCCGGCGGAGCCAGCCATGGCGGCAAATCGGTATCCGTAGTGCCGAGCCATCATGGCTGTCATGGAATTACCCAGGGACATGCCCTGCATATAGATTCGCTCCGGATCAATGTTGTACTTCTCCTGCATGATCTCCAGCAGCTTGAATACCAGCCGCACGTCTGTGTTTTCCCGGGTGTCCTCGGGAAAATCATGCATATAAATCCCCTCGTCGTTGGGAATGGAAAGCAGGGGGAAAAGCCGCCGCTCACACTCGATCTGCCAGAAGCGCCGGCGGTGGGCATTGGGATATACCACGATAAAGCCTTCCCGGTCCGCCACCAGAGACCATGAGGTATAGACACACTGCGCCCAGCCGGTCATGATCCCACCATGCATGGAAAAGACCAGAGGCGTTTTCCTGTTGGGATCATAGCTATCCGGCACATATTCATACCAGGTATCCGTGATGTCATCAATGAGTTTGGCCTGGCACTCCCGGAGGTTACGGGGATAAACCTGGGAGTTGTTCCCGTTTTCGTTGACGACGATGGTACTGCCCTTCAGTTTTTCAGGCAGATACTCCCGGTTATCGTCGTCAGGAATTCCTGCCAGAAGTCTGATGTTCCCTTCCATATATACCCCCTCATTCTACACTGATCTTTTTGATCCATTTCTGACTGCGAAGCCGGTAAACACACAGCACACACTTCAAAATTTCATCCATTTTCAGCGCACAGTACACCAGGAACGCCGGGGCCATCAGTACCACGCCGGCCACATACCCCAGCGGCACACTGGTGATCCACAAGAAAATAATGTCCGCCACCATCAGGAACCGGGTATCTCCGCCGCCCCGCAGCACTCCCTTGGTGAGAATACTGTTGACGGAGCGGAAAAACACGATAAACGCAATAGCATACATCAGCTGCTGTGCCAGCTGCTTGGTGCTGTCGGTAATGTTGTAGCAGGAAATAATGGGGCCGGAAACCGCCAGGATGATCCCGCCTGCCACAATTCCCACCACAATGCCCAGGCCCAAAAATGCGTTGGCCTCCTCCTTTGCTCTGTCCGTATCGCCGCTGCCCAGGGTATGCCCCACCACGATGCTGCTGGACTGGGCAATGCCCTGGGTAAGGACGCTGCTCATCTGCTGGACCACGGTGGTAATGGAATAGGCCGCTACAAACTGGGCGCCAATCTGTCCGGTAATCATGGCAATCACATTGTTGCCGAATCCCTGGAGGGTATCGCTGACCATCACCGGCAGAGCTACCACAAAGAATTCCCGGTTGAGATGCTTGCTGTGAAGGAAAATATCCCGGAGCCGGTAGTGAATGGACTTGTCCACCAGAACCATGTAACCGAAAATAATGCCTGTCTCCAGCACACGAGAGAGAAGGGTGCCCAAAGCCGCGCCTTCAACCCCCATAGCAGGCAAGCCCAGCTTACCAAAAATAAAAATATAGTTGAGACCCACATTGGCAAAAAAAGCCAGTATGGACGTATACAACGGAATATTGACCTTTCCCACGCTCCGAAGGATATTGGACGCAATGAGGGAAAGGGCCCAGAAAATATAGCAGTATGCGGAAAAACCAAAATATCGGACGCCCTCTTCAATCACCTGCGCATCGTCAATATACATCCGCATAATAGCCGTCGGAAAACATATCGTGGCAGCAGTAAAGAGCGCCGCAATCAAAAGGCCATACCGCAGCACAATGGAAATTGTCTTTTTCAGCGCATCCTTATCCTGCATCCCCCAAAAGCGGGTCGCCAGAATCGAAGCCCCCTGTCCCAGTCCCATACTGGCAAACACAAAAATATTGATGAATTGGTTGGCCAGCGACACAGCAGACAGGGCGTTTTCTCCCAATGTCCCCACCATAATATTGTCCGTCATATTGACCCCGGTGGTAATCAGGCACTGAAGGGTAATCGGGATGGCATATTTCAGAGTTTTCGTGTAGAATTTTCGATCTGAAGTATATAGTTTCATGATCCGTCACATCACACAACACGTTTTTTCCGGGTTACAAAGGCAAAGAACACCAGCGCACACAGCAGCAGTCCGCCGCAGATATTGAACAGTGCCGTATATCCGTTAATCCCTGCAATGGCCTCCACCACCATGCCGCCGATCATCGGTCCGATTCCCTGGCAGATGTCACCGCCCAGGTAGTAGGTGCTGGTAGCCACGCCGCTTTTATCCAGACCCACCTCATTGATACAGCCGGCCTGGAGCGCAGGCTGAGCCGCCCCCTGTCCCAGAGAACGAAGTACGCCGGTAATCAGAATCAACGGCAGAGTTCTGCTCTGCCCCAGCATAAACATACCCACAGCAGTCAGCACCAGCCCAGGAAAAACCGTGATTCGGATACCCCGTCTGTCCATAAGCTTTCCAGAAAAAGGCCTGACGATAAAGAGAACAACCGCGCATACCGTAAAGTACACGCTGACACCCTTTACTCCCAGTTCATCTGCGTAAAGAACCAGGTAGGAGGCAATGATTCCGTTGACAAAAGAATAAGATCCCGCCACCAATGTAAAGGGAAGCGCCTTAACAGCAATAATGTCCCCTAAACGGAAGCGCAAAGCCTTGGGCTCCTGCTTTTCCTCATGGAAGAAGCAGAGTATCACAAACGCAGCCACAGTAAGCATAGCTGAGAGGAAAAAGGTCAGCTTCATCCCAAAAGCGTCCGCAATGGCCAGCCCAAAGCCTGGCGCTACCGCGGAGCCCAGGACCATACCCAAGCCAATATAGCCGATTCCTTCTCCCATCTTGTTCTTAGGGATATAGTGGGAAGCCAGGGTGATCTGGCATGTGCCAGAGAGAGCAAAGCCCACGCCGTTGATAATACGGAACACAATCAGCAGTGGGATGCTGGTGGTCACCGTGAAGCCCAGCAGGCCAACACACATCAGGATATTGCTCCATTTTAAAAGGGTGGTGTTACGCAGCCGGTCTGCCATAATGCCGCTGAAAGGGCGGCAGCACAGAGATGTCAGTGAAAACAGCCCCACAATAAAACCGGCCATTGTCAGCGTAACCCCAATCCCAACCAGATATTTGGAGAGAATGGTAGCAACCATATAAAAAGAGAAGGAGGTCAGAACATTGACCATGAGTACCAGTATGTAGTGCTTATTCCATAATTTTTCGCTCATATTTTTATTCCTTATGGTCTCTTAAAAAGGAGAGAGGGCAATGCCCTCTCTCGCTTTTCTTTTCACTTGGCGGATTATTGGTTGGCAAGCCAGGCATCAAGCTGAGCCTGCTTCTCGGCAATGATATCATCAATACCGGCATTCTTCAGCTCCTGCTGGAACTTTTCCAGAGTGGAGTCGATGTCCACCTCACCGTACATCAGCGGCGTATAGTACTGGGCAACGACGTTGTTGCAGGCAGTAATCTGGTTGACCACATTGGTGGTATCAAAGGTAAAGCCCAGAGCCAGAGACTTGTCGCAGGTCTTGTTCTTCTCCATCATCTGCTCATAGACGTCGGTAGGCTCATAGTACCAAGTCTTGCAGATGGTGACGTTGGGCCAATAAGCCATGGACGCGGCAGCCCAGCCCAGGTCGGCCATGGAGGAAGCACCCTCGGGATAGACCATCTGACCGTCCTCGTTAAGCTCATAGTCCAGACCTTCCACACCGTTGGCTACCAGCTGGGCAGCCTCGGGGTCCGTATACAGAACTTCCAGCACACGCATAGCAGCCTCGGGGTTCTGGCAGAAGGAGCTGATATGCCACATGTAAGTGGTGGCGTCGCTGGTGGTGGACAGAGCCTTGGTCACGTTAGTGCCTTCCAGCTCAATATTGTTCTGAGCAATGGTGGCCTGCATGGACACATCGGCATCCCAGGCGTAGCCGGGGGTACCATTGGCAACACCCATCAGCAGGTTCATCAGGGTAGCATTGCTGTTGCTGAGAGGATCGGGACTGAACACACCGGCCTCTTTCCACTCCTTTACGTACTCCATCCAAGTGAGGAAGTAGTCGGACTCATAGAAGTTCTCCACGGTGGTGCTCTCGGTGGGGTTGGTCAGCACGCCCAGGTAGTTGGTGTCGCCAAGGTAGTCGATGCTCTTGGGGACCCAGTAGGGCTCGGTGGAGCCGGGGATGTAATAGCTGTCAGGGTTGGCCTCTTTAATGGCAAGAATCGCCTCGGACATGCTGTCAAGATCGGTCACCTGGCTCCAATCGATGTTGGCAGCCTGGGCGTCCTCAGTCCGTGCGTAGTAGATATTCTCCGTGCAGTAAGCGTACATGCAGGGAATGCCGTACTGGGTACCGTTGACCTGACCACACTTGAGGTAATCCTCCAAACCGTCAGAGAACAGGTCGGTGATGCCGGTACCATCGGAGGCCAGCAGATCATCCAGAGCCATGACCTGGCCATTGGACACCAGGTTGGACACGGAGGTATACCAGAAGGAGTTGAACAGATCCAGGGAGTTGTCGCCACCGCCGGTCAGCATCAGGTTCAGCTGGGTAGCCCAGTTACCGAACTCCACACCCACCAGATCCACTTCCGCATGGGCCTTCTCGCGCATGATCTTGTTGAGCTCTTCCTCAATCGCCTCTTCATCAGGAGACGGGAAAACCACGGAATAGGCCATCCGGATAACCGGATACTCCTCATCGGTACCCTCGGAATCGCTGGTCCCGTTGTTGCCGCTGTTGTTCCCTGTGTTGTTGTTGGATGAACTGCATCCTGCCAGCAGCGCCGCAAGCATAGCTACTGCAAGCAAAATCGCCATCAGCTTCTTTTTCATAGTCGCTCCTCCTCATCTGTCTGTAAAGTTGCTATCGGTTCTCAGTGTCCCGATGCCTTACGGTGCCATCATACCAAATGGTTTTCCCGCACTCTATCATTTTTCTGTCCTGAATCATTGTTTTTATGATATTTTGCACTATTCTTCCCTTTCACCGCCAATATTTCTCTGCACATTACACAATAATTTTTGAGGGAAGCCAAAAATTCAACAATTCATATCTGTTTTTTTGTAGTTTTTTGTTTATTTCATCTATATAGTAAATAGTAGTTGTTTTCGCAAATCATATGTGTTAAGGAGGCCGCTATGAAAGCCGTACGACTCAACTCACCAGGGAAAAAGTCCACCTTTGCCAAGCTGAAGCAGTATCTTCCTCTTTATGTGATGATGCTGCCAGGCCTGATCTATCTTATTATTAACAACTACATGCCCATGGCCGGCCTGCTCCTCGCCTTCAAGCGCGTAAACTACTCTGTGGGGCTCTTTGCAAGCCCCTGGTGCGGCCTCCAGAACTTTGAATACCTCTTCAGCTCCAGTGAGGCTTTCGCCGTCTTCCGCAACACCATCCTTTATAACCTGGCCTTCATCATCCTTGGCAACGCCCTGGGCGTGTTCATCGCCATCGCTCTTGATGCCATTCACAGCAAGTTTTTCAAGCGCTTCAGCCAGGTTGTCATCCTGATTCCCTACCTGCTGTCTACCGTTATCGTCAGTTACATCGTCTACGCCTTCCTCAGCGGCAATAACGGCTTTATGAACATGACCATCCTGCCCATGCTGGGTCTCGACACAGTGAGCTGGTACAATACTCCCGAATACTGGCCGGTGATCCTGGTTGTCGTCTATCTGTGGATGACCTTCGGGTACAGCTCCATCCTATACTACTCCACCTTGATCGGTATCGACAAGTCCTACTATGAGGCCGCCTCTGTGGACGGTGCCAATGTGTGGGCCCAGATCCGCCACATCACCATCCCTGCTCTCCGCCCCACCATCATTACCCTGGTACTGCTGGCCGTGGGCCGCATCTGCTACTCCGACTTCGGTTTGTTCTACCAGATCCCCATGGACAGCGGCCTGCTCTATTCTACTACCCAGACTATCGATACCTACGTCTATCGCAGCCTGATCAATCTCAACGATATCGGCCGTTCCACCGCCAGCGGCTTCCTCCAGTCCATTCTCGGCTTTATCTGCGTGTTCATCGCCAACACTGTGGTAGCCAAGATCGACCGGGAAAGCAGCCTGTTCTGATTATAGGAGGAAATGTAACATGGTATACCGCAACAAAGGCTTCCGTTTCGTCATGAGCTTCATCATGCTGCTGTTCGTGCTGGCATGTATCCTGCCCTTTATTCTGCTGATCTCCAGCTCTTTTACGTCTGAAGCAGCACTGACCCTGAACGGCTACTCCTTTATCCCTTCTGAATTCTCTTTGGCTGCCTACCGCTACATCTGGAGCGTGAAGGAAAACGTACTGCGGGCCTACGGCATGAGCTTCCTCATCACCAGCGTGGGTACCGCCCTGAGCATCGTCATGACCATGCTCTTCGCCTACCCTCTCTCCCGCAAGGATCTGCCGGGCAGAAAGGCCCTCTCCTTCTTTCTCTTCTTCACTATGCTCTTCAATGGCGGTTTCGTACCCACCTACCTTATCTACTCCAACATCTTCCATATTACCGATACCATCTGGGCCCTGATCGTTCCTTACCTGCTGATGAACGCCTTCTTTGTCATCATGGTCCGTACCTACATCACTACTAATGTCCCCTTCGAGGTTATCGAAGCGGCCACCATCGACGGCTCCGGCGAGTTCAACACCCTGGTCAAGGTCGTTGTCCCCATGTCCAAGCCCATCATCGGCACTGTGGCCCTGATGACTGCCATTGCCTACTGGAATAACTGGACCAACGGCGTGTACTTCATTCAGGTCAAGCGTGAGCTCTACGGCATCCAGAACTACCTTAACTCCGTCCTCAGCAACATCGCCTTCCTTCAGACCCACTCTGACCCCGGCATCCAGATCACGGAGCTGCCCAGCGTGAGCATCCGCATGGCCCTGGCAGTCATTGCCCTGCTCCCCATTCTCCTGGCTTATCCCTTCTTCCAGAAGGCCTTTGCCAAGGGTATTACCGTGGGTTCCGTAAAGGGGTAATCATTTATGAAAAAAATTGAGAACAAAATCATGCTGATCACCTATGCAGACAGCATGAGCAAGGATCTGAAGGAACTTAACGACATTCTCTCCCAACATTTTGACGGCATCATCGGCGGACTGCATATTCTCCCCTTTTTCCCCTCCTCCGGGGATCGGGGCTTTGCCGTCATCAACTACGACATCGTGGACCCCGCTTTCGGCACCTGGGACGACATTGATGCTCTGGCTGACAAATATTACATGATGGCGGATTTCATGCTCAACCACGTCTCTATCCGCTCGGAGGAATTCAGGGACTACATGAAAAACGGGGACGCCTCCCCCTACAAGGACATGTTTATCCACTGGGAGAAGTTCTGGCCCAACGGCAATCCCACAGAGGAGCAGTACAACGCCCTTTATCGGAGAAAGGCCACCTATCCCTACATTGAGTTCACCCGGGACGACGGCAAGAAGGTCCACCTGTGGAACACCTTCTTCCAGGAGCAAATTGACATCGACCCCTATGCCAAGGCCACTCAGGACTATTATGCGCGGAACCTGGGCATTCTCAGCCGCCACGTCCCCCTCATCCGCTTTGACGCCTTCGCCTACGCCTCCAAGCGCCCCGGCACCAGCTGCTTCTTCGTGGAGCCGGAAATTTGGGAGGTGCTGGACATCGGCATGGCGCCCCTGCGGCAGACCGGCACGGAAATGCTACCGGAGATCCACGAAAACTACACCATCCAGCTGAAAATGGCGGACAAGGGTTACTGGGTCTACGACTTTGCCCTGCCCATGCTGCTGCTCCATGGCCTCAAGAGCGGCCGCACCAACCGGCTGATCCACTGGCTCAACATCTGCCCCCGCAAGCAGTTCACCACCCTGGACACTCACGACGGCATCGGCGTGGTGGACGTGGCGGGCCTGCTGACCGAGGAGGAGATTGACTTCGTGCGGGACGATGTGGACGACATCACTAAGGAGGCCAAGCAGTACATTAAACTCCCCAGCATGATCAAGACCGACGGCGGCAAGTTCAAGAGCTATCAGCTGGGCTCCACCTACTACTCCGCCCTCCGCTGCAATGACGACGCCTACCTCATCGCCCGGGCGGTACAGTTCTTCGCTCCCGGCATCCCCCAGGTCTATTACGTGGGCCTGCTGGCCGGAGAGAACGACATCGAGAGCATGAAAACCAACCCCGATCCCCGGACCATCAACCGCCACACCTTCTCCCGGGAGGAGCTAGAGGAAAGCATCCGGAAGCCCGTCTGCCAGCGGCTCTATGAACTCATGCGTTTCCGCAATACCTACGATGCCTTCAATGGTGACATTCAGGTGGGCCAGGATGATGAGGACGGCATGCTCACCATCACCTGGACCAAGGAGGATCTCCGTACCACCCTGCGGGCGAACTTCAAGACCCTCACCTATTCCATCACCTACTTTGACCGGGAATCCGGCCAGGAGCGAACCCTGTGACCATTGGGGCAAAGGAGCCAATTATGAAACTGTCTGTCTACGTTGAAGTTAAAGACCGGGGCTGGGAGGCAGTAGCCTTCGATCTGATGGGTGCCCCCGCAGATCTTTCCCCGGAGCAGGTTTCCCTGACCGCCTTTCTGGGGGAGCGCCAAGTCCCTCGCTATGTGCGCTCCCTAGAGCCCATTGCCGGCGGCTTCCATCTGGTCACCGATCCCATCTATTATAACGGAGATTTCCGCATGGAGATCGCCGGGACCCAGACCTCCTTTTCCAAGAAGGACGTGCCGCTGGACGCTGTCCATGTAAAAAACCTGGATAAATTTGAGGCCCGTCGGGAGGGAGACGTGATCTACCGCCTCTACTCACCCCAGGCCAGCGGCCCCCGACCCTTGCTGCTGTTCCTTCACGGCGGCGGCGAATGCGGCTATGACAACGTCCTTCAGATGACCGGAACCCTGGGCGCCCTCCATCTGGCTGAGTCCTACCCCGACCTCTATGTCATGGCCCCTCAGGCCCCCGGCAACATCAGCGAGATGCTTCCGGATCCCAGCGTGGTGTTCAAAAACACCTTTTACACCGCCTCCATGGTGCCCGGCACCGGCTGGAACCGGGAGTATCTGGCAAAGGTCTGCGACGTGATCCGGAAAATGATTCGGGAAGGCGCTGTGGATCCCGGCAAGGTGTTTGTCACCGGCCTCTCCATGGGCGGCTGCGGCACTATCCGCGCTTTGTCCATTGCCGGCGACCTTTTTGCCGCCGGTGCCCCTATCTGCCCCACCATGATGCCGGACACCTACCACATTCTCTCTTCCCTGACGGATACCAAGCTGTGGGTGTCTACCGCCTATGTGGACCACACCTTCTACCGGCATAAGTACATCGTGGACGCCATCCTCGCCCTCAAGGATGCCGGTAACAAAAATGCCCACCTCACCCTCTACGCACCGGAGGAGTTTGAAAAGTACGGTTTCTCTGATCCCAGTCTGCCGGTTATGGAGCGGTTTTCTGATAATCACAACGCCTGGGTTCTTACCTTCCATAACGAGCACGGGATCATGGACTGGCTGGTAAGCCAGCATAAATAATCTGAGAGGAAGTATCTGCCATGTCATTGCTGACCTATAATTTTGAAAGTGAATATCTCAACATCAATCACCAGATCACCGTTATCCTCCCGGACAAAAAGCGGGGTGTTTCCCCTCAGGAATTCTACCGCAGCGGGAAAAAATACAAGGTTCTCTGGCTGCTCCACGGCACCTACGGCGACAATACCGATTGGATCCGGAAGACCAACATTGAGCTTTACGCCGCCGAGAAGGATCTGGTAGTGGTTTGCCCCTCCGCCATGAACTCCAACTACTCCAACTGGCCCGACGCCATGATGGGGTACAACATGTACGACTACTTCACCAAGGAGCTCATGCCTCTGATCTACGGCTGGCTGCCTGTCTCCGACCGACGTGAGGACAACTTCATCGCGGGCCTCTCCATGGGTGGCCGAGGCACCATTAAGTTTGCGGTAAACTATCCCGAGCTGTTTGCTGCTGCCGCCGTCCTCTCTGCCGTACCAGTCTCCTTTGATGAACTCCGGCCGGGCCACCCCTGCCCTATTATGGATACCGAAAATGAACGGATGGCTCAGGTCATCCGCAATGCAGGCGGCTTCGAAAAATATAAAAATTCCGAGGAAAATGTTTGGGCCCTTATTGACAAGCTGGCTCCCACCGGCAAGCTCCCCCGGCTGATGTTTGCCTGCGGTCATGAGGATCTGCTTCTCTTCGACCAGTACAAGCTGTTCCAGAAGCACTGCCAGGATATTTCCCTGGACGTCAAGTGGTTTGATCTGCCGGGCTATCGCCACGAGTGGAGGTTCTGGGATGTAGCCATCCAGGAAGCTCTGAGCTTCTTTGGGCTGGATGAAAACAGCTGCGGAAACACCTTCTGATTCGCATACCTGCAAGGGCGTCGGTACTGCTCGCTCACACTGGCGCTGAGCGCTCCATTTGCCTGTCGACCTATGACCACGGCAAATGGGGCGTTTTTTATTGATTCTTCTCTCCCTGATTTTCTCTGCCTGAGTAAGGGATCCCCTCTTCCCTGCTTCATTCCGGTTTAAAACAAGATATATTTGGCCATACCATCAAATACCAAGTGGGGACATCGTTCTCCCCATTTCCTGGGGACATCGTTCTCCCCATTTCCGCCCTTGAAGTGATAGGAAAACTATGGTATACTATACCGCAGTCTCAGGAGAGGAGGTGCTGCCATGGCAGAAAAAAGCGGGATTAAAATCGCGGCTCAAAACAGGAAGGCCTACCACGATTACTTTGTGGAGGACCGGTATGAAGCTGGGATCGAACTCTTCGGCACAGAGGTCAAGTCCATCCGGGCCGGAACGCTGAATCTGAAGGACTCCTACT
>JAGHHM010000121.1 GCA_017887695.1 Oscillospiraceae bacterium | reverse complement strand
CTGTCAACACCACTGATGAAGCCCAGATCCGGGAAGCCTATGAGAAGCTGGCCAAGGCTAAGGCTGACGGTGTTTACCAGGGATGGGTCATGGACGAGGTGTTCCAGAAGATGGAGCAGGGCAACGCCGCCATCGCTGCCTACTACGCCGGTGACTACCTGACCATGCTGGAGAGCAACCCCGATCTGGTATATGTGGTTCCTGAGGAAGGCTCCAACTGGTTCGTGGACGCCATGTGCGTGCTCAAGGACGCCGAGCACAAGGAAGAGGCTGAGGAGTGGATCAACTTCATCTGCGGTACTGAGGCCAGCCTTGCCAACATGGATTATATCTGGTATGCTTCCCCCAACGCCGAGGCGCTGGAGCAGTATCCCGCCTACTATGAGGAGACCTATGGCGAGGCTCTGGATCAGGAGCTGTACAATGTCATGGCCGCTCCCCAGGATGTTCTTAGCCGCTGCGAGGTCTATGAGAATCTGCCTGCTGACACCCTCACTCTTTACAACGATCTGTGGATCGAGCTGGGCGTAGGCAACTGATTTACCATCAGAGAAACATAAAAGCAAGCTGTTCCTTCGGAACAGCTTACTTTTTTATACCACGGAGTATAGAGAAGCCTATGCTTTCTGCTGGGTGCGAAACAGCGGGACGTCTATGGACGTCCCGCCGTTCCATACTGTCAGAACAAAGTAATCTGGCTGGTATCTGCCATCCCTGCAAAGGCACCCAGGCCCCGCAACTGGTCAATATGGGTCTTGGAGAGCTTATTGCAGCAAAGGGAAAACTCCTCAACAGAGATAAATTCCTTTCCCTTCCGCTTCTCTACCGTATCCAGAGCCGCTGTCTCTCCCAGTCCCCGCACCGCCGTAAAGGGCGGGATCAGGGCGTCGTCCCCCTTGATCCGGAATCGAGTCGCATCAGACTCATAGATGCTGATAGGAGCAAACCGAAAGCCGCGGAGATAAAACTCATAGCAGACCTCCAGGGTTACCGCCAGATCCTGCTCTACCGCTGAAGCGTCCTTGTTGTTCCAGATCTCCAAAATCTTCCGCTTCACCGCCTCCAGCCCCGCGCAGCAATACTCCGCGTCAAAGGCCTTTGCCCGGATAGAGAAGAAAGTAGCATAGAAAGCCAGGGGCTTATGGGCTTTGAACCATGCAATACGAAAGGCCATCATGACGTAGGCCACTGCGTGGGCCTTGGGGAAGAGATAGCCAATCTTGGCCAGAGACTGGATATACCACTCAGGCACATCATGCTCCTCCATGGCCTCTTTCCAGCCAGGCTCAAAGCCGCCCTTCTTTACCTTGCCCTTACGGACGGCCTCCATGATCTTGAAGGACATCTTGGGCTCCAGGCCCATGGAGATAAGGTACAGCATAATGTCGTCACGGCAGCCCACCGTCTCCGTAACGGAGGCAGTTCCGTTAACGATCAAATCCCGGGCATTGCCCAGCCACACGTCGGTACCGTGGGAGAAACCGGAAAGCCGCACCAGGGTATTAAAGTCCTTGGGCTGGGTATCAATCAGCATCTGTCGGGTGAATTTGGTGTTGAACTCCGGGATGGCTACTGCCCCGGTGGGGCCCAGGATCTCGTCATTTTCAAACCCCAGCACCTTGCTGCTGGTAAAAAGGCTCATGGTATCCGGATCATCCAGAGGAATCTGCCGGGCATTGACACCAGTAAGGTCCTCCATCATACGAACCATGGAGGGGTCATCGTGACCCAGCATATCCAGCTTTAGGAGGTTGTCCTCCATGCAGTGATATTCGAAATGGGTGGTAATGATGTCGCTCTCCGCCGCATCTGCCGGATGCTGCACCGGGCAAAAATCTTCTACATCCAGATCATCTGGAACCACCACCAGGCCGCCGGGGTGCTGACCAGTGGTCCGCTTGACGCCCACGCAGCCCAGAGCCAGGCGGTTCTCCTCCGCATGGCCGGGATTCAGCCCCCGGGCCTCCAAATACTTCTTCACATAGCCGTAGGCAGTCTTTTCCGCCACAGTACCGATGGTCCCCGCCCGGAACACTTGGGTCTCTCCAAACATCTCAATGGCGTGGCGATGAGCCTTGGCTTGGTATTCACCGGAGAAGTTCAGGTCAATATCCGGTACTTTGCCGCCACCAAAGCCCAGGAAGGTCTCGAAGGGGATATCAAAGCCGTCCTTGACATATTTCGAGCCGCACACCGGACAGTTCTTATCCGGCATATCCGCCCCACAACCGTAGGAACCGTCGGTAATGAATTCATTGTGCTTACACTTGGGGCAGCGGTAGTGAGGGGGCAGGGCGTTGACCTCAGTGATACCGGACATATAGGCTACCAGAGAGGAACCCACGCTGCCTCGGGAGCCTACCAGATAGCCGTTCTCCAGGGAGCGCTGCACCAGCTTCTGGGCGGACATGTACACCACGTCGTATTTACCCAGAATACCGCCCAGCTCCACATTCAGCCGGTCTACGATCAGCTGAGGCGGATCATCTCCGTAGAGCTCATGGACCTTGTCCCACACCAGGCGGTTAAGGTCCTCCTCAGAGTTCTCCAGCCGGGGCGGAAACAGCTTGCCCTTGGGCAGAAGGTCAAAGGTCTCCACCTGCTCGGCAATGGCCCGGGTATTGGCCACCACCACCTCGAAGGCCTTCTCCTCCCCCAGGTAGCTGAATTCCTTCAGCATTTCATCGGTGGTCTTGAAGTAGATCGGCAGCGGTGCGTCACAGTCGGCAAACTTCTTGGTATCCAGGAGGATATGCCGATAAATTTCGTCCTCCGGGTCCAGGAAATGGACGTCGCCGGTAGCACACACAGGCTTACCCAACTCCTCCCCCAGGCGGACAATGGTACGGTTAAATTCCCGCAGTTCCTCTTCATCCTTGGCTTTGCCGTCTCTGAGCATGAAGGCATTGTTGCAAATAGGCTGGATTTCCAAATAGTCGTAGAAAGAAGCAATGCGCTTGAGCTCTCCCCAGTCCTTATACTCCGCCACCGCTTGGAACAATTCCCCCGCCTCGCAGGCAGAACCTACAATAATTCCCTCCCGGTGAGCAATAAGCTCGCTTTTGGGAATCAGCGGCACCCGTTTGAAATACTTCAGGTTGGATGCGGAAATCATCTGATAGAGGTTCTTCAGTCCCACCTTGTTCTTCGCCAGAAGGATGATATGCCGGGGACGCCGGTTGGCATGTCCCTGGGAGCGAAGGGCCGGCATGGCAGCATTGACCTCCTGGAGGCAATGTACCCCCATCTCCTCCAGCTTCTGGAAGAAATGGGGCAGAAACAGCCCGCAGGTGGCAGCATCGTCACTGGCCCGGTGATGCTGGAAAGCCGGCAGCTGCAGATACTCCGCCACCACGTCCAGCTTATACTTTCCCAGCTCCGGCAGCAGGTTCTGGGCCAGAATCAGGGTGTCCACATACGTTGGCACAAAGGAAAGGCCCGCTGCCCGGCAGCCCTCCCGAATAAAGCCAATATCAAATTCCGCGTTGTGGGCTACCAGGGGGCGATCTCCCACGAAATCCAAAAACGCTTTCAGCGCTTCCGCCGGCTTGGGAGCCCCCTGGAGCATGGCGTCAGTAATACCGGTAAGGGCAATAATCTCCGGCGTCAGATGCCGTTCCGGATCCACAAAGGTCTGAAACCGCTCTCCGATTTTTCCATACCGAATTACTACTGCGCCAATCTCTGTAATGGCATCTTGCTTTACATGTAATCCTGTCGTCTCAATATCAAACGCTACATACTCATCCGTAAAAGCAGCGTCTTTCTCTCCGTGTATGGCTACCCGATCGTCCAGATTATTGACATAGTAGCCCTCCATACCGTAAATGATCTTGATCTCCCCGGCGGAGTGCCACGCGTCAGGGAAGCCCTGGACCACGCCATGGTCAGTAACCGCAATGGCGGGATGTCCCCAGGCCTCTGCCCGCTTAATAATGTTTCCCTCCGGCCCAGCCTTGGGGCTCAGAGGAGAGAGGGCGTCCATATTGGAAAAGGAGGTATGCATATGGAGCTCCACCCGCTTGACCTCTGCCGTATCCTTGCGCATTTCATGAGGGTAGGTGGTAATGTTACGGGGATCCAGCACAATATCGCTGCCATCCCGATTGAGCTTGATGTACCCCTGGACTTTCAGCCACATACCGGGCTTTATGTCCTTCTTCAGGGCCTCCTTCTCCTCCTTTTGCATATACTTGGTCACCCGGACGGAGGTCTGAAAATCTGTCATATCAAAAGTAAGGCAGAATACTCCAGGCCGCCGCGTCTCATACATATCGGCAAAAAACACCCGGCCTGCCACAATGACATTGCCCATCTTGGGATTAAGGCCTGTCATAGGCTGGACGGCGCCTTTGATGGCGCCGCCCATGATAATTTCCTCACTGTTCTTTTTGCCGTCCGTCTCCTGAACAGGTGCGGAAACCTTCAGTTGGATATGTACCGCTTTCAAATCATACGCCTCAATCACTGCCGCCTCCAGGGCTCCCTGACCCTCTCCCAATTCCCGTTGGGTGGTGAGATTCATGGACAGCTCCCTGGCTTCCCGCTCGATTGCTACCTCTGTAAGATAGGCTCCGTCTAGAGCTACCCGCAGCTCCCAGGGTAAATTCAGCGTATGAAACAACTCAAAAAAAGGTATCTTCTGGGCCATAGCATCCTCGCATCCGTGGTAAATTCCTCTAACAACCGGTAAATCAAATCCGGGCAATCTCCTCCATCAGGGCGTCCACCAACTGCTCCTGGGGCACCTTCCGCAGGATCTTCCCCTTACGGAACAACAGCCCCTCCCCTTTTCCTCCGGCAATGCCTACGTCAGCGGAGGCAGCCTCACCAGGGCCGTTTACCGCACAGCCCATAACTGCCACGGTAATAGGCTTGGTACAGCCCATGAGCCGCCGCTCCACCTCTTCCGCCATGGGAATGAGGTCAATATTGGTGCGGCCACAGGTGGGACAGGCAATGAGGTTGGGGCCATCCTGACGAAGTCCTGCCGCCCGCAGGATCTTCTTTGCGGCATAGATCTCCTCCACCGGATCTGCTGTCAGGGTCACCCGCAGGGTGTCCCCGATTCCCAGGCAGAGCAGGCCGCCAATACCCATGGCGGATTTAATGATCCCCATGGAGGGGGTTCCTGCCTCAGTAACGCCCAGGTGCAAGGGATATTCACACCGCTGGCTCAGCAGCCGATAAGCCGCCATGGTCAGAGGTACTGACGAACATTTCACAGAAATGCAGATGTCGTCAAAATCAAACTTGTTCAGCAGCGCTACATGGCCCATAGCGCTCTCCACCAGAGCCTCTGCCGTCACGCCACCGTACTTTTTCCGCAGCTCCGGCTCCAGAGATCCACCATTAACGCCAATCCGGATAGGGATCTTGCCTGCCCGGCAGGCATCAGCCACTGCTTTTACCCGATCCTCTCCGCCAATATTACCGGGATTGATACGGATTTTATCCGCTCCCTGAACCGCACACTCCAGAGCCAGCTTATAATCAAAGTGAATATCGGTCACCAGCGGAATATGGATGCGGCTGCGGATGGCTCCCACGGCTTTGGCCGCCGCCATATCCGGCACCGCCACCCGGATAATCTCACATCCCGCTTCCTCCAGCCGGAGGATTTGCTCCACTGTGGCATCCACATCATCGGTTTTTGTAGAACACATAGACTGGATGGACACCGGAGCACCGCCGCCCACCGGCACGCCCCCCACCAGAATCTGTTTGCTCATATCCTACCCTCCTCAGCTGAACAACCGGGCAACATCATTAAACGTAACCACCAGAATCAGCAGCATCAGCAGCGCGAAACCGGCAAAGTTGATGCCCGCCTCGTATTTCATGGGAATCTTCTTGCGGAACACCCGGAAGGAGATCGTGGAAATAATCAGGAAAAAGATCCGGCCGCCATCCAAAGCAGGGATGGGCAGCAGGTTCACCACCGCCAGGTTCACCGCCAGCATGGCTCCAAAGTAAGCAATGTTTTCCAGCGCAACCATTACCGAGGGACTCTGCTGTCCCACTTCGCTGATCGCTCCGACAATGCCCACCGGTCCGCTGAGGTCCTGAACCCCGGCACCGCCAGTCAGGAGCTCCTGAATGCTGTACCGGACGATGCGGACAAAGTCTACTGCATTCAGCCACGTCATTTTCAGCTTGACGCCGAAGGTGGCCTCCACAGTAGCACCAAAATACAGACCATAGCCGGTATACTTCGTCTCTCCATCATTGGAGGTATATTCCTGGAGAGTGAGGGGGAAGTCCTTAAGCGTCACTTTTTCTCCGTCACGGAGCACAACCAGGTCATAGCCGTCCCCATCTCCCCGTGAGAGGAACATACTCACATCGTTATAGAGATAAATCCTTTCTCCATCAATGCTGTAAAGGATATCTCCTTCCATGAGTCCATCCTCGCCCTGAAGGCTAAACTCCGGTGCGAAGCCGGTAATTTCCGGCGTATAGAAGGCCCCCGCGTCAATGAACAGCAGGAAAATGATGATCACACCTACCACAAAGTTCATCAGCGCGCCGGCGGCAAAGACAAATACTTTCTTCCAGAACCCCTGGTTATTCAGGCTGCGGGGATCGTCGGATTCCTCCTCCTCTCCTTCCATGGCACAATAGCCGCCAATGGGCAAAGCCCGAATGGAAAACTGAGTCCCTTTCTTTCCAACATGCTTCCACAAAGCAGGTCCCATGCCGATGGAAAATTCATGGACCGTAACGCCGCAAAGCCGGGCGGCAATGAAATGGCCCCACTCATGGGCAGCAATCAGAATACCAAAAAGAAGAATCGCAATGACAATATACATGGTTTGGGTTACCTTTCTTCGTTGGACTCCTCCGGTCAGCCGGCTGTCCGACTGTCACACACAATCTTGCGGGCCGCCCGGTCTGCTTCCAGTATATCCTCCAGACCGGGATTTAATTGCACGGGAATCCTGTCGAGAGCCAAAGCCACCAATTCAGGAATCTTCCCAAAGGCAATCTTTCCTTCCAGGAACAGTCCCACCGCCGCTTCATTGGCGCCGTTCAAAATGGCACAGGATGTGCCTCCCGTCCTGGCACAATCCATTGCCAGCTTCAGGCTGGGAAATGCCTCCGTGTCCGGCGGCGCAAAGGTCAGCGGCGGACAAGTCAGCAGGTCCAGCGGCTCAGCCGGGGACTGGGCTCGGGCCGGGTAGGTCAAAGCATAACGGATGGGCAGGCGCATATCCGGCGTTCCCATCTGAGCCAGAACAGCCCCATCCCGGAACTCCACCATGGAGTGGATAATACTCTGCCGGTGGATCACCACCGACACCTGCTCCGGCGGCACATGGAAAAGGCGCATGGCCTCAATAAACTCCAAGCCCTTGTTCATCAGAGTAGCGCAGTCGATGGTTATTTTTGCACCCATGGCCCAGTTGGGGTGGCGCAGAGCCTCCTCCCTGGTTTTACCATAGACCTCCTCCCGGCTTAAACCGTAGAAGGGACCTCCAGAACAGGTAAGGATCAGGCGCCGTACCTCTCCCCGGTCCCTGCAGCCCTGGAGGCACTGAAAAATCGCGGAGTGCTCACTATCTACCGGCACAATTTCCGCACCGGAACGACGGGCCTCCGCCATCACCAGTTCCCCGGCACACACCAGGGTCTCCTTATTGGCAAGGGCAATTCGCTTCCCCTGTCGGATAGCTGCCAAGGTAGGCTGGAGTCCCACCATCCCCACCATAGCAGCCACTACCGTACCGCTTTCCGACAGGGATGCCGCCTCAATCAGGCCTTCCATGCCGTAAGCCACCCGAACCGGCAGATCAGATACCCGCCGGGCAAGCTCCATGGCTGCATCAATATCATACAGCACCGCCAGCGTCGGATGAAACTCCCGTATCTGCTTTTCCAGCAGGTCCACACTATGGTGTGCGGCAAGGGCCGCCACCGGAATCTCCAACTGGCGGCATACATCCAGGGTCTGCCGTCCAATGGAGCCGGTAGAACCTAACAGGGTAATGGTATTTTTCATAACTTCCTCCTGGCTGTGGGAAACAGGCAATTGTCATTTTTACTCACCCCAGCCGATAACGGCACCAGGGTTACAGCAGCAGCGGCATCATCGCCGATAAAACCGGCGCCACAAAGATCACGCTGTCAAAGCGGTCCAGCACGCCGCCATGTTCCAGAAAAATATGGCCGTAGTCTTTAATACCAAATTCTCGCTTGATCAGGGAAAAGCTTAGATCTCCCAACTGGGCAACTACGCTGCAGAAAATACCCAGCACCACAATTCCCGGGTAGTCCAGTCCTTCGTTGAATCCCAGATTCATAATAAGGGCAAATACAACCGCACCTACGGCATTGCCGATAAGGCCGCCCACTGCCCCCTCCACCGTCTTATGAGGGCTTACCTTTGGCGCCAGCTTATGTTTGCCCATCGTTCTTCCCACAAAAAAAGCGAAGGTATCACTGCAAAAGCTGAACAGCAGCGGCAACAGCAGATAGGCCCGGTGGAGGCCCATCTCATGAAGGCGCAGAAACGCTGCAAACGCATATGGCACTGCAAACATGGCAAACAACGCCGCCATAATCTGCTGGAACTTGACCGCTCCCGCCCGGTACACTGCATAAGAGAATATCAGAAGCGTATAAAAGACCACAAGTGACGCATAGTAATCCTCATATTTGTAAAGCAAAAACACTGTACACAGTGCCCCCAGAATGGCCACATTGCTGAGGACACAGCTCTCCCTCAGGGATTTGACCACACCCACACACCGCATCAGCTCAAAGGCGGCGATGGCCGACAAAAGGGCCAGGGCAATCACCATTACCTGGACCGGCGCCCACAATATTATCAGCAGGATCAGTGGCACGCCCACCACAGACACCAGCACTCTTGATCGCATAGGAAAGTCCTCCCCCTGGAGATGTTATTCAGCGCCCCACACCGCCAAACCGGCGGTCCCGGTGCTGATAGGCCGCAATGGCCCGGTGCAGCTCCGCCTTGGAGAAGTCCGGCCAAAGAACGTCCGTATAATAAAACTCTGCATAGGCACACTGCCACAGCAGGAAATTACTCAGCCGCTGCTCGCCGCCGGGGCGGATCAGCAGTTCCGGGCTGGGAATTCCTGCGGAATACAGGTAACTTTCAAACCTTTCTTCTGTCAAGTCCTCTGGCTTTACATTTCCTGCCAGACAGTCTCTTGCAAACTCACGGGCCCCATGGACAATTTCTGTCCGGCCTCCATAATTGATGCAGATGTTGCACTGGCAGCCGTCCAGGCGGGCGGAAATGCGGTTGCACTGGTCCACCAGCCCCCGCAGCTCCTCATTCAAAACAGACATATCACCCATGAAGCACAGCCGGACATTGTCCCGCTCCATGGTATCAATGGCCTCCAGCAAATACCGCTTGAGAAGGCCCATAATGGTGGCCACTTCCTCCTCCGGCCTCTTCCAATTCTCCGTGGAAAAGGCGTAGACCGTCAGGTATTCAATACCGATATCCCGGCAGTAGGTAGCAATGGTGCGGAATGTCTCCGCTCCCACCTTATGCCCTGCGGTACGGGGCAGTCCCCGGCGCTTGGCCCAGCGGCCGTTGCCGTCCAGGATAATAGCGATGTGGCGGGGCAGACGGCTAAAATCCACCTGCCCCGCCGCATCGTCATGCTTTTTCCAAAAAGCAAGCCTCATAGTTTTCCAATGCCGCCGGCTCAGACCGCCAGCAGCTCCTTCTCCTTCTTTTCCAGCAGAACATCCAGCTCCTTGCACATATCATCGGTCATCTTCTGGATATCCTTCTCCGCAATCTTCAGATCATCCTCGGTAATCTCGCCGTTCTTCTTCTGGGCCTTGAAGGCATCCACGGCGTCACGACGAATATTGCGGATCGCTACCTTACCGTTTTCAGCATACTTGGCGATCTGCTTGACCAGTTCCTTACGACGCTCCTCCGTCAGCTGAGGGAAGGCAAGGCGGATCACCCGGCCGTCGTTCTGGGGATTGATGCCCAGATCAGACTCCTGAATGGCCTTGCTGATAAGCTTCACCGCCGCAGCATCCCAGGGCTGGATGGCCAAAGTCCGGGGATCGGGGGAAGAAATGGAGGCAATCTGATGAATGGGCGTAGGAGTACCATAGTAGTCCACCATGATCCGATCCAACACAGCGGCGTTGGCCCGGCCAGCCCGGACAGCGGCAAAATCCGCTGTCACAGAGTCAATGGACTTCTTCATCTTATCCTCGTAAATCTTGTAATCGCTCTTATTCATATGTCAGTCCTCCTTCACAATCGTTCCGACCTGTTCGCCCCGCAGTACCCGGATGATATTGTAGGGATCCTTCAAAGCAAAAAGCAGGACCGGGATATGGTTATCCATGGAAAGGCTGGTAGCGGTAGAATCCATGACCGCCAGATGCTGAGCCAATACGTCATCATAAGTGATGCTGTCATATTTAACCGCGTTAGGATCCTTATTGGGATCAGCGCTGTACACACCGTCCACATTCTTGGCAAGAAGGATCACATCCGCGTTAATTTCCGCCGCTCTCAGTACCGCTGCAGTATCCGTGGAAAAGAAGGGATTCCCGGTGCCGCAGCCAAAAATGACCACCCGGCCCTTCTCCAAATGCCGGATCGCCCGGGAACGGATATAAGGTTCCGCCATGGCCCGCATCTCCACTGCGGTCTGCACACGGACAGGCACATCCTTCTGCTCCAGCACATCGGCCAGCGCCAGGGCGTTCATCACAGTGGCCATCATACCCATATGATCGGCACGGGTACGCTCCATTCTGCCGCCGCCGTCCTTGACGCCGCGCCAGAAGTTGCCGCCGCCGACCACCACGCCCACCTGGACGCCCATGGCCACCGCTTCCTTAATCACGTCGCATACTTTCCCGATGACCTCAAAATCCAGGCCAAAATGTTTATCTCCAGCCAAAGCCTCCCCGCTGATTTTCAGCAGGACCCGCTTATATTTTGGTTCCTCCATAGGGCTCCCTCCGTTCGATGTTCTGGGGCAATGTACTGTCCATTATTCTAATATATTTTACCTGTTTTGAAAAGTAGGTAAATGCAAATTTTTTATGACATAGGCGGATTTGTGCCGATTTACTCTTGCGCCAACGCCGCAGTATCAGTATACTGTAAAAGCGGTTTTTATTTCCGTTTTTGTTTCGAAGGAACTTTTTCCTTTCTAATGCGTCTGATTGACTGTAATCTCTTAAAGGAGCATGCGTATGAAAAAATTTCTATCCGTTCTTCTGGCCTCTCTTGTCCTTCTGCTGGCGGGCTGCGGCGTGTCCGACCAGGATATCAAGGAATCCATTCCTACCCTTACCCTGACATCTGAAGATATCCCCTATTCTATCCCCGCTTACAGTTACAGCTGGACGGTCACAGACCGCTGGGGCAACGGCAGCAGTATGGCGGCCGACACCGCCCACCCCCTGGATGCCCAGGAGGATCTCACCATTACGGCTCTCACTGCCGGAGCGGAAGTGGCCCTTGAATTTTCCAAGACGCCCGATAGCGTAAGCGTGGTCTATTGGAGCGCCGATGAAACCGATTACGAAAACAGTACCCAGCTTGACACCCAGTTCCTGGACGGGGCCTTCCATTTCACTGTTCCGGAAACTGCGGGCCAGATGGTGTTTTCCATTACCGGCCTCTGGAACAGCTATGATGATGTCAGCGGCACAGTCACTTACTGCTTTAGTACAGTCGGCTAATCTTCTTTCCGTCTCTCCCACAGCATAAAAGGAGCCCCGCCACATGGCGGGGCTCCTTTTATCTTTTTGCCTGTTGTTTATGTCGGGGTATTTTCTCCCGCAACAGCCTGATCCAGCAGGGCGCGGAGCTCCTCCCGGCCAGTCCCCTTCTCCGCAGAAAAAGGCACCAACTGGTCCTCCGGCCGGAGGCCCAGGGTTTCCCGGATTCGGGCCAAATTGGGCTCAATCTCCGACTTTTTCAGCTTATCCAGCTTGTTAGCTACCACAATTACCGGGCAACCGGTAGTAAAAAACCAGTTAGCCATGGTCACGTCATCCGCAGTAGGCTTGTGACGGGCATCCACGATCATGACCCCCCAGCTGATAAGTCCGGAGGCAAAGTAAGCTTCCATCAGACGACCCCAGCGGTCCCGCTCCGCCTTGGATACCTTGGCGTAGCCGTAGCCCGGGAGATCTACCAGATACGCCTCTTCCCCCAGGGAAAAGTAATTGATCTGGGCCGTCTTTCCTGGAGTGGCACCCACATGGGCCAGGTTCTTCCGCCCGGTAAGGCAGTTGATCACCGAACTTTTTCCCACATTGGAACGGCCCGCGAAAGCCAGTTGCTTACGGCCATCCCGCAGGAAAGCCGAGGTTGACGCGGCGGAAAGTACAAATTCCGCTTGATTAAATGGGATGGCCATAGGTCATCTCCTCCTGATTCCAACTGCCGGAACCCCGGCACACTTCTGTTATTGCCGCAAGGAAGAATCCTTTACAGCAGGCTCTGGCGGGACAAATGCTGTCACAATACCCTCGGTTTCCGACTTTGTCTCCTCCCGATTGTCCATGATCTCTGTACGAAGCAGGGCTTCGGCCAACACAGTATCCACTGTCTCCGCAGGAACAAACCGCAGTGCCTCTCGTACCACAGGATCGATCTCCTCCAGGTCCCGCTGGTTATCCCGAGGGATAATCACGGTGCGAATACCGTTGCGCTTAGCGGCCATGGTTTTCTCCTTCAGGCCGCCAATCGCCAATACACGGCCACGGAGGGTCACCTCACCAGTCATGGCCACATCACTGCGAACCCGCACGCCGGTAAGAGCCGACACCACAGCAGTGGTAATTGCTACGCCGGCGGACGGGCCATCCTTAGGCACTGCTCCCTCAGGGAAGTGGATATGGATGTCCTTGGTTTTGTAAAACTCCGGATCAATGCCCAGCTGAGCTGCCCGACTGCGGATGCAGCTGATGGCAGCGTGGGCGGACTCCTTCATCACATCGCCCAGGTTACCGGTGAGCTCCAGCTTGCCGGAGCCTTCCATCACGTTAACCTCCACCTCCAGCAGCTCGCCGCCAACCTCGGTCCAAGCCAAGCCATTGACTACGCCTACCGGGTCCTTATCCAGCACCGGCGGCAGGAAGCGCCGGACTCCCAGGAATTCTTCCAGGTTATCCTCTGTAATACTAACCCGCTTTACAGCCTTTGATACAAGGCGCATTGCTGCCTTGCGGCACAGCTTACCGAGGGTTCTTTCCAAAGTGCGGACACCTGACTCCTTCGTATAGCCGGAAATGGTGGCCCGGATAGCATCGTCGCTGACCCGCAGAGCTGTCTTGGCAATGCCATGCTCCTTCATCTGCTTGGGCAGCAGGTACTGGCGGGCAATCTGAAGCTTCTCCTCATCGGTATAGCTGGTGAGCTCGATGACCTCCATCCGGTCCAGCAGCGGCCGTGGGATGGTGGCGGTCGTGTTGGCAGTGGTAATGAACAGCACCTTGCTGAGATCCAGGGGGATCTCCAGGAAATGATCCCGGAAGGCATAGTTCTGCTCGCTGTCCAGTACCTCCAGCATAGCGGAGGCAGGATCGCCCCGGTAGTCGTTGCCCATTTTATCGATTTCATCCAACAGCAGAAGAGGATTCATACTGCCGCTCTGGCTGATGGCGGCCACAATCCGGCCAGGCATAGCGCCCACATACGTCTTACGGTGGCCGCGGATATCTGCCTCATCCCGAACGCCGCCCAGACTCAGCCTGGCCAGCTTCCGGTTCAGAGCGGTAGCCACAGAAATGGCAATGGAGGTCTTGCCCACGCCCGGAGGGCCTACCAGACAGATGATCTGCCCCTTGGCATCGGGATTCAGCTGGCGCACAGCAATAAACTCCAGGATCCGCTCCTTCACCTTCTCCAGGCCGAAGTGATCCCTGTCCAAAAGCTTCCGAGCGGCAGCAACACTGGCCCGCTCCTTGGTTTCCACACCCCAGGGCATCTCCAGGCACACATCCAGGTAGTTGCGGATCACCGCTGCCTCAGCGCTGCCGAAGGGCTGCTTGGCCAGGCGATCAACCTCTTTCAGAAGCTTCTTCTCGATTTCCTCTCCCAGCTTCCGCTCCTGGATCTTCTGGCGATAATCGTTCAGCTCGCTGTCGTCGTCTTCCCCCAGTTCTCGCTGGAGCAAGCGGATCTGTTCGCGGATAATATGATCCTTTTGGACCTCGCCCATCTGCTGACGAATCTTACCCTCCAGCTCCTGCTCATACCCCAGGACCTCTGTCTCCCGGGCCAGCAGCTCATTGACTTTCCGCAAACGCAGGATGGGCCGCTCCTCCTCCAGGATCATCTGACGGTCCTGGTGGCGAAGCACAATATTCTGGGCAATAAAATCTGCCAAGTGGCCGGGATCCCGGTCATCCATCACCGCTGCGGTAATGTCTTCGCTCATCCGGGTAGCCAGGGCGGCATATTCGCTGAAATTGGTATAGGTCTGGCGCAGCAGAGCCTCCAGCTGAAAGTCGGAAATCCGGCTGCGCAGCTCCTTCATAGGCTCCACATTGCCCTGGAGGTAGGGTTCCGTCTGCCACAGGCGGCGCAGCTTGGCCCGGCTGCGCCCCTCCATCATCACCCGGACAGAGGTTTCACTGATCCGCAGAATCTGCCGGATCATGGATATGGTTCCCACTTCATAGAGATCCTTCTCCCCTGGCTGGGGGACATTGATCTCCCGCTGGGCCACCAGGAAAATCTGCTGGTCGCTCTCCATGGCCCGTTCCAGGGCACGGATAGAGATTTCCCGCTCTACATCAAAACTGAGAATGCAATTGGGAAAAATTGTCAACCCCCGAAGGGCAAGGACCGGCATATTCATCGCTGTATTTTCCATATGTAGGGTCTCCTTTCTCCGGCACAGGCCGGAGGAACCCTGGGGCTGTTTCCCCAGGCTGGGTTATTTGCTCCCACCAACATCTGGCAGGAAATGGGCAAAAAGGGGGGCGTAATTGCCCCCCTTCCGCTGATATGTTTCTTTCGACAAATCAGGAAGCGCTGCCGGACACCAGTCCTGCCTGCCCCTTCTCTCCTATTGCCGCGCCGTGAATGATCTCAGGGCCACACTCGCCCCGGACACAAGCCGGCGTAATAATGACTTTCTCCACTGTGGGATCGGATGGAATATCGAACATCACCTTGGTCAGGATGCCTTCCATCACAGCCCGCAGGCCACGGGCACCGATATTGCGTTCAATCGCCTTATCAGCCACTGCCTCCAGAGCGCCCTCAGCAAACTCCAGCTGCACCTTGTCATAGTCCAGCAGCTTGGTATACTGCTTGACCAGGGCGTTCTTGGGCTCCGTCAGGATCCGCACCAGGTCCTCCCGCTTCAGGGAATCCAGTGGCGCAATCACCGGCAGACGGCCCACCAGCTCCGGAATGATGCCGAACTTCAGCAGATCGTGGGGCTGGACATCCTTGAGGATTGCCCCTACATCTCTGTCCTTCTTGCTCTGGAGCTGAGAATCAAAGCCGATCCCCCGCTTGTCTGTACGGCGCTCGATGATCTTGTCCAGCCCATCAAAGGCGCCGCCGCAGATAAACAGGATATTCTGAGTATTGATCTGAATGAATTCCTGGTGGGGGTGCTTGCGGCCGCCCTGGGGCGGGACGTTGGCCACGGTGCCCTCCAGGATCTTCAGCAGCGCCTGCTGTACGCCCTCGCCGGAGACATCCCGGGTGATAGACGTGTTCTCGCTCTTGCGGGCAATCTTGTCGATCTCATCCACATAGATGATACCGTGCTCCGCCAGCTCCACATCGTAATCCGCAGCCTGGAGCAGACGCAGAAGGATATTCTCCACGTCGTCGCCCACATAGCCCGCCTCGGTAAGGGTAGTGGCGTCGGCGATGGCAAAGGGAACCTGCAGGATCCGGGCCAGGGTCTGGGCAAAGAGGGTCTTGCCGCTGCCGGTGGGCCCGATCATGAGAATATTGCTCTTTTGCAGCTCCACATCCTCGCCGCCGCCGTAGTAAATACGCTTATAATGGTTGTAGACGGACACCGACAGGGCTACTTTCGCAGACTCCTGCCCGATGACATACTGATCCAGGATCTCCTTGATCTCCCGGGGCGTAGGCAGCTTTTCCGGCGCCTCCATCGTCATGTTGGCATCGGGCTTGCCCAGCTCCTCCTCCAGCACGTTCATGCACAGCTGGACACACTGGTCACAGATACGGGCGCCAGGCGCCTGGATCATCCGCCGCACTTCCTCCTCCCGCTTGCCGCAGAAGGAGCAGCGCAGGGACTTTTTCGTCTCGTCACTCATGGACTGTTTTCCCCTCTTCGCTTATCTGGAATAGATGACCTTGTCGATGAGGCCATATTCCTTGGCCTCTTCGGCAGTCATGAAGTTGTCCCGCTCACAGTCGGCAGTGACCGTCTCCAGGCTCTTGCCGGTGTTATCCGCCAGGATATGGTTCAGGCGGCGCTTAATAACTTCCAGCCGCTTGAGGTGAATGGCCATATCGGTAACCTGGCCCTGGGTACCGGCGGAGGGCTGATGGATCATAATCTCCGCGTTGGGCAGGGCCAGACGCTTGCCCTTGGCGCCGGCGGCCAGCAGGAACGCGCCCATACTGGCGGCCAGGCCCACACAAATGGTGGACACATCGCACTTGACATACTGCATGGTATCATAGATAGCCATGCCGGCTGTCACAGAGCCGCCAGGGCTGTTGATATACATCTGGATATCCTTGTCGGGATCCTGGGCCTCCAGGTACAGAAGCTGGGCCACCACAAGACTGGCGGTGGTATCGTTGACTTCCTCACCCAGGAAAATGATGCGGTCGTTGAGCAGGCGGGAAAAGATATCGTAGGACCGCTCTCCCCGGTTGGTCTGCTCTACTACGTAAGGTACCAAGCTCATAATGAATTACCTCCTGCTTGAATAGGGACCCTCCCCCGCCCTCTCAGGCGGGAATCAACACTCCACAGCAGTATAACCGGATCCCGGAGGGTTTAGTACCGGAATGCCGGATTATTCCGCAGTCTCGGCGGGAGCCTCCTCAGCGGGGGCCTCCTCCTTCTTCTCCTCGGCCTTGGCTTCGGGCTTGACGGCAACAGCGCTGTCCACCACCACGGCAATGGCCTTGCTGCGGACCACCTGCTCACGAATCACCTCAGCCTCGATGTACTTCTTGAGGTTCTCGACCTCCATGCCGTACTGCTTGGCCATCTTCTCGTACTCAGCGTCCACATCGGCGTCAGTAGCCTCGATGTTCTCCGCCTTGATGATGGCGCCCACAGCCAGATCCATCCGTACCTGACGGGCGGCAGGCTCCTTGGCCTGCTCCAGCAGGGCAGCCTCGTCCATATTGGTCATCTGCTTGTACTGCTCAAAGGACAGGCCCTGGGACTGCAGCTGCATCTTGAAGTTATCGGTAAAGCGCTTGGCCTGCTCCTCCACCATGGCGTCGGGGATGTCACAGGTCAGGCCCTCGGCCACCTTCTCCATGAGGATATCCTCAAAAGCACGGTTGGCAGCCTCCTCGCGCTCAGTGATCATCTTGGCCTTGACGTCCTTCTTCAGCTCAGCCAGGGTATCAAACTCGGACACATCCTTGGCAAACTCATCGTCAATGGCGGGCACTTCCTTGACCTTCACGGCGTTGACCTTCACGTGGAACACCACAGCCTTGCCGGCCAGATCTGCGTGATAGTCCTCAGGGAAGGTGATGTCGATGTCCTTCTCCTCCTCGGCCTTCATGCCGATAAGCTGCTCCTCAAAGCCGGGAACAAAGCTGCCGGAACCGATGGCGAGATCATAGTCCTCGCCCTTGCCACCCTCGAAGGGCACGCCCTCCAGGAAGCCTTCGAAGTTGATGTTGGCAGTATCGCCCTTCTTCACTGCACGATCCACGCTGACCATGCGGCTGTTGCGCTCAGCCATCTCCTTGAGACGGGCGTTAACATCAGCGGCCATCACCTTGACCTCAGCCTTAGGAGCCTCCAAGCCCTTGTACTGGCCCAGGGTCACCTCAGGATACACCGCAACAGTAGCCTTGAAGGAGAAGCCCTCCTTGCCCACTTCCAGCAGCTCCACCTCGGGGTAACCGACCACGTCCAGCTCCTGCTCCTTCACCGCGTTCATATACGCGTCGGGCAGAGCGATATTCACGGCCTCCTCATAGAACACCTCAGGCCCATACATAGACTCGATCATCTTGCGAGGGGCCTTGCCGGGACGGAAGCCGGGCATATTGATCTTACCACGCTGCTTTCTGTAGGCCTTCTCAACGGCGGCCTCAAAATCGGCAGCGCTCACTTCCACGGTCAGCTCGACCATGCTCTTCTCGCGTTTCTCGCAATTTTTCACACTCATGTTTATTTCCTCCGTTTACTGTCGGCCTTCACAGTCAGCCAGCATAGTATTGTATCACATAAAAATGCAGAATTCCAGTACCTTGGAAAATTATTTTGCCATTATTCCAATATTTTTTTAGGGACAAATCCCAGGTAATCGGCAGAAACCAGGCTGTACGCCACTGTCCCCACCGTTCCCTCAATGGCCCGTCTGTGGGTAGGGCCATGGAGATGACCGTAGCAGCAGCGTTCCACGTGGTATTCCTCCAGCTTGGCAAGGATCTCCGGGCAGCGGTAGCCGGTGTACAGCGGCGGGTAGTGGAGAAAGGCCAGGATGGGCCGTCCGCCTGCCGCTTTCAAGGATGCCTCCAGCCGGATTACCTCACGGTTAAATACCTTCTCATTGTGTCCGCTCTGATCCTCCTCATAGAACCAGCCCCGGGTGCCGCAGATGGCGTAGTCCCCGTAGGTATGGCAATTGTTGTGGAGAATATCCAGGGTGGTAAGACCATTGTCGGAGAAGAACCGCTTCATCTTGGCGGCAGTGTTCCACCAGTAGTCGTGGTTCCCCTTAAGGATGATCTTTTTCCCGGGAAAGCTGTCAATGAGCCGGAAGTCCTCCAGGCTCTGGGCAAAGTCAATGGCCCAGGAGGTGTCGCCGCAGAGCACCGTCACATCGTCGTCATTCAGTTGTGCAAAGGCGTCCCGCAGCCGCTCCACATGTCCATCCCAGCCAGGGCCAAACACGTTCATGGGCTTGTTCACACTCAGCCCCAGGTGCAGGTCGCCGATGGCGTACAGGGCCATAGGCTACTCCTCTTTTGTATGCTCTTTTTCGATCTCGTCCGGCTCATCGTCGAACAGAAAGGGCTTACCGCAGCACGGGCAATAAAAGCGCTTTCCGGGATTCCAGAGGGGCATCGCAGCCCCTTTTCCGCAGGATGGGCAGCGCAGGGAAGTATACTTTACGATCAACGCCGCAACCAGCAGGACACTTCCCAGGATGATCAGCCCCCCTGTCCATTTCCACGGGTACACCGCTCTTCCCAGCAGCAGGCCAAGCAAAATGCAGCCGGCACCTGAGATGACCAGCACAATACTCACCCGCGCCCAGCGGCGCCGCAGACGCTTCTTTTCCATGGCGGTTCTCCCTCTCCCCTGTTATTTCAGGAAATCCAGTACGACCTTCTCCATCTCTTCCTTTTTCGTCACGCCGTCAAAGCGAGGGGCCTTGCCCTTCAGGGCCGCCAGCCGTTTGGGGGCGCTCACGCCGGCGGCCTTCTCCAGCTGCTCGATGCGATCCACGCTGCCGGACACCGGGTCCTCCCCGATGGCGGCAAGGACGCTGTCGCAGAACTTGTAGGGGGAGGCGGTGGAGGCAAACACCGCGATGGTGTCGTCACCGGTCTCCCGGCGGTAGTCCTCCATCACCTTGGCGGCCACGGCAGTGTGGGTGTCGATGAGGTAGCCGTCGGCATAGAGGGTGGTTATGGTGGCGATGGTATCCGCCTCGGAGGCAAAGCCGCCGTAGAACATGGCCTGGAGCTTCTCCTTCATCTCCGCCGTAATCTCGTAGCGACCGGTGGTCTTCAACTCCTCCATGTACTGCCGCACCAGGGCGTCGTCCCCGCCGGAGAGTTCGAAGAGGAGCCGCTCCAGGTTGCTGGAGATCAGGATGTCCATAGAGGGAGACATCGTGGTGTGGAAGGGGCGGTTGCGGTCATAGATGCCGGTGCGGATAAAGTCCGTCAGCACGTCATTGCAGTTGCTGGCGCAGATAAGCTTGCCCCCAGGCACACCCATCTTCCCGGCGTAGTGGCAGGCTAGAATATTGCCGAAATTGCCGGTGGGCACGCAGTAGTTCACCTTGTCCCCCAGACGGATCTCTCCCATATTGAGGAGGTCGCAGTAGGCGGAGACGTAGTACACCACCTGAGGCAAAATCCGGCCCCAGTTGATGGAATTGGCGGAGGAGAGGAAGTACCCCCGGCCCGCCAGCTCCTGGCGCATGGCCTCGTCGGAGAAGATCCGCTTGACGCCGTTCTGGGCATCGTCAAAGTTGCCCTCCACGGCGCAGACCCCCACGTTAGCCCCCTCCTGGGTGACCATTTGCAGCTTCTGGATCTCGCTGACGCCGTCCCTGGGATAAAACACCAGGATCTTGGTCTGAGGCACATCGGCAAAGCCCTCCATGGCGGCCTTGCCGGTATCGCCGGAGGTGGCCACCAGGATGCAGGCGGTTTTGTCCTCCCCGGTCTTACGGAGACTGGCGGAGAGGAGCTGGGGCAGCATCTGAAGGGCCATATCCTTGAAGGCGCTGGTGGGACCATGCCACAGCTCCAGGCACCAGGTCTTCCCCCCTACCCGCCGCAGAGGAGCGGCGTGTTCGGTATCAAACTTATCAGGGCCGTAGGCCTTCTCCGCGTAGTCTGTCAGCTCCTCCGGGGTGAAATCCGGCAGGAACTTGCCCATGATATAGGCCGCCCGCTGCTGGTAGGTCATGGGACACAGGGCCTCGATCTCCAGCGGGCTCAGGCCGGGAAACTCCGCAGGGGTAAAGAGTCCGCCGTCACGGCTCAGGCCCATCTTGATGGCCTCCGCCGCCGTCAGGCGCAGGGTTTTGTCTCTTGTGCTGAGATATTCCATGGCATATCCTCCCCTCCGCGTCCCTCAGAACGCGTTGGTAATATAGTTGATCTCATATCCCGCAGGACTGGGATAGACCTCTGCCACATCAAACCGGCAGGGGCACTCCCCCTGGCCTGTCTGAGCCAGGTACAACTGGGCGGTGGTGCGCAGGCGGCGCTGCTTGGCTGCCGTCACCGCCTCCCGGGCCGCGGCAAAGCGGCTGCTGGTGCGGGCCTTAACCTCCACGAAGCAGAGAATCCCTTCCCGGCTGCGGGCAATGAGGTCGATCTCTCCGAAACGGCAGCGGTACTGGCTGGCAAGGATCCGGTATCCCTGGCCCCGCAGCCAGCGGGCCACTTCCTCCTCCCCCCGGTTGCCCAGGCGCTTCCGCTCATCCATGGCGGCGGGCCTCCCACTTTGTGAGAAACGTTTTCCGATGGACGGGACTGGGTTCGTATTGATCCAGCATGGCGTAGTGAAGCTTGGTGCCGTAGCCCTTATGCTGGTCAAAGAGGTACTGGGGATACTCCTCCGCCAGCTTCTCCATATGCCGGTCCCGGCTGACCTTGGCCAGAATGGAAGCCGCGGCGATGGAGGTGCTGCGGCTGTCTCCCTTGACAATGGTTTCATGGGCCGTCACCACAGCACAGCGGCTGCCGTGATCCCGGTTGCCGTCGATAAGGGCGTAGTCCGCCGGCGGCACAAGACCATCAATAGCCCGCTGCATAGCCAGCATCCGGGCGTTGAGGATATCCATTTCATCGATCTCCTCCGCCGATACCGAGGCCACAGACCAGGCAATGGCTTTTTCCCGGATCAGATCAAAGAGTCCATCCCGCCGCTTAGGCGTTACCTGCTTGGAATCGTTGAGATAAGGCAGCTCCAGCCCAAAGGGCAATATCACCGCCCCGGCGTACACCGGCCCCGCCAGAGGCCCTGCTCCCGCCTCGTCCACGCCGCACACAGCGGTATAGCCCGCCGCTGCGGCTCTCTCTTCATATTCCCAGTTGGGCATAGCCACCCTCCTTCCTTTACCGGATGTCCTCCGGCAGCTCCAGGGTAAAGCGTCCCAGCTTGCCGCCCCGGAACTCGTCCAGCAGGATCTTGGCCATCCGCTCGGTGTCCACTTCGCCGCCCCGGATCATAAAGCCCCGGCGGCGGCCCGCCTTGATCAGCAAATCGTAGCCGCTGTCCTCCGGCGCGATCTCCACCTTGTAGCGCTCCGCCAGGGCCTGGGGATAGCGCTGGGCGAGAAACTCCATCAGGCGGCAGGCCAGTGTCTCCGTGTCCAGGATCTCGTCCCGCACCGCGCCGGTAAAGGCCAAATGGAGTCCCACCATGGGATCATCAAACTTAGGCCAGAGCATACCCGGGGTGTCCATCAGCTCCAGGGTCCGGTCCACCGGCACCCACTGCTGGCTCCGGGTGACTCCGGGGCGATCTTCGGCCTTGGCAGTCTTACGCTTGGCTACTTTATTAATGAAGGTGGATTTCCCCACATTGGGGATCCCCAGGATCATCACCCGCAGAGTGCGGCCCGTCTGGCCCTTTTCCGCATAGGCCGCCAGCTTCTCCGCCAGCAGATCCCGGACAGCGGCGGCAAACCGGGCCGTCCCCTGCCCTTCCTTGGCGTTGGCTTCCAGCACCGCAAAGCCTTTCTCCCGAAAATAAGCCGTCCAGGCTCGGGTGGCGGCGGTATCCGCAATGTCGATGCGGTTGAGAACAATGAGCCGGGGCTTTCCGGCAGTCAGCTCCTCCACATCCGGATTGCGGCTGGAAACAGGGATCCGGGCGTCCAGAATCTCGCAGACCGCGTCCATGTTTTTCAGCTGGCTCTGGATCATCCGGCGGGTCTTGGTCATGTGGCCTGGATACCACTGGATGTTCATATCGTGCTGCGTCTCCGGCATAGTAATTCCGTCTCTCCTTTTAGTCAATAAAGCCAATGCGGCTCCAGTCCCGCTTCTGGGTATCCGGCGTCTCCCCCGGGAAAAGGAGGAAGATGGCCTTGCCTTGGATATATCCTTCCTTCACCGCTCCCAGGCGGGTGCTGCGGCTGTCGGTGCTGTGGTTACGGTTGTCCCCCATAATAAACACCTCGTCCTCTGCCAGGGT
>JAGHHM010000120.1 GCA_017887695.1 Oscillospiraceae bacterium | reverse complement strand
GGAAGTGGGTGTTTTTGGGCATCCTCTGCTCCGGTGCGGAGGCAGTATTTGAACTGCTGCTGCCGCTGGTAATGGCGACCATTGTGGATACGCATATTCCGGCGGGAGATACTAACGGGATTTTCCAGTATGGTGCTTTGATGGTGGGCATGGCACTGCTGTCCATGTTTCTGGGTGTGTCGGCGGCCTTCCTGGCAGCCCGGGCCGGCCAGGGATTCGGCGCCAACCTCCGGCAGGCACAGTATGACCATATCCAGGAATATGCTTTTCGGAATATTGAAAAATTTTCCACTGCATCCCTTATTACCCGTCTGACTACCGACTGCAATACCATGCAGATGACATTGATGATGTCCATGCGGATGCTGGTGCGGGCGCCGGTGATGCTGGTAAGTGCGCTGGTGCTGGCCATCGGCATTTCCACCCAGCTCAGCCGGGTATTCCTGGTGGCCCTGCCGCTGCTGGCGGTGGTCATCCTGTTTATCATTCTGGGAGTTGCGCCCAAGTTCAAGATTTTGCAGGAGCGCACCGATGGCCTGAATCTGGTGGTACAGGAAAACCTCAACGCTATTCGGGTGGTCAAATCCTTTGTCCGCCAGGACTATGAAAACGAAAAATTCGAGAAGCGCAACACCGGTCTGCGAAATATTTCTGAGCAGGCTTTTGGCCGAGTTATCATCAACATGCCGGCTATGATGCTCATTACCTACGGCACCATTATTGCGGTAATGTGGTATGGCGCGCCCATGGTGCAGGCTGGTACCCTGGAGGTAGGCCTCCTGACCACGTTCTTCACTTATATTACCCAGGTCCTGATGAGCCTGATGATGGTGTCCATGATTATGATGATGCTGACCCGCTCCGTGGCCTGCGGCAAGCGTATCATTGAAGTGCTGGAGGAGCAGCCAGACATCCGGGATAGTGCCGCTGATCCCAATGCCCGTGTGGAGGATGGTTCCATTGATTTTGACCACGTCTGGTTCAAATATAATACCAGCAGCGAGGCATGGAACCTGGAGGATATCGACCTTCACATCAAGAGCGGGCAGACAGTGGGTATCATCGGGGCTACGGGCTCCGCGAAAAGTACATTGGTACAGCTGATCCCCCGGCTTTATGAAGCCACCAAGGGTACTGTTCGGGTAGGTGGCCGCCCGGTGGAAGAGTACACCATGGAGCATTTGCGGGATTGCTGTGCCATGGTGCTCCAGAAAAACACACTTTTTTCTGGTACCATCCGGGAAAATCTGCTCTGGGGCAACGAGCATGCTACGGACGAAGAAATCAACGCTGCCTGTGCGGCTGCCTGTGCTGATGAGTTTATCGGGCGGCTTCCCGGCGGTCTGGACATGGATCTGGGCCAAGGCGGCGTCAATGTCTCCGGCGGGCAGAAGCAGCGTCTGTGTATTGCACGGGCTATCTTGAAAAAGCCGAAGGTCCTGATTCTGGATGATTCCACTTCTGCGGTGGATACCGCTACCGATGCCAAGATCCGTCAGGCTTTCCGTACCCAGCTGCCTGACACCACCAAGATTATTATTGCCCAGCGGATCATCTCCGTCATGGATGCTGACATGATCATCGTAATGGACGATGGTAAGATCTCCGCTGTGGGTACCCATGAGGAGCTGATGGCATCCAGCGAGATCTATCGGGATGTGTACCAGTCCCAGCAGGAAGGAGTGAGTATCGATGGCTAATCCACGGCCTATGGGCGGTCCCGGCGGCAGAAACCGCCACGGATATCAGAAGCCCAAGAATATGGGTAAGACCATAAAAAACCTTATGTCCTATCTGGGCCGTTCCAAGTGGCTTCTTTTGGTGGTGGCGGTATGTCTGGTACTGTACAGCGCATGCACGATTGGCGGCTCCTACCTGCTTAAGCCCCTGGTGAATGAGGCGATCATTCCCGGCGATTTTGGAAAGCTGGCCCGCACACTGGCGCTTATGGCCCTGATATATATCGGAGCTGCCGTGTTTTCCTTTGCCTACTCCCGGATTATGGTCCATGTATCCCAGAAGACCAGCTATGCTCTCCGGCGGGATTTGTTTGCCAAAATGCAGACCCTACCCCTGAGTTATTTTGATACCCATACCCATGGCGAACTGATGAGCCGCTATACCAATGATATTGAAACTATTACAGAGATCATGAACAACGGTCTTGCCAGCTTGGTTTCCGGTGCGTTGACCTTTGTAGGGGTTGTGGCGATGATGATCATTACCAGCCCGCTCCTGTTTCTGGTAACGATTTTCTGCCTGGGCCTGATGCTGGCGGTGGTAATGACTGTGGGCAAGCGCAGCCGCTACTTTTTTGCGGAACAGCAGCGGGACATTGGTGTGGTCAATGGATATATTGAGGAGATGATCGAAGGACAAAAGGTCATAAAGGTGTTTAATCATGAGGAAAAGGCTCGTGAGGGGTTTGCCCAGCGCAACGAGGCATATCGCCGCAGCGCCACGGCGGCCCAGTCCTTTGCCGGAGCCATTATGCCGGCCATGGGAAACATCTCCCACATCAACTATGCGCTTACCTGCTGCACCGGAGCGCTGCTCTCGATTTATATGGGCTTGGATCTGGGCTCCCTGGTAATGTACCTCCAGTATGTTCGGCAGGTAAGCCAGCCGGTAGGTATGATCAGCCAGCAGATCAATAATGTATTGGCTGCCATTGCCGGTGCAGAACGAATCTTTGAGGTAATGGAGGAAGCCTCTGAAACCGATGAGGGCAAAACCACCCTGGTAAATGTCCGTAAAGGCCCGGATGGCGCTTTGGAGGAGACTGCGGAACGGGGCGGCGGCTGGGCCTGGAAGCAGCCCGACGGCAGTCTGGTACCTTTAAGGGGCGATGTACGGTTCCACGATGTGGTGTTCAGCTATGTGCCGGGAAAGACTATTCTCCACGGCATCAGTCTCTATGCCAAGCCTGGCCAGAAGATCGCTTTCGTTGGTTCCACCGGCGCCGGAAAAACCACGATCACCAACCTGATCAATCGCTTTTACGAGATAGAAAGCGGTCTGATCACCTATGACGGCATTGATGTACGGGATATCAGTAAGGACAGCCTGCGGCGAAGCCTGGGCATTGTTCTTCAGGATACCCACCTGTTTACCGGAACCATAGCGGATAACATCCGGTACGGAAAACTGGATGCCACCGATGAGGAGGTCCATGCGGCCGCCCGTCTGGCCAGCGCAGATACCTTTATCCGCCATCTGCCCAAAGGCTATGACACCTGGATTACCGATGACGGCGGCAATCTCAGCCAGGGTGAACGGCAGCTGCTGGCCATTGCCCGGGCGGCGGTAGCCGATCCGCCGGTGCTGATCCTGGATGAAGCCACGTCATCCATTGATACCCGTACGGAAAAACTGATTGAAAAAGGCATGGATGGCCTGATGCAGGGTCGTACCGTCTTTGTCATTGCCCACCGTCTGTCCACCGTCCGCAATGCCAAGGCCATTATGGTCCTTGAGCAAGGTGAGATCATTGAGCGGGGCGACCACAACGACCTGATTGTACAGGGTGGGAAGTACTATCAGCTTTATACAGGCCAGGCAGAGCTCAGCTGAGAAAAATTTTCATTTCGTTGTATTTGCAACAGTTATTTAACGGAAAACAGGCTATACTAAACCCATGAAAACAAACAGCGCCTCGGATGGGCGCTGAAGTGAAAGGAGTTCCCCTATGAAATACGTTTGCGATGTTTGCGGTTATGTTTACGATGAGACCCTGGGCGATCCCGATAACGGCATTGCTCCCGGCACCAAGTGGGAGGATGTTCCTGAGGATTTTGTCTGCCCCCTGTGCGGCGTAGGCAAGGATCAGTTCTCCGCTGAGTAAAAATTTTTATACACCGGCAAGAGAGCGCCTGGTCAGCAATGGCCGGGCGCTCTTTTTTGCTGCTATCAGGCATGCTGCCGCCCTGCCTCACCGATGGCTTTCCCGACCTCCTGTACCACAGAGAGATGGGTATCATCAAAAAGATGCATATAGATTTGGGTAGTTGTGGCGGTGCTGCTGTGTCCCAGTGCTTTGCTGATTCCAAAAAGTGGAACGTTTTGACTGTGAGCAATGCTGGCGAAGCTGTGTCGCAGTCCGTGAAGGGTCACATAGGGAAGATCTTTTCCTGCCAGCAGCCGCTGGAGCCGGTTGCTGAGATAGTCGGGTTGAAAGGGCCTTCCCCCGCTGTGACACAGGACAAAGCCCTGATCCTGATAACGGCTGCCCATGGCCTCTTTTTCCCGCAGCCGCTTCTGCCACTGCTGTTCCAGGATTTGTTCCAGATCCGTGAGACCACTGTATCCCAGCCGTCGGACAGAGGAATTGTTTTTCGGTTCTTTGTCCACCGCTTTGCCGTTAACAGCGGTACGCGCTTCCGCAATGGTGATGATTTTTTCGTAACGATCCACATGGCTCCATTTCAGGCCGCAAATTTCGCTGCGCCGTAAACCCAGGTAGCCTGCCAGCTTTACCGCCAGTTCAATGCTGGAGCCCTCCAGGGCCTGAAACAAACGCTGCATGGTTTCCGCGTCGTAATAGTGATGAACCGGATGGGTAGCAGCGGGCCTGACAGCCATTTCCACCACATTCTGTTCCACCAGGCCCTGTTTCCTGGCATGTTCCAGAGCATTGTGGAGGACTCCGTGGTGCTTTCGCACGGTATTGGCACATAATCCGGCAGCCTGCTTTTGGTTCAGGTATTTCTGAACCTGGATGGCGGTCAGCTCCCGGAGACGAACCGTCCCCAGGCCCGGAATCAAATGGTTGCGGACAATCATGGTGTAGCCGTGGGTGGTGCTGGCGGAGCGGCTGGGCCTGACCACCTGCTCCAGCCAATAGCGCAGCCATCTCCCTACCGTCAGATCCTGAGCCGGCTGCCCCGCCTCCAGGCATTTTCCGGCTTTGAAGTCCTCCAGAGCCTGAATTGCCTGTTCCAGGGTGGGGTAACAGCGCACAGTACGGCTTGCCTTTTGAGTACCGGCAGCGCCGCTGTACAAAGTGACATAGAAGCATCGCCGCTGGGTATCATAGGCAATATTGGTCATAATGGTTTTCCTTGACATGGTCTGTACCTCTCTTTCTCTCTTTGACAGCCCGGCAAATATTTGCCATGTTGAGAGATACAATATCGCAAGATGGAGTAATTCGTCAAGTCCTGCATTTTTTATCCAAAAAAGAAGAATGGCCCCGCCTATATCAGGCGGGGCCATTTGTATGTCAGGATAGGTAGGTCAGCGAAGGAAGATGCGGGAGCCTCCCTGATAGTCCTCCACCACGCCGATCCGCTGGGCGCTGGGCACGCTCCCCTTCAGCTCCTCATACAGAGCGTCGGCGTCAGCAGGATCCACCGCCATCAGCAGTCCGCCGGCGGTCTGAGGATCAAAGAGGATATCCTGCTTGTACAGCGGGGTGTCGCCCATATCTACCCAAGCCTCGGCAAAATTGCGGTTGCGGTACATACCTTCAGGAAGGATGCCCATTTTCGCCAGTTCCATGGCCTCGGGGATCATGTCGATGTCGTCCACATGGAGGGTAATCTGCTTGTCACTGCCCTGGGCCATTTCCAGCAGATGTCCCAGCATGGCAAAGCCGGTGACATCGGTGCAGGCGTGAACGCGGTATTTTACCATGGCGTCACGGGCGCTCTTGTTCAGGGTGGTCATCAGCTGATAGGCCAGAGCAATGCCCTCCTCAGAGGCCATCTCCCCTTTGTGAGCGGTAGACAGTACGCCGATACCCAGAGGCTTGGTAAACAGCAGCACATCGCCGGTCTGGGCGCCGCTGTTGGTCAGGATGTGATCGGGATGGACAAAGCCGGTGACGGCCAGGCCATACTTGGGCTCATCGTCAAAGATGCTGTGGCCGCCGGTAATCAGGCAGCCCGCCTCGTAGACCTTGTCATAGCCCCCCCGGAGCAGCTGATGTACCGCATCACGGGGCATATCCTTGGGGATGCACATCAGGTTCAGTGCCAGCTTGGGCTCGCCGCCCATGGCATAGACGTCGCTAAGCGCATTGGTAGCGGCAATCTGGCCAAAGAGATAGGGGTCGTCCGCGATAGGGGGGAAGAAATCCACCGTCTGTACCAGAGCCAGATCATCTGTGACCTTGTACACAGAAGCGTCGTCGCTCTTGTCAAAGCCTACCAGAAGATTGGGGTCATGGTGGACCTTAATCCCGTCCAGCAGCTGGGCCAACACGCCTGCCCCCACCTTGGCGCCGCAGCCGGCGCATTTGGCCAGCTTTGTCAGTTTCACTTCGTTTTCCATAGGTTATCCCTCCGAAAAAGTATTATATAGTTAATTTTTGTATCAATCTACAAGAATGTCAGACAGGTTCAATATGGCCTCCAGCACGCCTCCGCCCACTGCCAGAGCTTTATCTGAGGCGCAGAAGCAGTGATCAATGGCACATCTGGGATCCACATCGCCGCTTTTCATCCCTTTGTGGACAACAGTACCATCAGGCAGAATCCCCCGCAGCACGCCGCTGATCATACAGCGCATAGGTACACCATCCACATAGCCGGCTACATCTCCTTCACGGACCTGATCGCCGATCTGTCCCACGGCTTGGAACACACCGTCTGCCGGCGCCCGCAGTACCCGTTCCCCGGCGTAGCCGCCGATCAGACCAGGTACCGCTGTGTTCTCCAGGGGGCTCCCTTCATAGAGCACCCGGCCCAGGTAGTGTCCCCGCATGGTTTCCACCGCCGCATGGCAGTCCTCCCCAGCGGTAAAGCCAGGTCCTACGCCGATAACCACAGGTGCCATATCCATGGTGGTACCTAAATTTCGTTTGGCCAGGATGGCGTCCACCACCACATCAGGGGCCAGCGCGGGAATACTTTCCCCCGCCGGATCTATCAGAACGGGAATTATCCCCTGTTCCAGCAGATCCGGAACTTCCTCCACGTGGCAGCGGCGGGCGGTGATCCCCTCCACTGTGGTTTCTCCCAGCCGCACGGCCTCGGAAAAACATACTGTGCGGCGAATAGCGGTAGGCGCTGGGATTTCACACAGGCATACCGCCATGCCGCTGCGGTAAAGGCGCAGGGCAATGCCGGTGGCAATATCTCCGCCGCCCCGGATTACAACAAACATAGAAAGCTCCTTTTCCGCAAAGAGCCGGCAAAGGCCGGCACCGGCAGCAAGGCCGCCAGTTCCCTGGCCAAGGCCAGGGCCTGGGGCGCTTCCGCCTGATTAATCAGTACCTTGTCCGCCAGATTTTCCTGACAGATGACTGCTGCCAGGGCCTGGGGCGTAATAGGATCGTCCGGTTCCAACCCGGAAAGCCGGCAGAATACATCTGGCCGATGGGCTCCCCGGCACACCGGCTGTCCAAAGCCGGAAGCACCCACCAGTAAGATCCGCTGATCCGTATCAGGAGGAACCACGGGCTCATGGGGCAGGTGGGCCTTGCAGGGCAGCTGCCGGGAACCGTCGGCCTCCACCAGCACATAGTCCGCCAGAGCAGCCATGTCCGCAGCAGATACAGGCGGTGCAATCAGTTTCCCTTCCGGCCCGGGGCTTCCCATGCAGACGACGCCTTGCTTGGACAGACGTTCTGCCACCTCGTCCGCCGCTGTCAGCACAGGCATATGGGCTGGCGGCAGGATATGGGTGGAGGTGGTGCAGATCACCGTCCCCCGGTGGGAAAGCTCCTCCGCCAGAAGGTACATAGCGGTGGTTTTGCCGCCGCTGCCGATCAGGGCAGTAATGCCGCGTCTGACAGCCAACAGATCTGACAGCCCCACCGTTCTCCATCCTTTCCGGCCCATGCCTGTCCATTTATACTTTCGATGAATGATATTGAAGAATACGCTGGATTCCTGCCCCAAGTATACCGCCTTCCGCCTTCAGCGTCAAGGGTTAGCGGAAACTGCATCCCAGAATAGCCGACAGATTATTCAAACAAACAACGGTTTTTCATGCAAAGCCGGCTGCTATCTCTGGCGGAAGCAAACTCCCGCCTGGCATAGCCACGCCCCAGCATCCGGTAAAGCAAGCGGCAGTGCGTTTTCCATATGACTGGGCACGCAGAAGAATTTTTCAGATTTCCCTTGACAGAGAATAATTCCTATATTAACATAGGAATTCGGAAGGGGGGTATGTCCGCCGTGAAAATATCAACCAAAAGCCGTTATGCGCTCCATTTGATGCTGGCGCTGGCCATGCAGGAGGAGGGAGTCAATCTCTCGGTGAAATCTGTGGCGGAAAGTCAGGGCATCAGCGAAAAATATCTGGAGCAAGTGATCCCCACCCTGATCCGGGGCGGCATGGTCCGCAGCACTCGTGGCGCCCGAGGCGGCTACCATCTGGTGGGCAGTCCGGAGGACTACACAGTGGGAACCATCCTGCGGCTGGTGGAGGGCAGCATTGCCCCGGTATCCTGCCTGGATGACGAGGTAAATCAGTGTGCCCATTGCAAGGAGTGCGTGACGCTGGAGCTGTGGGAACAGGTAGATCGGGCCATCAGTAATGTGGTGGACCATGTGACCCTGGCGGACCTGGTGGATAAGCAGCGGCGGATTGATGCCCGCTGCGGCTGCCATACCCGGGGAAATTGCTGAAAGCTATTGACTTTTTCCTCAGTGCGATTTATAGTGTGTAATAAATCCTATATTTGTATAGGAATTATATTTTCAGAGAAATATATATTCCGTCGGGCTGGGCCCGGCTTCAGGAAAGAAGGAATCAGATCTATGTTTGTATACGCTGACAACGCGGCTACCACTGCCATGAGCAAGGCCGCTGTCGACGCCATGCTGCCGGCCATGCATGAGCTGTATGGCAATCCCAGCAGCCTCCACCAGAAGGGGCGGGAGGCCAATCTGGCGCTGATGGCCGCCCGCAGAACAGTGGCGGAATGCCTGGGAGCCAAGCCGGAGGAGATCTATTTTACCGGCTGCGGTACCGAGTCCGATAACTGGGCCATTACAGAGGGAGCCCGGCTTGGGGCCGCCGCAGGGAAGAAGCACATTATCTCCGATGCCATCGAGCACCATGCGGTACTCCACACTTTGGCCAAGCTGGAAAAGCAGGGCTTTGAGGTTACCTATCTCCCCGTTCACGAAAACGGTATTGTCCGCCTGGAGGAGCTGGCAGCAGCTATCCGCCCGGATACCTGTCTGGTGACCATCATGTATTCCAATAATGAGATCGGCACCATCCAGCCTGTCCGGGAGATCGGCGCACTGTGCCGGGAGAAGGGGATTCTTTTCCACTGTGACGCAGTGCAGGCAGTAGGCCATATGCCGGTGGACGTGGAAAAGGACAATATTGATATGCTGGCTCTCTCCGGCCATAAGTTCCATGCCCCTAAGGGCGTAGGCGCTCTCTATTGCCGCAAGGGCATTAAGATTCAGAACTTCATCGAGGGCGGCGCTCAGGAGCGAGGCAAGCGGGGCGGTACCGAGGCCATTCCCTCCATTCTGGCCATGGCGGCAGCCCTGAAGGAAAGCTGCGACCATTTGGAGGAAAACATGGCAAAGGTCACTGCCATGCGGGATAAGCTGATTGAAGGACTCAGTGCCATTCCCTATTCCCGCTGCAACGGTGATCCGGATCACAAGGCCCCTGGCATTGTCAGTTTCTGCTTTGAAGGCATCGAGGGAGAAAGCCTGCTGCTGCGGCTGGATTTAGCGGGAATTTGCGCCAGCTCCGGCAGCGCCTGTACCAGCGGCTCCCTGGATCCCAGCCATGTGCTGCTGGCTCTGGGCATGCCCCACGAGATTGCCCACGGCTCCCTGCGTTTGAGCCTGTGCGAGTACAATACGATGGAGGAAGTGGATTACATTCTCCAGAAGGTACCCGAGGTGGTCAAGGAGCTGCGGCAGATGAGTCCTGTGTGGCAGCACATGTTGGAACACATGCCGGATCCCTATCATTCCGATCAGTAATATATAAATAGAATGGAAGTATAGCGTTATGGCTATGGAATATAGTGAAAAGGTAATGGAG
>JAGHHM010000119.1 GCA_017887695.1 Oscillospiraceae bacterium | reverse complement strand
CGTTACAGGAGGAATTGACATGGCGTCCCATCCGGATTTTGTGAACTATGTGACCGAGCAGCTGCGGGAGGCGGGAACTATCCGCAGCCGTAAGATGTTCGGCGAATACGGCCTCTATTGCGACGATGTGTTCTTTGCCGTCATCTGTGACGACCAGTTTTTCGTAAAGATTACGCCCCAGGGCGAAGCGGCGTTCCCTGACCTGCCCAAGGCTTCGCCCTATGAGGGAGCGAAGGATTCCTTTCTGGTAGAGGATAACCTATCGTAGCCGGCAACGGATTACCATGTTCCAAAACCGGAACTTGTGGTATAATGAAACACCATAAACCAAATGGATGCAACAGGCGATGAGGACCGAGCATGAAACATATTTCTGGGGAGGGCGATGAGCCCCTGGGCCCGGCATTTCCAAGGAGAAACAGGCCAACATGTTTGGATGGTTTACCGCGCCGGCGGCATCTGGCAGGCGGCGAGCATTGGCATTGGTTTCTATCTTACCCGGCCATCACGGAAAAGCAGAGAGGCTATGTGAAAGTAGAAAGTACGCCAGAGGTGAGGAGCACATTTTCCACTCTGTATTCCCCGGAAGTCATCGGTAAACAGCGCACAGGAGGACGACACCGTGAGAAATGAATATGAAAACGAAGCTTTTTTTCAGCAATACGCCCAGATGTCCCGCAGCCGGGAAGGACTTTCCGCAGCGGGAGAGTGGCATCAGCTAAGGCCCCTTTTTCCACCGCTGGAAGGGAAGTCCCTGCTGGATCTGGGCTGCGGCTATGGATGGCACTGCAAGTTTGCCGTGGAGCAGGGTGCCCGGCAAGTGCTGGGCATTGATATCAGCCAGAAAATGATTGAGGAAGCCCGGCGTCGCAACAGCGGGGAAGGCATCCGCTATCGTGTGTGCGGGATTGATGCGTATGAGTATCCAGAGGCCGAATGGGACTGCGTAGTCTCCAATCTGGCCTTGCATTATATAGAGGATCTGGACGCCATTTTTAAAAAGGTCCATCGTACACTGAAGGAAGATGGAATCTTTCTCATTAACATCGAGCATCCGGTCTTTACTGCCGGTGTGGGGCAGGATTGGGCCTATGGGGAAGATGGCACGCCGCTGTACTGGCCCATCGATCAGTATTTTATGCCCGGGGAACGGGTCACCCATTTCTTGGGCTGCGAGGTCCGCAAGCAGCACCATACGCTCACTCAGATCCTGATGGGACTGCTGCGCAGCGGCTTTATACTGGAAGCAGTGGAAGAGGCGGAGCCTTCCGAGGAAATGCTGGACATCCCCGGTATGCGGGATGAGCTGCGCCGACCCATGATGCTGTTGGTGCGGGCCAGAGCAGCGCATTGACAGCGCCAGACCGCAGTGTAACGCCTGCGGCAGGAATAGGGCGGAAAACAAAAAACAAAAGCCATCCGCAAGCAAACGCTGCTTGCGGATGGCTTTTCCCATCCATAAGAGGCGGGGAATGATGTGTCGGTGTTCTGTGTTCTTGCGATAACAGCTGGGCAGTGATATGGCGAATGGAGGAACTATCCCGTGCATATTAAAAGTCATTATTTTCGCGATTGGTAACCTTTGCGGAAATAGTAAAGATCGAATCGCTTTCGCTGTCGGAGGAATAATCATCTGACATAAGGGAAAAGGTAATACCATTTTTGGTGGCCTGGTGACTCTCCTGATGCTCATTTTTCTCTATATCGATGCGATAACCCTGCTTATGAAATGTGTTGTCAAATTCGGTAAAGGATGAATTGATCGTTAAACCGTATACGCTGATCGCTGGATCTGTTATTTTAATTTCTGTGACATATTGGCTGTCATCAGAATAATCGGGCCATGAGGTGACAGTGTAAATGACATACTCCTTTGGAATTTGCATACCTTCGTCAGACAGCTCCAGAGGGTAGCTTTTCCCCAGATATGCATCGCCGCCATACAGTTCATAGGGGGTATCGTGTCCAGCCCAATTGATCCCGTCTACATTTTCAACGATCCAAAATTCCAATTCTGTATCGCTTGGCTTGGAAGGTATGGTGGGCGGCTTGGAAGGTATGGTGGGCGGTAAAAGTACCGCCCGTATAAGCCATACCACAAGTACAAGCACAGAAGCTGTGAGAATAAAGATAGCGGTTTTCTTTGTAGGTAATATGTTCATCTTTTCGCCTCCTTTTAGTCAATAGACGAAATCTACCGCAAGAAGTGCCGCTGACTTTGATAGAAAAGGGAAGAGGGCACACCGGTTTTTCTGTATCACGGGAGCATTCCTTCTGCACAAGGTGTGGAAAAAGAATTGCCATTCTTATAGGAAACCCGTATAATGGCGACGAGAATATAGTAAGGCGAGGTTGCGATCATGGCGAGAGTATCCACAAAAGAGAACAAGAACATTTATCACCAAACACGGGAGGCGCTGCATCTGACGCGGGAAGCAGCCAGTGAGCTGCTGGAGTCCATTGCGCCTGAGCGTATTGAGAAAATTGAGAACGAGCGCTGCCTGCCCCATCCGGACGAAGTCCTCGTTATGGCAGAGAAATACAAGCAGCCCAACCTTTGTAACTATTACTGCGCCAACCAGTGCCCCATTGGACAGCAGTATGTGCCGGAAGTAAAAATCAAGGATCTGTCCCAGATCATTCTGGAAATGCTGGCTTCCCTCAACTCCATGAACAAGCGCAAGGAGCGCTTGATTGAGATTACGGCGGATGGCCACATCAGTGATGATGAGCTGGCGGATTTCATTTTTATTCAGAAGGAGCTGGAGCGGATTTCCATCACGGTTGAGACCTTGCAGCTCTGGGCAGAGCGGATGCTGGCCACCGGTGCCATTGACGCGGAGCAATACCGCCTGTGCAAGGAACGGCTGGACGGGGAAAACAATTAGGTGGAAATATTTGCTGTCACAGCAGAAATACACAGCTCTATTTTGCTGAATCTGTGATGGTGACGCACCTGCTGGAATGATAGAATGTTCCCATAAGCCAAGGGAAAACTACTCTGAAACCATTGACAGCGAGGTGATACCGATGGACACAAGGGCGAGAATTATGGTGATCCGGCTGATGGACACCATCCGGAAAGATCCTGCATATGCCCGGTCGCTGGGGATTGAGGTGGGCATGAAAAAACAGCCTGCCTGTTTGATGGGTTCCTGTCCCCATGCTGAGGGCTTTACAGAATAGAGAAGCCCTGTTTATCATCACACAGAATCGGAAAAGGAGCGAAACAAGGATGGACGACGATACAGAAGCAGAAACATTTCAGCCCCTTTGGGTTGACTGGACAGAGCGTATCATATCCTTTCACCAGGAGGCCGGATATGAACGATTGGAATTTTCCTCAAACGAGGAAAAAATGGCATATGTCTTTGAAAAGACTTCCAATGGTTTCCGTATCCAATGACCTGCCGGTTTGCTGGAAAGTATCATAACGAGGAGAAACGAATGAGATTTATCATTGAGCACCTTTCAAAGCGCTTTGAGCAGAAAGAGGTTTTGAAAGATATTGATTTTACCTTTCAGGAAGGGAAGATTTACGGTCTGCTGGGTCGAAACGGGGCGGGTAAGACAACGCTTTTCAACTGCCTGAACCGTGACATCAAAGCGGATGGCGGTGCGTTTTTCTTGGAGGAGAACGGGGTAGGCCGTGAAGTAGCGGCGGAGGACATAGGGTATGTGCTCTCCACGCCCACGGTGCCTGAATTTCTGACCGGACGGGAGTTTTTAAAGTTCTTTCTGGACATCAATGGCTCGTCCATTGAAAATCCCAAGTCCCTGGACGAATATTTTGACATGATGAGTATTATGCCCGAAGACCGGGACAAGCTGCTCAAGGACTATTCCCACGGCATGAAGAACAAGATGCAGATGCTTATCAACATCATTGCCCAGCCCAAGATTCTGCTGCTGGATGAGCCGCTGACCTCATTGGATGTGGTGGTGGCTGAGGAAATGAAGCAGCTGCTTCGCTCTCTGAAGGAGGGCAGAATCACCATCTTTTCCACCCATATCATGGATCTGGCCCTGGATCTCTGCGACGAGATTGTGCTGCTCAGTCACGGGGAGCTGGAGGTGGTGGAAAAATCCAACTTGGACAATCAGGAGTTCAAGGAAAAAATCATTGCGGCGCTGAAAGAGGAAACCTATGCTTAAAACACTGCGGTTGTCTTTCTCTCTGAAGAACACTTACCGGGTCAACGGTATTCTCCATTCTCTCAAGCAGATCCCTCTGCTGGGGCGTCTTTTGCCTGCCGCTTTGTACCAGGTAAGGGGACTCAAAATTTTTGCCAATGTCCTGTCAATACTCTGGGAATTCGTATCCATTTTCCTGTTTAAGTGTATCTATTTTCTTACGATGGTCTGCGGCCTGGGGGTTCTCTGTCGGAGTGCGCCGTCCCAGCTGACCTTCCTGCATATCCTGCTGTTTCTGACGCTGATTGGCTCGTACATGAATACCAGCCTCTTTGACCCCACCCGGGACAAGTATTACGCCATGATCCTTATGCGGATGAATGCCCGGTCGTATACCCTGGTCAATTATGGCTACGCGCTGCTGAAGACCGTGGTGGGATTTTTGCCCTTTACCATCCTGTTTGGGCTGGATCGAGGGGTTCCCCTTTGGCTCTGCCTGATGATTCCCTTTTGCGTGGCGGGAGCCAAGCTGACAGTGGCTGCCTATTCTCTGCGGGATTATGAGAAAAACGGCTATGTACGCAATGAGAACAAGCTGCAGAAATTTGCCTGGCTGCTGACGGGTGTCCTGCTGGCCCTCGCCTATATTCCTCCGGCAGTGGGAGTTGTGCTGCCCCTGGAGATCTCCGCGGTGCTGTGGCTGGTATGGATTCCGGCAGGTATTGTTAGTCTCCGGCGGGTAGTGACCTTCCGGTATTACCGGGAGATCAACCAGGAGCTGCTCGCCCAGATGTTTATTCAGATGGACACTGTCAAAAAGGCAGCCAAAACCGCCAGCGAGAAGGCCATCTCCGCCGACGCCTCCATTACCAGCCGGAAGAAGGGTTTTGAATACCTCAACGAGCTGTTTATCAAGCGGCACCGGAAGATCCTCTGGAAATCCACCACCCGGATTGCGGGTATCTGTGCTATCCTCAGCGGCGGCGTCCTGCTGCTTATGCTGCTGTCCCCTGGAACCAAAGCGGATATCAACCAGATGGTGATGACCTGGCTACCCTATTTTGCGTTTATCATGTATATGATTAACCGTGGTACCAGCTTCACGCAGGCCCTGTTTATGAACTGTGATCACAGCCTGTTGACCTACTCCTTCTATAAGCAGCCCGGATTTGTACTCAAACTGTTCCAGATCCGTCTGCGGGAGATTATGAAGATCAACGCTGTCCCGGCCCTGGTTATCGGTGTGGGGCTCTCCCTGATTCTGTATGTCTCCGGCGGGACGGACAATCCCCTCAATTATGTGGTGCTTTTGGTTTCCGTTTTGGCCATGAGCCTGTTTTTCTCTATCCACTACCTGACCGTCTATTTTCTGCTTCAGCCCTATACGGCAGGGACGGAGATGAAAAGCGGTACCTACCGGATTGTGATGATCCTGACCTATGCGGCATGCTATGCTTTGATGAACCTCCGGCTGCCTATCCTGGTGTTCGGCGCGGCGTGCATCGCCTTTTGCGTGCTGTACTCCATTGTCGCCTGTATCCTGGTCTATAAGTTTGCTCCGAAAACCTTCCGGCTGCGTACATAATAAGTGGAGCGGACGCCTGCAAGTGTCGGGGCAAGTGGGCGCAGGGGCAGGGAAGCAGCGTTCCCTGGGATGGGAGTCCCCATAGCGGCTCAGATGATGGCGGCGGTGATTCAACAACACAAGGAGAAGCTGATATGATTCGAGATATCTGTAAAGACGAGGCGTTTTTGGCCCAGAAGGCAGAACCTGCCACGCCGGAGGATCTTCCGGTTGCCGCCGATCTGCTGGAAACCCTGGAGCACCATAAGGATGGCTGCGTGGGGATGGCAGCCAATATGATCGGCGTGAATAAGCGTATCATAGCCTTTGATAACGACGGCAAATATATGGTTATGTTCAATCCGGAGATTATCAAAAAATCCGGCCCCTACGATGCGGAGGAGGGATGCCTCTCCCTTACCGGCACCCGCATGGCCAAACGGTGGAAGTCTATCAAGGTGCGCTGGCAGAACGAGAAGTTCCAGGAGCGGCTGAAGACCTTCGATGGCTGGACAGCTCAGATCATCCAGCACGAGATTGATCATTGCGAGGGGATCATCATATGAAAAAGTGTAAAATTACCGTCATGCGGATTACCTGCTATGAGGATTTGATGGCACGGTATGAGAACCCCATCTCCCATGCCTGCGATATGGAGGAGGGGCAGGTCTTTATCGCCAATGGCTGGGAGAAGCCGGAGGGCTTTTGCCAAAGCGCCTGGGACACCCTCTCCCCCTTTGTGCTGGCTTTGAGCCATGGCGGAGAGAACTTTTACGATGGCTGGATGAAAGACCCCAAATCCGCCATGCTCTCCTGTAACGACGGCTTTCGCCCGGTGAGCTTTCTGGTGGAAGCTCTGGAAGAGAATGCAGAATGAGGAGGAGACACCATGTTTGAAGGCAAAGTTGCCGTAGTCACCGGCGGCGCCAAGGGTATTGGCAAAACCATCGCCCGGGAGTTTTGCAAGGCGGGGGCCAGGGTGTGCATCATTGATCTGCTTCCCAACGATTACTATGTGGGAGATCTGGCTGATCAGGCGGTTCTGGAGGACTTTGCCCGCAAGGTTATTGCCGACTGCGGCCATGTGGACTATCTCGTCAACAACGCCCTGCCCCTGATGAAGGGGATTGATGAGTGCACCTATGAGGAGTTCAACTATGCCCTGCGGGTGGGGGTTACCGCGCCCTTTTACCTTGCCAAGCTGTTCGCGCCACACTTCGCTCCCGGCGGAGCCATTGTCAATATTTCCTCCTCCCGGGATCGGATGAGCCAGCCCCAGACAGAGAGCTACACCGCAGCCAAGGGCGGTATTTCCGCTCTGACCCATGCTCTGGCGGTGAGCTTCAGCGGCAAGGTGCGGGTAAACGCTATCTCTCCCGGCTGGATCGACACTGACTACACCGTCTACCAGGGGCCGGACGCTGCGCAGCAGCCTGCCGGCAGGGTGGGGAATCCGCTGGACATTGCCAATATGGTGCTGTACCTCTGTTCGGACAAGGCGGGCTTCATCACCGGGGCAAATATCTGTATTGACGGCGGTATGACCCGCCAGATGATCTATCATAACGATTGGGGCTGGACTCTGGGAGGAACCGATACATGAAACTAGCGATCCTATCTGACACCCATGGCTTGCTGCGGCCGGAGGTGGTAGAGCATTTGAAAACCGCCGACGCCATTCTCCACGGCGGCGACATTAACAAGCAGGCTATTGTGGATGAACTGCGGCAGTATGCCCCGCTCTACATTGTCCGGGGCAACAATGACTGGGGCTGGGCGGAGGATATCCCCCACGATCTCACCGTTACGCTGGACGGCGTAACCTTCTGCATGGTCCACAACAGGAAGGAGCTTCCGCTGAACCTGGCCGGCGTGGATGTGGTGGTGTTCGGCCACTCCCACAAGTATGTGGAGGAGGAGAAGGAGGGGATCCTCTGGCTCAATCCCGGTTCCTGCGGCCCACGACGGTTTCACCAGGAGATCACCATGATGATGGCGGAGCTGACAGACGGGAAAATCCATGTGGAAAAAATCTCCATTTCCCATGAGGCAAAGTGATGGAACTGGGATTGACATTTCCTCTCCAGCGATTTCTGAAGATGAAAACGCCGGCGTATGGTACAGAGCCAGACCGGCGCTTGTGCTGGGATCTGCATGTGATCGACCTGCGTGGGCGCAAGTGCCTGCTGGCTGTCCACTGCCACAGCCGATACACCTTTGTCCGCTATGATGTGGCGCCCTTTCAGTGGGCGGATGTTCCGGGGCTGTTCCGAGAGGGACTGACCGAGAGTCTCGCCGCAGCAGGGTTTGCCGCAAATGAGGTGGAGGCATACCTGCGCCAGGCGGAGACCATCCATATCACCCGTACCCACGGCCGCCAGGAGGTGGCGTTCCTTAATCGGGCCTGGGAGGATGTGCTGACTTTGGACCTGTGCCTGGATGCTTCCTGCCAGGCTCAGCCTCTGCTGGATCACGCTGTAAACAGCCGACCAGGACGGTGCGCAGGCTTTGAGGGGCTTGGGCTTGGGCTGGAGCGGATGGCCGTCGTTTTGAACGAAGGAAATCGATCAACATGAGGGGAGAAGGGCCTCAGCTTGACGCGGCTCCTCTTGAAGACAATAAAGGTGCGGAGCTTCTGCATTTACAGAAGCTCCGCACCTTTTGCCGTTATTCCGTCGTTTGCGCCAGTTCTCTTTCGATAAGCGAAACAGCCAGGGTAAAGGCCTGGATACGGCGTTTGGCCAGGGTGATCTGGGACTTGTAGCGGATGGGATTTTCTTTCCCCTCCAGGGTCTTGACGGTCTCCTGCAGCTTGTGGAGAGTGGAGTCAATCTGCCGCTTGGCCTCCAACAATTCTTCTTTGGAATGGATCATTTTCTGCCTCCTGAAAAGTGCATATTACTCGCCCCGGCCCTGCCGGATCCCAAACCAGACTGCGCTGCACAGGGCTGCAAAGGCAGCGCCCAGGCAGGGAAAGTAGAGGCTTTGGGGAAGCTGTGCCACGGCGGGATGGCTCAGCACACATAAAAGGCAAAAAATGCAGAAAGCCAAGACGCTGAGCAGGATGTAAAGGGGCTTTCGATTTTCCGTTTCTTCCGGAATACAGGACCATTCCAACTGCCGTTCCATCTCGCTGCGAAGGTAACGAAACATACGAATCAATTCCAGATAGGCTCTTTGCAGGTTAGTGATCTGCAAAAGGG
>JAGHHM010000118.1 GCA_017887695.1 Oscillospiraceae bacterium | reverse complement strand
GGGGCATACCCCTAACCCCAATGCCGCTTGCTGGCGGAAAGAGCTGCAGCCCTTGGCTGCGGAAAGGAGGACGCTGTGGCCGAGAAGGAGAAAACGCATCACCTTCACATTGAACTCACGCAGCAGCAATACCAGCTGCTGCGCTGGCAGGCCCGCGAGTGCGGCCTGACCAAGCGGGCCTTCCTGGTTCGGCTGATTGAGGGGAAGCCGGTCAAGGCCCGTCCTTCCCAGGAAATCCGTGCCCTGCGCACAGAGATCCATCACATCGGAAACAACATCAACCAGATTGCCCGCAGTGTCAACGCAGGGATCGCCAGGCCGGAGGATGCCAAGCGCGGGCTGTACCTGCTGGATCAGGTCTATGAGCTGATGTACCAGGTGGCGAAAAAGTAGATGGCGGTCACCAAGATCCTGGCCAGGAAGGGCCGCCTGGACGTAGGCATTCGTTACGTCCTCAATGGGGATAAGACCCAGGAGCAGGTCCTCACCGCCCGTCTGAACTGTGAGCCTGGCCGGGAGGTGCGGCAGATGCTGGAGACCAAACGGGACTATGGAAAAGAGGACGGAATCCAGTATTATCACATGATCCAGTCCTTCTGCCCCGGCGAGATCACACCAGAGCTGGCCTTGGAGATTGCAAAGGAATTTGCCGCAGAGCACCTGCCCGGCTACCAGGCGGTCATCGGCGTCCATGTAGACAAGGAACACATCCACGCCCACATCCTCTTCAACTCCGTCAACGCGGACACCGGCCAGAAGTACCACAGCAGCGCCCAGAGCTACTACCGGCAGATCCGGGCCATCTCAGACCGTCTGTGCCGGGAGCACGGTCTCTCTGTTCTCATGCAAGGGGAAGCCTCCAAAGCGGTGAGCTATATCGAATGGCTCCGCCAGTCCAAGGGCCAAGCAACCTTCCGCAGCATGCTGGAGGCAGATCTGCAGGAAGCCATTCAGGATGCCAACGACCTGGGGCACTTCTTCCTGCTCATGGAGCACAAGGGCTATGAGATCAAGCACGGCACCCGGCTGGGCTTCCGCCTGCAGGGGCAGGAGCGGTTCATGATTTCCGGCAGGAAAAATCCGATGTTCACTGAGGAGGGCATCCGAGCTGCCATCCAGGGAAACCTGTCTGCCATTGAAGCAGGGGTGAGGCCTGCTGTCCTGCCCCGGCCATCCTATCGGCCCTATGTGCCGCATCCAAAGTACAAAGGCTTTCTGGCCCTCTATGTCCATTACCTCTACTTATTGGGAAAGATCGGGCGGCGTCAGTATCCGCCCCGCATGGCGCCTCACCTCCGGCAGGAGGTGATGAAAGCTGAACGATATCGGACGCAGTTCGCCTTCCTACGGGAGAACAACATCACCGGCCCTGACGACATGACGGCCTTCCTCACCCGCACAGAGGGATCGCTGGCCAGCCTGACTAAGCAGCGCACCATCCTCAACGTGCGGAAAAAGAAGCGGCAGAGGCTGTATACGGCCCTTGCAGACGTGGAGGTTTTGGCCCCGGCCAAGGAGCTCTATGAGGACGGCCTGTCCGGGATGGAGGCGGAGTTTGCCCAATACCTGGAGGCGGTCTCCACCCTGGAGCAATGCGGCATCCCCAGAGAGCGGCTGATTTCGGAAAAGGCACAGGTGTATCAGCAGCTGGCGGAGCTCAACCGCCAGATTCGACAGGAGCGGAAGAAGCTAACCCTGTGCCGGGAAATTTTAGATCGGATACCCCAGATAGAACAGACGCTCCAAAATACGAACGACCTAAGAAAGGAGGTGGAGCGAGATGAACGTAGGAGGCGGTGAGGCTGCCGACCAGCTGGTACGCATGATGCTCGCCGGCAGCGAGGTGGTCATAAGGCTGTCCGGCTCGGCCATGAAAAATGTGCTGGCCCTCAGCTTGGCCTTGGCCAAAAGCCATAAGCGAATCTCCGGCAAGGTCAACCTGGGGAAGATGTTGCGGGAGACCCGTGATCTACGGCAGTTTCCCATGACCCCGGAGCAATACCGTCAGTTTCAGAAGCTGGCAAAACGGCAGAAGCTACTGTATTCCTCCATCCATGACCGGGATGGCCGCGGGAGAATCATCGACGTGATCCTTCCGGTGATGGAGTTGGACCGGGCCAACCAGATCTTTGAGCGGATGCTGTATCAGGAACCATCCCAGCGTCCGGAGCGGCAAGGCCCAAAGCAGGCGGAGAAGCCGGCTCCCGCGCGCCAGGAGAGGCCGGTGCAGGAGAAGGAGCAGGAGAGGCCAACAGAAGTCCAGAGACGTCAGGAGGGCTCTATGGTCCAGCGTCAGGCGCAGAGTCCAAAAAAAGGATCTCGGTCGGAACAAGACTCACAAGATACAAAAACCAGCTCCTCTATACCCAGAGGGAGCGAGAGTACCAGGATGATGCCTGATCGTCCCTCTGTAGAGGGGCGGCTTAAACTGTATCGTGCGCAGCTGGACCGCCGCAAAACACTTGTTCCGGCCAAAGAAAGAAACCGAGTTTCCCACAAATCCAGATAACATATACCTATATGAAAACTTGGATCGGTTCAGCAATGATTTTATTGTTGGTAGCTCAGAAAAAAAGTGCTATACTGGTTCATGGTGATGAATTATGATTTATGTCTGCGAAAACTGCCATTTTATTTTCAGCCGTGCTATTGAACCTGAACAATGCCCTGATTGTGGCAAATATATGGTCCGTCCGGCAAATGAATTAGAGCAACAGGAGTATGAGAGACGGCTGAAGGAACCATCTGAGCTGTGAGCTTGTTTTTTGGGGGTAGGCGATGGAGGAGCCGACACAACGCTGACGGATCATCCGATTGAGCCAAAGTACTTATGGCGCTGAATCTGAACATCTTTTAAGTTATAACATGCGGGAAAAATCTTGATCAGTCGCCCTGCACCAGTCCTGGTGCAGGGCGATTTTTAAAGGTGGTGAGAATTTGAAACAGACTTCCCATAGAAGTAGCCTGGTAGTCTGGCTACTCCTTTATATCCCTGTTGTTTGGGCGGCCCTGCTCCTTGCTCAATCCCTGGGCGGCGGCCTGCCAGATAGCCTGTCCCGGTTGACGGAGGCCCTGGAGCACCCCTTCCGGATTCGCTGGACGGAGCACAGTCTGGTGTGCATCCTCGCCTGCACCGGGCTTTATGTCATGGGCATCTGCCTGTATCAGTCCGGGCAGGTCCGGACACGGGACGGGGAGGAGCATGGCTCCGCTGCCTGGGCGTCCCCCAAACAGGTCAATGCCATGTTTGCCCAGAAGCAAAACAAGATCCTCACTCGCCACGTCCGCCTGGGCCTGGACACCCACAAGCACCGGCGTTCTCTAAATGTGCTGGTCATTGGCGGTAGTGGAGCGGCCAAAACTCGAAGCTATGTAAAACCCAATATTCTGGAGGCAAATACCAACTATGTAATTACAGATCCAAAATC
>JAGHHM010000117.1 GCA_017887695.1 Oscillospiraceae bacterium | reverse complement strand
CTGTATGAAATGATGCGCCTGGGCCTGGAGGCCACCCCCTTCCGCACCCTGGAGCATATTGCCGGCGTCCACTTTGTGGCCCTTTCCGTGGCCAGGGACCTGAAAAAAGCAGGGGTAAACGTGGACCTGGCCCTGGTATCCGCCAGCGCCGCCGGCCACGACATCGGCAAGTTCGGCTGCCGGGCCGGGGAGCGGGTGCCCTATCTCCACTACCACTACACCGACCTGTGGTTCCGCCGCCGCCATATGGCGGACATCGGCTATGTGGCCGCCAACCACTCCGTATGGGACCTGGAACTGGACTACCTGTCGGTGGAGTCCCTGATCCTTATTTACGCCGACTTCCGGGTCAAGCAGGAGCGGGGGAAGGACGGCCGGGAGATCACCCGCATCTCCACCCTCTCCGAGGCCTTCGATGTGATCCTCTCCAAGCTGGACAATGTCACCGAGGCCAAGCGCACCCGCTATACCTTTGTCTATGCCAAACTCCGGGACTTTGAGAACTATATGCTCTCCCTGGGGGTGGATACCACCCTCTCCGGCGGCTTTGCCCCGCCGCCGCCGGCCAAAGATGTGTCCCTGATGGAGCCTGAGGAGGCGGTGGCAGTCCTGAAAAACCGGGGCGTGGCCCACAACATCGTCCTTATGGGCCGCCTTACCGACCAGCGGAGCTTTGCCGCCTTTCTGGAGCAGGCCCGGGGAGAAACCAGCTGGAAGCGGCTGCGGGCCCGGCTGGGAGTCTTTGCCTCGTACAGCGTCTATCTGAGCATCCCCCAGAAGGTACAGACCCTCAGCTTCCTCTATGAGCTGCTGATGCACCGGGAGGGCGACATCCGCCGCCAGGCGGCGGCCCTGATGGGGGAGATCATCGCCAACTTCCACGCCGGCTACGCCAAGGAACGGCCTGCCGATTATGTCCCCGACAGCCGGGCCGTTACCGACATGGACCAGTGGCGGCTGTATCTGGGCAAGATCATCAGCCCCGACCACAAGCTCATGGACCAGCACAAGCGCTGGATCAGCTTCACCTTGAAAATGGTGGTCAACTCCCTGCTGGAAAAGTGCGAGCCGGAGCGGCGGGACGCCTTTATGGTGGAGCTGCTGCGCTACTACCGCCGGCCGGAGCGGCTGGATGACAGCACCGCCTTCCAGCTGCTGGAGACCGCCACCGCCCTGCCGCTGGAGGTCTGCTCCTCCCAGCAGCAGTACGACCTGCTGGACTTCGCCCAGTCCCTCTCCCGCCGGGAGGATGTAACGGTGCGCACCGCGGCGGTGCTGCTGCTGGACTACCTGGGCCGCCGCCTCAGCGTCCGGGACATCATCCTCCACGCTCTTCAGGCGGTGCCCTGTGCCGATAACCGCTCCCTGGCCCTGCTGCGGCAGCTGGCCCTGGCGGATCTCACCGGCGGGCAGCTTGCGCCTCTGACTGAGGAGGAGATCTCCGCCATCTTCCTGGATAACCTGAAAACCGCCACTCCCTGGATCCTCAAGGAGGCCAACATCCGCCTGCTGGAGCGCTCCGCCCAGCGGGACGGCGGCCTTCTGCTCCACATTGCCACTCACCTCACCAACCTTATCAAGGTCAGTGACCGGGTAACGGTGCGCCACACCGCCGGCGGCGCCCTCTTAAATATTGCCCCCCTTCTTACCGCCGGGGAGCGCAACGAGGTAGCGGTGGAGCTGACACGGGGTCTGGAGATCGACCAGCAGGAGTTTTCCAAGTACATCCCCGGCTATCTGGGCCGGTTCTGCCTGTGGCTGCCTCCCGCCCAGCTGGATGAGCTGCTGGGAGAGCTGCAAAAGGCCCTTTGCTCCGCCAACGACCAGGTGGTATCCGCCGCCCTGGACACCATCGGCGTGGTGTGCGAGAACTACGGCGGCTATCGGGAGCGGTTCCCCGAGGAGGATACCGTCTACCGCGCCCGGCGGGAGCGGCTTCTCGGTATGCTCCTCAAGGGTCTGGCGGGCTTTCGCGGAGAGGTGCGTCAGGAAGCCATGTACGTCCTGGGACTGCGGGTATTCGGCTCCGCCGTCCTGGAGCGCCACGAAAAGCGCCGGGCCTTCCGGCTGACCCTGAAGAAAATCCTGGCCCTTACCGGCGGCGACAACGGCGACGAGCTGACCTTTTACTACCGCTGCGGCCTGCTGGGCCGTATGTGCCGCTTCCTGACCCGGCAGGAGATTCTCCACGGAGGCTTCCACTTCGACGCGCCCAGGCCGGTGGCCTTCTTCCCCGGCACCTTCGACCCCTTTACCCTCTCCCACAAGGCCATTGTCCGGGCCATCCGGGATCTGGGCTACGAGGTGATGCTGGCCATCGACGAGTTCTCCTGGAGCAAAAAGACCCAGCCCCACCGGATCCGCCGGCGGCTGGCGGAGATCTCCGTGGCCGACGAGTTCCACGTCCACTTGTTTCCGGAGAATTTTCCGGTGAATATTGCCAGCCCCCAGAGCCTGATCGCCCTGCGGGAGGCCTTTCCCGGCCGGTCCGTGGCTATCGTGGCGGGCAGCGACGTGGTGGCAAACGCCTCCGCTTACCGTCAGGACCCCGCCCCCGGCTCTATTCACGGCTTTGACCACATTCTCTTCCGCCGCCCCTCGGCCCCTGCCGCCGACACCTCCCCCATCACCGGGCAGGTGACGGAGCTGGCTCTCCCCGCCCAGCTGGAGGAGATCAGCTCCACCCGCATCCGGGACGCCATCGACCAGGGCCGGGACATTTCCAATCTCATTGACCCCGTGGCCCAGGAGTTCATCTATCGCCACGGTCTCTACCTTCGGGAGCCCCCGGACAAGCCCCTGCTGCGCCGGGAGGGCCTGAACTTCTCCTGGCCCATGGCTCTGGCAGGGGAGGGGGAGGAAGCGGTGCGGGCCCTGCTTCCCTCCCAGGAGGAGGCCTCAAAGCTGCTTCAGTCCCTCTGCGAGACCGGCGACAGGCTGTGCCTGCTGCGCCGGGAGGAGCAGGGGCCGGTGCTGGGCTTTATCTCCTTTCAGTGCCTGGAGTCCCACCAGTTCTTCCCCCGGCTGGGCAGCGCCGAGCTCTCCGGCTTTGTCCGGCAGAACGCCGGAGGCCGGGTGCTCCTTATCAGCAGTCTCCACGTGCCCCGGGGAGAAAATCAGGAGGAGCTGGGCCAGCTGCTCCTTACCGAGGTGCTGGCCCTGGGCCTGGGCCAGGAGCTGTCCTACGCCCTGTGGTGTCCCCTGATGGAAAGCGGCACTCCCGCCTGGGTAGGGGACCTGCTGGCCCTCCAGGGCTTCCTGCCGGTAAGTGCCGACAACGGGAAGGGCTTGTTGGCGGTGGATATGCGCCGGCCCATCGTCCTTACCCGCAATGTGGAGACCGCCCTGAAATCTCCGCTGTCCTCTGACAGCCGGGTCCTCTCCGCCATTTCCGCCGCCCACCGGCGGCTTCAGAAGGCCCTTACCGGCCTGTACCCCGGCTCCCTGGTGCTGTCCATTTCCGCCGCGGTGATCTATCGGCGGCTTCTCCACCGCATCGCCGCCTGCAACGGCGTGCCCCCGGAGCAAACCCAGCAGAGGACTCTGGGCCCCTGCATCTGCGTGCCCTTCGGCAAGATCCTCCGGGGTATGGCGGTGCCCAACACCGTTACCAAGACCCTCCACACCGACAAGGTCTATGAGCCGGATCTCAGTGCCTACGCCATCGAGGCCTACCCCTATTACTCCCCCCTGGCCGACCAGGCCCGGACTATCCACGCCTTTAACCGCCCCGCCATTCTGGTGGACGACATGCTCCACGACGGCAAGCGCCTCAAGCGGATTGTCCCCCTCCTGCGGGAAAACGGCACTCCCATCCGTCAGGTGCTGGTGGGCTATCTCACCGGCATGGGCCGGGACCTCATGACCCAGATGGGCTGCCCGGTGGACAGCGTGTACTACCTGCCCAACCTCCGGATGCGCTTTGTGGAGTCCACCCTCTATCCCTTCATCGGCGGCGACACCGTCCGCCGGCCCCAGCCCATCGCCGGGCGGCTCCAGCCGGGGATCAACCGCATCTTCCCCTACGCCGCCCCGGACTTCTCCGAGGACTGTGCCGACGGCTCCACCTACCGTCTGAGCCTGTGCTGCCTGGAGAACGCCCGGGATATCCTCCTGGCCCTGGAGACCGCCTATCGCACCCGCTTTGCCCGAAACCTGACTCTGGGCCGTCTGGGGGAGGCAGTGAACCTGCCCCTGTGCCCCGACAAGGGCGGCTGCATGAGCTATGATCTCAACCGCGCCCCCTCCTCCTATGTGGAAAATGATATGGAAATGCTCCGGCGGCTGGAGGCCAGCGTCCGCATCGTCATCGGCGGCTGACATCCCCCCGGAGCCCTGTGAGGTACCGCTATGTTCTACTACTCCTACAAAAACCATACCCTGGCCAGCGAAACACCCCTGGCCTTTGATCTTCTGCCCGGCCTTCCGGAGACGGGGGAGATCCTCTGGCTCTTCCGCCGGGAGCCCCTGGCGGGACGGGAGACCTTCGCCGTGTCCGACGGCGGTCTCTTTACCGCCCAGGAGGACGTATCCGCCCTCTGCCGTGGGGCGGACATACCCGGCATCCCGGCAGAGCTCCGTGCCGCCGCCGAAGCAGGCCGGGTTCGGGCGGTGAATGCCGCCCACCCCCGGTGGGAGGAGCTGCTGGAGGACGCCTTCCCCGCCGTGCTGCCCGCCGGGAAACGATATCGGGTAAATCTCCTGGCCCTGGGGGATGTGGGCAGCACCCTGGCCACAGGGCTGCGGCTTATGGGGGGCGATATGATGGCCTCTCTGGGTCTCTGCGACGTGCGGCCCAACGTGCCCCAGCGGTGGGAATTCGAACTCAACCAGATCGGCATCCCCGGGGAGCCCGACGCCCTGCCGCCGGTCCGGGTAGTGGACACAGAGGATGTCTTTGACTGCGACGTGTTCCTCTTCTGTGCCTCCCGGTTTGTCCCGGACACCGACGTGAAGACCGGGGACGTGCGGATGGCCCAGTACGAAAAAAATCGGGAGCTGGCGGCTCTCTACGGTAGGATGGCCCGGGAGAAGCACTTCCGGGGCCTCTTCTGCGTAGTCAGCGACCCGGTGGATCCTCTGTGCCGTGCGGTGCTCCTGGAGAGCAACCGCAATGCTGCCGGGGAGCTGGACTGCCAGGGCCTTTTCCCCCACCAGGTGAAGGGCTTCGGCCTGGGGGTAATGAACGCCCGGGCGGCCTACTACGCCCGGCGGGACTCCCGCTTCGCCGACTTTCTCACCGACGGCCGGGCCTTCGGCCCCCACGGGGAGGATCTGGTGGTGGCAAACTCCCTTTCCCGGTACGACGACGGCCTGTCCCGGGAGCTGACTGACCTTACCACCCACGCCAATCTTGAGATGCGGGCCATGGGCTTCAAGCCCTATGTGGCCCCGGCCCTCAGCTCCGGGGCGCTGAGCCTCCTTCTCCTACTGCGGGGCAGGTGGCACTGCTCCTCGGTGTACCTGGGAGGCGTATTCATGGGCTGCCGGAACCGGCTGGGCCAGAATGGCCCGGAAATGGAGCGGCTGCCCCTGCCGGAGGCGCTGCTGGCCCGGCTCCGGGAGACAGAGGCAAAGCTCCGGGCCATTCCCTGATAGCCCTTTCCGCCGCCGATCCCTCCCCGCAAGTCCTTAGGGGTGCCATTCGCCGCAAGTCCCGGCTCGTTTTTCCCCGGCGGCTCGTTTCCCGTTCTGCCGGGCTTTTCCCCGTCCTACTTCTGCTGACTGGAGGCGTTTTCCATGTCCCTGACGGTGATCCTGCCAAAAAATGAAGAGAGCGCTGCCCTGGCCCGCCTCCTGGAGGAGCTGCTGCCCCCGGGGTGCGTCTGGCGGGACCCGGAGGAAGGGCTCCAGGGCCTCCAAGGGAAAAAACTTCTCTTTGCTGTAACCCTGGATCAGGGGGGCAGCAACTTATCCTGTTACAAGATGCTCTCCCTCCTGCGGCAGAGCCAAGGGCTCCTCTCCGGCTGCACCGCCGCCCTGGTGGTGACGGCTCTGGGGGAGATGTACACCAAGGACGTGGCCCGGGACGTGGTGCTGGCCGCCAACCTGGCGGGCTGCGCCTTTCTGGGCCGGCCCCTGGTGGAGGCCACGGGGTCCCTGCGGAATTTCCAGGTTCAGGCCCATATTCACGGCACCGACGAGGCCACCGCCTTCCGCATGGCCATCACCGAGCTTGCCGGGCGGCTGGTCCGCTGGGAGGGGCCGCCGCCGGTAAGGCGGGTTCTGGCCCTCCACGCCTCGGTCCGGGCCACCAGCAACACCCTGGCACTGTGGGAGCTGGTAAAGGCGGGGCTGCCCGCCGGTGTAGCTGTTGAGGAGGTAGGGCTGCGCAACGGCACCGTCACCGACTGCATCGGGTGCAGCTATACCGCCTGCCTCCACTTTGGGGAGAGGGGTGGCTGTTTCTACGGAGGACCCATGGTGGAGGAGGTGTTCCCCGCCGTGCGGGGCTGTGACGCCCTGGTGATGCTCTGCGCCAACTACAACGACGCCCTCTCCGCCAACCTCACCGCCTTCATCAACCGTCTCACCGCCCTCTTCCGCCAGAAGCGGTTCTACGACAAGCGGCTCTACGGCCTCATCGTCTCCGGCTACTCCGGCGGCGATATCATCGCCCGGCAGCTGATCTCCGGGCTGAATATGAACAAGAGCTTTTATCTCCCCGCCCGGTTCTGCCTGCTGGAAACCGCCAACGACAAGGGGAGCCTGGTCAAGCTCCCCGGCGTGGAGGAACGGGGCCGGGCCTTCGCCCGACACATTATGGAGTAGCAGTGCAGCCCCTATAAAACAAACCAAGCCCGGCGCTGGCAAATTGCCAGCGCCGGGCTTCCTTCTGCGCAACAGGAACCGGAACACACGGGGCGCTGCCCCGTACCCCGCAAACCTTTGAAAAGGTTTGACCCAAACTCTGTCCGGGCGAAATACCTTTCGCCCGGGGACAAGTTTATTTTCCCCTGTGACAAAGATAAGCGAAACGGAGTTTCGCGCAAAAGTTTTCTTTTGGCCCTTTTCTTTTTCAAAAGAAAAGGGCAGTTCCCTCGTCTTACTTGAAGTACCGCACGGCGCTGCGGAAGAGGCCCATATCGTAGCTGCCGGGAACGTTGCGGTAGAGTTGCGCGCCCACCCGCTCGCTGTGGCCCATCTTGCCCAGGACACGGCCGTCGGGGCTGACGATACCCTCGATGGCCCGGAGGGAGCCGTTGGGGTTAAAAGCGGTATCCATGGAGGGATTGCCGCTGAGATCCACATACTGAGTGGCCACCTGTCCGTTGGCGGCCAGCTGGTCCAGCAGGGCCTCCGGGGCAATGAAGCGGCCCTCGCCGTGGGAGATGGGCACGGAGTAGATCTCGCCTACCTTGGTTTCCATGAGCCAGGGGGAGTTGCTGGTGCAAACCCGGGTGCGGACAATGGAGGACTGGTGGCGGCCGATGGTGTTGTAGGTGAGGGTGGGGCAGGTGTCATCCATGTCCCGGATCTCGCCGTAGGGCACCAGGCCCAGCTTGATGAGAGCCTGGAAGCCGTTGCACACGCCCAGCATCAGGCCATCCCGGTTCTTCAGAAGATCGTGGATGGCGTCTGTGAGCCGGGGGCTGCGGAGGAAGGAGGCGATGAACTTGGCGGAGCCGTCGGGCTCGTCGCCGCCGGAGAAGCCGCCGGGGATGAACACCACCTGGGCCTTCCGGATGGCCTGCTCCAGCTCCTGGGCGGAGGCCAGGAGGCTCTCAGCGGTAAGGTTTCGCACCACCACTGTCTCCGCCGCCATACCCGCCGCCATACAGGCCCGGGCGCTGTCGTACTCGCAGTTGGTGCCGGGGAACACGGGGATCACCGCCAGAGGCTTCGCAATCCCCTTGGCCAGCACCGCCGGAGCCCCCTTGTCCCAGGAAATAGGCGCCACTGCGCCCTTCTCGCCGGCAACAGTGGGGTACACCTTCTCCAGCACGCCGTCGTTCAGGGCGAGAAGCTCCTCCAGGGAGGCGCTGTCCTGCCCAATGGCAACCACCGGCTCCGCGGTGGTCATGCCGATCTTCTCCCAGCCGGGGAGGGACACCTCCTCGGTGAGCTCCGCCACGATCATGCCGGGCATGGGACCCCACCAGGGGGCGCCGGCGTTACTGTCGGCGGCAAAGCCGATGCCGTTGCCAAAGCCCATTTTCATCACCGCCTCGGCAGCGCCGTTCTCCACGGCCCAGGCAGCGGCCACCTTGCCCTCAGCGCAGAGGGCGCGGAAGGAATCCCAGGCGGCCTTGTGGGCGGCATAGTCGTCCATGGCACCGCCGCCCACGGTGTACACCGGGTGGCCGGGAGCCTTGAACTCCGCCGTCAGCACCTCCCCGGCCTTCACTGGGGCGATGGCAAAGGAAATCAGCGTGGGAGGCACGTCCAGATCCAGGAAGGAGCCGGACATGGAGTCCTTGCCGCCGATGGCGGCGGCCTCCAGTCCCAGCTGGGCATCCAGGGCTCCCAGAAGGGCCTGGAAGGGCTTGCCCCACCGCTGGGGCTCCTGCCGCAGCTTCTCAAAGAACTCCTGGAGGGTCAGATAGGCCTTCTTATAGTCCGCACCGGCGGCCACGATCTTGGCCACCGAGGTGATGACGCTGGCCTGGGCCCCGGTGTAGGGGTCGGCGCTCATCCAATCGGGGTCAAAGCCCCAGGCCATGAGGCTTGCCTGGTCGGTGGTATGGCCCGGCAGCACCGGGAAGAGGGCCGCCATGGCCTGGGCGGGAGTGCGCTGGGTTTTTCCGCCGAAGGGCATAAGGACGCTGCCGGCACCGATGGAGCCGTCGAAGCGCTCGGTGAGCCCCCGGCGGGAGGCGGACTTGAGGCTTCCTGCCATGTCCCGGAGGTTCCCGGTGCAGGTCGCGCCCATGGGGCGATGGGGATCCGGGACGGAAACGGCGGCGTGCTTTACCGCGCCGTTGGTGTTGAGGAATGCACGGGAGAGGTTGGCAATGGTCTGGCCGTTCCAGGTCATGACCATCCGGGCTCTCTCGGTGACCACTGCCACCTGATAGGCTTCCAGGTTCTCCCTGGCGGCGGCGGCCATAAGGGCCTCCGCATCCTCGGGGGCCACCACCACCGCCATACGCTCCTGGCTCTCGCTGATGGCCAGCTCTGTGCCGTCCAGGCCGTCGTACTTCTTCCGGACGGCGTCCAGGTCGATGGTCAGGCCGTCGGCCAGCTCACCGATGGCCACGGACACGCCGCCTGCGCCAAAGTCGTTGCAGCGCTTGATGAGCCGGGTCACGTCCCCGTCACGGAACAGGCGCTGGAGCTTGCGCTCCTCGGGGGCGTTGCCCTTCTGGACCTCGCTGGCCATGGTGGTCAGGGACTTCATATTGTGGCTCTTGGAGGAGCCGGTGGCCCCGCCGATGCCGTCACGGCCGGTGCGGCCGCCCAGAAGGATCACCACATCCCCGGGAGCAGGCACCTCCCGGCGGACATGGGAGGCGGGCGCCGCGCCCACCACCGCGCCGCACTCCAGGCGCTTGGCGATATAGCCGGGGTGATAGACCTCCGCCACATGGCCGGTGGCAAGGCCGATCTGGTTGCCGTAGGAGGAGTAGCCCGCCGCGGCGGTCTGGGCGATCTTACGCTGGGGGAGCTTGCCCGGAGTGGTATCCGCAAAGGACACCCGGGGGTCGCCGCCGCCGGTAAGGCGCATGGCCTGGTGGACATAGGCCCGGCCGGAGAGGGGATCCCGGATGCAGCCGCCGATACAGGTGGCCGCGCCGCCGAAGGGCTCGATCTCCGTGGGGTGGTTGTGGGTCTCGTTCTTGAACATCAGGAGCCAGTCCTCGTCCTTCCCGTCCACCTGGCCGGTGGCCAGACCGATCTGGTTGCCGTAGCTGGAATAGCCCGCCGCGGCGGTGGT
>JAGHHM010000116.1 GCA_017887695.1 Oscillospiraceae bacterium | reverse complement strand
TGGCGTCGGGGTTCTTGCCGGTGATGATGTCGTTGAGGGCGTGGATCCCCTCGAAAATGGCGATCTCGTCCTTCCCCAGCCGCAGGGGGCTGCTCTTGATGGCCGAGCGCATCTGCCGGGCAAACTCGAACTTGGGAATGTGGATCTTCTCCCCCTGATCCAGCATCTTGAAGTGGCGGTTGAGCAGATCCATGTCCAGGCAGAAGGGGGATTCGTAGTCGATGAGTCCCTCCCGGTTCCGGGGAGCCGTCTCCGGGTCCACCGTCTGGAAGTAGTTGTCCATGGAGATGGCGTGGGACTGGATGCCCATCTCCTCCAGCTTCGCCTCGATCTTCTTGGCGGTAGTGGTTTTGCCGCTGCCGGAGGGACCGGAAAGCAGCACAATCCGGGATTTGGTCCGGTTGTCCGCGATCCGCTGGGCGGCCGCCTCTATCTTCTTGTTGTACGCCGCGTCGCATTCTTCCACGAACCCCTTGGGGTCGCTGCGGACGGCTTCATTGATTTCTTTCAGGGAATAGGCCATAGCATGCTCCTTTCTTCCGGGACGGGGCCTTACCCCATCTGCTGATAGAATGCCCGGAAAGCCTGATGGTTTTCCGCAATTTTTTCCGGGCGCTGTATATACTCCTGGGGGAATTTCAAATTGAAGGCCCGCTGGATCCGCCCGCCGGCACGATCCACCATCTTGGTAGAGCCGCCGGCGCCCATACTGAGGATGGTGTGCAGCTCCTCCATGATGTAGATATTGTACCAGCCCTCCCCGCCTTCCTTGCACCAGCCGGTATTCTCAAAGCTGCCGGACTGGTACTTCTGCCGGTAGAGGTAGTAGGGGGCAAAGCCCGCCCCACGAAGGGTGGGATCGGCAAAGGAGAGCATCTCCCCCACCTCCGCCTCCGTGGGGATGCGGCTGCCCTCCAGGGTGATGCGGCTGCCTTTTTTGAGGCTGAGGGTGTGGACGGTGAGGTTGTCGGTGCCGAAGGCCATGACCTCCGTGAGGCTCCGGCGGAACCCCTCCGGCGTATCCTGGGGAAGGCCGGCAATGAGGTCCATGTTCACATGGGGGAAGCCCATGGCACTCACCAGGCCCATAATCTCCCGGATCTCCCCGGCGGTATGGCGGCGGCCAATGGCACGGAGCACATGGTCCTCCATGGTCTGGGGATTGACGCTGATACGGCTGACGCCGTGGCGGCGCAGCACCTCCAGCTTCTCCCGGGTGATGGTGTCCGGCCGCCCGGCCTCCACGGTGGTCTCCACCGAGGCGCTCAGGTCAAAGGCCGATTCCACCTTCCCCAGCAGCCGGTCCATCTGCTCTGCGGTAAGGGTGGTAGGGGTGCCGCCGCCCATGTAGAAGGACCGCACCCGCAGCCCCAGCTCCTTCACCATCCGGGCCGCATCCTCAATCTCCTGGTGGAGGGCCTCCAGATAGGGCTCCACCAGGTGGAAGGACTTTTCCACACTGTTGCTGACAAAGCTGCAATAGGCGCAGCGGGTGGGACAGAAGGGGATGCCCACGTAGAGGGAGATATCCTTCTTTTCCAGCATGGCCTCCGCCCGCTGGGCGGCCAGGGCCGCATCCATGCACAGCCGGGCCCGCTGGGGGGTAACAAAGTAGATCTCCTCCAGGGCCTTTTCCGCCTCCTGGGGGGTGCGGCCCTCCTCCAGCAGCTCTGCGGCCACCTTGGCCGGGCGGATGCCGGAAAGGCTGCCCCAGGGAGGCGTAATGCCCGTCACTTCCCGGGCCGCCCGGAAAAAGCTCATACCGATGGCACGGCGGCGCTGGCCCTCCCGGGCATAGTCGTCCCCGGAGAGATCCACCCCCAGGGTAAAGGGAGCGGATTTTCCGTCCCAGCCCATCTCCGTGGTCACATGGCAGCGGTCTCCCTCCTCCCGGAGGGTAATGATGGCCCAGCGGCTGTCTGAGGCCGGGTCCACCATCTCATACACCGGCCGCTCCTGAGGGAACAGGGCCAGGAGGCTCTGCTCCACTACATATTTATATTCGTGGTCGCTGCCCCGAATTTCCAGTTTCATCCCGCCACCGCCTGACGCATATAGCCGTTGCTCTGGCGCTCCCGCTCCAGGGTGGAGGCCCCGCCATGGCCGGGACAGACTTTATAGTCCCCCTCCAGGTGGTACAGCCGGGCCAGGGAGGTCTTGATGGCGTCTCCATCGCCGCCGGGCAGATCCCACCGGCCGCAGGAACCGGCAAAGAGGGTGTCGCCGCAGAGCATCACGTCCTCCACCAGCAGCGTCACGGACCCGGCGGAATGGCCGGGGGTGTGAAGGACCTGGATGGTGAGGTTTCCCAGGGTAAGGGTATCGCCCTCATCGTAGGTCCGCTGGTTCTTCCCCTTGTGGGGCATATGGTAGCGCTCCTTCAGGTCCTCTGCCGGGCACAGCTCCTTTTCATGGATGTATACCGGCAGGTCCGGATAGACCTCCAGCAGGGCGGGAATGGCCCGCACATGGTCGTAGTGGCCATGGGTCAGGAGAATCATCTCCGGGGTAAGGCCGCTGCGGCTTATCATATCCAGCACCTTCTCCGGGGATCCGCCGGGATCCACCACCGCGCATACCTTGGCATTTTCATCGCCGATGAGGTAGCAATTGGTCATAAGAGGGGCCACTTCTGTTACATCAAAATACATATCGCTCAGCTCCTTTGCTGGCCCGCCGGTGGGCGGAGATTGCCGCGCCGGAAGGGCGCGGTAGGCCAGGGACAGCCCTTACAGCTTTCCCTCGGTATCAAAAAGGATGGTCACCGGGCCCTCGTTCTCCGAGGACACCAGCATATCCGCGCCGAACTCCCCGTGCTCCACGGTAAAGCCCCGCTCCCGGCACCGGGCCATAAAGGCCTCGTACAGGGGAATGGCAAGGTCCGGCTTGGCCGCGCCGGTAAAGCCCGGACGGCGGCTGGAGGTATCGGCGTAAAGAGTAAACTGGGAGATCACCAAAAGGCTTCCTCCCACCTGCTCCAGATTCAGGTTCATCTTGTCGTTTTCATCCCGGAACACCCGGAGGTTGCAGATCTTGTCCGCCAGCTTCACAGCGGTGTCCTCCGTGTCATTCTGGCCTACGCCCAGAAGGACCAGGTAGCCCCGGCCGATGGCCCCGTTCACTTTGCCGTCGATAGTGACGGAGGCGGAACGAACTCGTGTTACGACTGCTCTCATGGCTTGTATTCCTTTCCCGGCATCAGCCTGCCGGACGGTTGACCTTCATGACGCTGGAAATCTGGTGGAGCTTGCGCATGACCTGCTCCAGCTGTTTGGCGTCGGTGACATTGATGGTGATATAGAAAATGGCAAAGCCATCAGCGGTGGAGTGAACATTGAGGCTGGAGACATTGACCTTGCTGGAACTGAGAACCGTGGAAATATCCACCAGCAGGTTGGGCCGGTCCTTACAGACCACTTCCAGAGAGGTGGCATAGGACTCCTTGATGTCGTCGCCCCAGGAGACCTTGATCCAGCGGCCCTCTTCGCCGGCATTGCGGCGGCTGGGATCGGCGTTGGGGCAGTCCTTGCGGTGGACGCTGACGCCGTAGCCCCGGGTAATGAAGCCCACGATCTCATCCCCTGGCACCGGGGTGCAGCACTTGGAGAACTTCACCAGGCAGTTGGAAAGTCCTTCCACCACGATGCCCTTCTCGCTCTTGACCCGCTTGGGCATAGCCGCCTTGGCTTCGCTGGCCTCCTTGGCCGCCTTGGCGGCGGCCGCAGCCTCTGCCGCCGCTTTTTCCACGGCAGCGGCCTTGCTCATGTGGATCAGTTCATCCCGGATCCGGTTGACCGCCTTCAGGGAGGTATAGCCGCCGTAGCCAATGGCGGCATACATCTCGTCCAGACTCTGGAAGCCCACCCGCTTGAGAATGGCGGGCAGCACATCCGACGGGGTGATCTGGTTCATGGTCAGCCCCGCGTGCTTGAGCTCCGCCTCAAAGGAGGAGCGGCCCTGGGCAATGTTCTCCTCCTTGCGCTCTTTCTTGAACCACTGGCGGATCTTGCTGCGGGCCTCGCTGCTCTTGGCGATTTTCACCCAGTCCCGGCTGGGGCCGTGGGCGGACTTGGAGGTGTTGATCTCCACGATGTCGCCGTTGTGGAGCACACAGTCAAAGCCTACCATCCGGCCGTTGACCTTGGCCCCCACCATGGTATTGCCGATGGCGGAGTGGATGGAATAGGCAAAGTCAATGGGAGTAGCGCCGGCGGGGAGGTTGATGACGTCTCCCCGGGGGGTGAACACGAACACCTCGTCGGCGAACATGTCGATCTTCAGACTGTGGATAAAGTCCTCGGCGTCGGCGTCCTCCTGGTTTTCCAGCAGCCGCCGGATCCATTCGTAGGTCTGCTCCCCGCCCTGCTTGTTGATGCCCTGCTTGTACTTCCAGTGGGCCGCCACGCCGTATTCAGCAATGGCATGCATGTCATAGGTGCGGATCTGCACCTCGAAGGGAATGCCCTGGTCGCCGATGACGGTGGTGTGAAGGCTCTGGTACATATTAGGCTTGGGGGTGGCGATATAGTCCTTGAACCGGCCCAGAATGGGCTTGTAGAGGTCATGGATCACGCCCAGCACGTTGTAGCAGTCCGCCACGGTGTCCACCAGTACCCGGAAGGCAAAGAGGTCATAGACCTCCTCCATGCTCTTGTCCTGGGTGTACATCTTGCGGTAAATGCTGTACGGATGCTTCACCCGGCCATAGACCGTGGTGTTCTCAATGCCCATCTCCGTCAGGCGCTGGGTGATCTGCTCCTGGACCGTGGTCATGAAGGCCCCGTGCTCCCGGCTGGCCTCGTCCAGCTTTTTCACGATGTCGTCATAGCCCACCGGATCCAGGTACTTCAGCGACAGATCCTCCAGCTCCCACTTCACCTTCTGCATGCCCAGGCGGTGGGCGATGGGGGCGTAGATCTCCATGGTCTCAAAGGCCTTTTTCTTCTGCTTCTCCGGCGTCTGATACTCCATGGTGCGCATATTGTGGAGCCGGTCGGCAATCTTGATGAGGATCACGCGGATATCCTTGCTCATGGCCAGGAGCATCTTGCGCAGATTCTCCATCTGCTCCTCTTCCATGGTGCTGTATTTCACCCGCGTCAGCTTAGTAACGCCGTCTACAATATCCGCAATGGTGGGACTAAAGCGCTGGGCAATGTCATCGTAGGTGCTGTCGGTGTCCTCGATGCAGTCGTGAAGAAGGGCGGCGATAATGGACTCGCTGTCCAGCCGCATCTCCGCCACAATCTGGGCTACCTGAAGAGGATGGGTGATATAAGGCGTCCCATCCCGCCGCAGCTGGTGCCCATGGTGCTCCTGGGCATATTCAAAGGCAGAACGTATCTGATTCAGATCGGCAGAGATATTGTAGCCGCGGATCGTTTTTTCCAGATGTTCATAAAGCTCTTCAACCGTGGCCATCGTCATCTGTCTCCTTTCTCTTCTTTTCTCTGGATCTGCCGCAGCCGCCCCACATAGGGACACTGCTCCAGATCCGCTCTGCGGCCCGGCTGGAGCCGCAGCACAAGGCGGTCATCCTTGGCCGTCAGGCTGATAAGCTCCCGCTCGGCAAATACCTCCAGGCCGAAGGCAGCCCGCAGGAAGCTCTCGCTGCCGTCCAGGGATGTGGCCAGCCGCCGCAGCAGCGGCAGGCGGTGACAGCACACAGGGCCGTCCCGGCCCAGGCGCTCTATGGCGCGCCACAGGGCAACAAACTGCTCCCGGCCCGGCAGCAGGCGCTGGGCCTCCTTCCCGGTGACCCGTCCCCCCTGCAGCAGCCGCTCCACCAGCTCCAGGCATTCCCGTTCCCGGCCGCTGGGCTCCACCGATGGGCGCAGATCGATCATCTGGAGCTGCACGCTGCTGTTGCCGCGAAATTCATTGATCTGTAAATAGAAAGCCGCATCCACCCGGCTGCCTGCCGATACGCCGCACTCCTCCGGTGTGACGGAAAAGAAAATCGCGTCAAAATGGCAGGCACCCTTGCTCAGGCGCAGCTTCATATGCCGGTTCTGGCCCACGCTCTGGAGGCTCTCCACCTTGGCGCCCATCAGAACGAACACCGGGCGATTATTGCCGGCTCCGTAAGGCTCCAGACGGCTGAGTTCTTCTACCTCCTCCAGGGTCACCGCCTCCGGATAGCGCAGCACCACATCCACCTCCAGGGAGGACACCGGCGCCTCGCCGTTGCAGTAATCCCGCACGCAGCGGTTCATCCGCTGCCGGAAGGCGGGGATATCCTCCTGGCGGATATTGAAGCCCGCCGCCAGGGCGTGGCCGCCGAAATCCACCAGCAGATCGGAGCAGGACTCCAGGGCGGAAAACAGGTTGAAGCCGCCGTAGCTGCGGCAGGAACCCTTTCCCATGCCGTTTTGCAGGTGGATCATAAAGCTGGGGCAGGAGTACTTCTCACTGAGCCGGGAAGCCACGATCCCCACCACTCCCTGATGCCAGACCTCACTGGAGAGGACCAGGGCGCTGCGCTCTCCGGCAGGAAGGGTCTCGATCTGATCCACCGCCTGGGCGAAAATCTCCTGCTCCACCGTCTGCCGCTCCCGGTTGAGGTCGCACAGCTCCCGGGCCATCCGCTCGGCCTGGGCGCTGTCGTCGGTCAGGAGCAGGTTGGCTGCCAGCTCCGCCTCTCCCATCCGTCCGGCGGCGTTGATCCGGGGGGCCAGGACAAAGCCGATCTGAATGGAGGTGATCTCCTTGTCCAGAAGTCCCGTCTCCTTCAGCAGGGCCCGCAGGCCCAGAAAATCCGTATTGGAAATGGCCTCCAGTCCCCGGCAGACGATGGTGCGGTTTTCATCGCTCATGCGCATCACGTCAGCCACGGTGCCGATGGCGGCCAAGGTGCAATAGCGGGCAAAAATAGCGTCCTCTTTCTGGCCGCCCAGGGCCAGCACCAGCTTCAGAGCCACGCCTACCCCGGCCAAATGCTTGAAGGGATAGGGGCAGTCCGGCCGCCGGGGATCCACCACAGCAGCGGCGTCAGGCAGTGTCTCCTTGCACTCATGGTGGTCGGTGATCACCAGATCCATGCCCAGTTCCCGGGCAAAACGGGCCTCCTCCACGCCGGTGATGCCGCAGTCCACGGTGATCACCAGGGTGACGCCCCGGTCATGGAGGGTCCGCAGGGCATCGCAGCCCAGGCCATAGCCCTCTTCGATCCGGCGGGGGATATAAAACTCACAGTCCGCCCCCCGGCGGCGCAGGTAATCCACCACCAGCACCGTGGCGGTGATGCCGTCCACGTCGTAATCGCCAAATACCGCGATCTTCTCTCCCCGGCTCAGGGCCTGGCTGATTCGGGAGACCGCCTTGTCCATATCCCGCATCAGCATCGGCGAATAGCTCAGCTGCCGTTCCCGCTCCAGGATAGGCACGATTTCCTCCGGCGCCGCGGCCCCGCGGGAGGCCAGTACGGCGGAAAGCAGCGCAGGATACCCCGCCGCGCGCAGCCGGTCCACTGCTTCCGCGTCGTAACTGCCGCCGGTCCATCTGTCATATCGCAAGGGTATCCCCTCCTTTCCCGCCCGGGTGCCGACACAGGCCACAGCGCCCCTTAACGGGCATATTACCCCAAAATAACCATATTATTATAGCAAATAAACCCCCGCCCGTAAAGGAAAAAATCCCACGTTTTCTGCGCAAAACAAGGCCCGCCGGCCCTCCGATTTGACGAAAGAGCAGAAATCTGCTACAATACCCCCGGTAAAACCGTCAATCCACGAAAGATGAGGTCCCATTCAAATGAAAATAAAATTTATATCCCTGGCACTGGCCCTGACGCTGTGCCTGGGCCTGGCCGCCCCCGCCCGGGCTGCGGCAGGCTATTCCGACATTCCCAGCGGGCACTGGTCTGAGGCCAGCGTCAACAAAGCCACCGCTCTGGGTCTGTTCCAGGGCGTGGGCAACGGCAAATTCGGCCGGGGCCAGCCCATTACCAAGGCCGCCTTTGTCACCGCTCTGGTACGGCTGTTTGGCTGGGAGGAGGTCACTCCCGCCAAGGCCAGCTTCACCGACGTAACCGCCAACCGGTGGTTCTATACCGCCGTGGAGACCGCCCGGGCCAACGGCGCCTTTGCCGCCACCAGCGGCGCCTTCCATCCCACAGACAACATCACCCGGGAGGAGATGGCGGTGATGATCGTGCGAAGCCTGGGCTACGCCTCCCTGGCCGGCACCGCCAGCAGCTATCCCTGCCCCTTTCCCGATGTGACCACCAACAAGGGTTTCATTACCCTCGCTTATGACATGGGTATTGTGGAGGGTGTAAACGGCGGGAAATTTGCCCCCGACGCAACCGCCACCCGGGAGCAGGCAGCCGCCATGCTGGTACGGCTCTACGACCGGCTCTATGCCAACTCCAGCCGCCTGGCCTCCGCCGGCAGCAACACCAAAATCACCGTGGACACTCCGGCGGCCAACGAGGACGACGAGCTGCCCACCACTCCCCTGGAGCCCATTGCTGAGCTGTACGCCCAGCTGCGCAAACACAAAAGCAGCGGCACTGACATGAGCCGGGCTGTCCTTTGTCTTACCGGCGGCGGCGTGCGCACCATTACGTCCAACGGCCGCATCGTGTCCACCGACACCCTGTCGGCCCAGGAGGTGGAGAAAATCCTCTCCGGCAGCGGCGTCCATACCTACTATTCCACCCGCTATGAAAGCGCCTACTGCATCTACAAGCCCAACAGCTATCAGTCCGCCACCCTCTGGTACCAGAGCGAGGAAAGCCTGGCGGCAAAGCTGCAGCTGGCCCGCCTCTTCGGCGTTACCCGGTATACCCTCAGCTGACGCCTGTTCCGGCGCCGGAACGGGAATCTGACACAGTATGGCAAAAGGCCCGGAGCCTCCCCCAGGGAGGTTCCGGGCCTTTTTTTCCGATCTGCTTAATTGACCTTTACCGGGTCCATCTGATAGATGCTGTTCATGGTTTCCACCACGATCCGCCCGGTTTCCTTGTCCTTCTTCCAGGACTGAACCAGGCTGGTGCGGATGTACCGGTCACAGGGATCCCCCCGCCGGTCATACCGGCAGTGGAGCAGGACACAGCCATCCTCCATTTTCGCCTCGCCGATGCATCCCAGATTCTCTCTGTCCTCCGGGCTTGCCTTGGCCACGCCCTCCTTATCGGTGATCCTGACGATCTGATACATACTGCAGCCTCCCTTCTTCCCCGGCAGCCTGCCACAGCGCCGCGGCCCTCCGGTTTCTCTGTTTTTCCACATTATATGCGTGGAATTTCTGTTTGTCAATCCACCGCAAAAGTCGGCGGCCCGGCGCGTCTGTGCGCGCCGGGCCGCTTCCTGTAAGGCAGGATAAAATGTTACATAAACCGCCGCATAGTATCGGTAGCGGTATCGGGATCAGCGCTGATGGTGATGGTGTTCTTCAGGCCGATGGGGGAGCTGAAGGTATCCAGCCAGGCCAGGAACTCATCTACCTCCCGCTGGTCGCTGCTGTGCGCTACCTTGCAGAGGTTATCAATAAAAATATGGGAAATATCGTAATTGCCCGCATACAGACCGCAGATAAAGCCCCGCAGCGTCTGGAAGCTGTCGATGTTGAATTCCGAGGCATCTACCAGACGGGTCTGGTGGCGCAGATTAAAGCTCATGTTGCGGGTAGGCTCGATGCACACCATGCATCCGGCCTCCGTCTCGGCGGCACCGTTCATCAGCTCCAACAGCTGCTTGGTCTTGCCCTCACCGGAGCCGCTCATAATCAGTCTAACCATAAGAAATCACTCCTTTATACGATTGGGTGGGAGACTTAATTATTGATAGATACAGCATACCACACCCCGGCCAGAAACACAACGGGAAAAATTACTTTTTGAAAAAAATGCGTTAAATAGACGGAAAGCGCCCCGCCTTCCGGAAGGCGGGGCGCTGGTACGCCGCTGACAGGGCGAACCGGGGCAAACCCGGTCTGCCGCCCAGCAATGATTTCCCTTACCGGCCCAGCTTGGCCCGCAGGGCCGCGCCCATCTCCTCATAGCCAGGCTTGTTCAAAAGGGCAAACATATTCTTCTTGTAGGCCTCCACACCGGGCTGATCGAAGGGGTTCACCCCCAGGAGATAGCCGCTCAGGCCGCAGGCATACTCAAAGAAGTACACCAGCTCGCCGTAGGTATAGGCGTTGATCTTTCCGGCCCGGATGATCAGGTTGGGCACACCGCCCTCCACATGGGCCAGGAGGGTACCGTCCATGGCCTGGGTGGCGATAAAGTCCATATCCTTGCCAGCCAGGAAGTTCAGCCCGTCGCCGTCGGCCTCGTCCCGGGGCACCCGCAGCTCGCAGGCGCTGGGGCCAAAACGCACCACCGTCTCAAACATATGGCGCTCACCCTGCTGGATATACTGGCCCATAGAGTGAAGATCCGCAGTGAACTCCACGCTGGCGGGGAACAGGCCCTTGTTCTCCTTGCCCTCGCTCTCGCCGTAGAGCTGCTTCCACCACTCGGCAAAGAAGCGGAACCGTGGCTCATAGCCCGCCAGGATCTCGATCTTCTTGCCCTGGGCATAGAGGCTGCTGCGGGCGGCGGCATACTGCCAAGCAGGGTTCTCCCCCAGGTCCGCCTTCCGGCAGGTCTCCATCATATCGGCAGCGCCCCGCATCACCTCGTCCAGATCCACACCGGCCACAGCGATGGGCAGCAGGCCCACGGCGGTGAGGACGCTGTACCGGCCGCCCACATCGTCAGGCACCACGAAGGTCTCGTAGCCCTCGGCATCGGCCAGGGACTTGAGGGCCCCCCGGGCCTTGTCGGTGGTGGCATAGATCCGTCCGGCGGCGCCGGCCTTGCCGTACTTCTTCTCCAGCAGCTCCTTGAAGAACCGGAAGGCCACCGCAGGCTCCGTGGTGGTGCCAGACTTGGAGATGACGTTCACAGAGAAATCATCATCGCCGATGAGGTCGATGACCTCCTGGAGGGCGTCGCCGGAAAGGCCGTTGCCCGCAAAGTAGATATTGGGGGTATCCTTCTTTTTCAGGTTGTAGTTGTTGGAGCAGATCAGCTCAATGGCGCTGCGGGCGCCCAGATAGGACCCGCCGATACCCACCACCACCAGGGCTTTGCTGTCAGACTGGATCTTCTTGGCAGCAGCCTTGATGCGGGCATACTCCTCCTTGTCATAGTCCCGGGGCAGGTTCACCCAGCCCACAAAGTCGTTGCCCTTACCGGTGGCCTCCTGGAGCCAGGTATTGGCCTGGGCCAGGCCCTGGGCATACTCCTCCACCTGTACGGGAGCGTTGCTGAAATCAACCGTCAACATATATGTATCCTCCTCATTTGTACTTGGAAGCTGTGATTACCGCTCAGAATCAGTATAGCACAAAGCCGCTTTACAGGCAAGGCAAAACCCGTCGCTCGGCGCAAAAAGGGGCCTGTCAGCCGCCCAGGAACGCCATACGCAGACAGCGGAGGAAAATCTGTCCATAGCTCAGCCGCTCCACGGTTTCCCCAGCCACCAAAGGCAACTGCGCCAGTATTTCCTCGCCGGAGGTCACCGTCAAAGTACCCACCTGCTGCCCCTTTTCCACCGGGGCCGCCAGCTCCGTTTCCAGCTGTGTCTGGACCTCCATGGTACCTATCTTGTCCTTGGTGACCAGGAGCTTCTCCTCCCCTTCCATCTCCACGGTCACAGACGCCGCCGTTCCCAGGCGAACCGGGATGGCCGTAAGAGGTTCCTCCGGCTCCACCTCGGCCAGGTCATAGGCCGCAAAGCCGTAATTGAGCAGCACCTTGGCGCTTTCAAAGCGCTGGGTAGAGGTGGGGGATTTCAGGATCACCGCAATGAGCTCCATGCCCTCCCGCTCCGCCGTGGCGGAGAGGCAGTAGAGGGCGCTGTCGGTGCTGCCGGTCTTCAGGCCCGTAGCCCCCTCGTAGTAGCGAATGAGCTTGTTGGTATTGCTCAGGCCGAATTCCCCGTCCCGGAGGGTATCCATCCAGATGGTGGTAAAACGGCGGATATCCGGGTGGTGCAGTATTAGCTCCCGGCTCATCAGGGCAATGTCATAGGCGGAGGTCACATGGCCCTCGGCGGGAAGTCCCGTGGGGTTGACAAAGTGGGTATCTTCCATCCCCAGCTCCGCCGCCCGCTGGTTCATCTTTTCCACAAAGGCCTCGGCGCTGCCGGCAATATGCTCCGCCAAAGCCACAGATGCGTCGTTAGCGGAGGCCACACACACCGCCTTGAGCATCTCCCCCACCGTCATCTGCTCGTTTTCCTTCAGCCAGATCTGGGAGCCTCCCATGGAGCAGGCATAGGCAGAGGCGGTGACCATGTCGTCATAGTGGAGGCTCCCGCTGTCAATGGCCTCCATCACCAGCAGCAGCGTCATGATCTTGGTGACGCTGGCAGGCTCCAGCTGCTCATGCTCGTTGACGGCATAAAGCACCTCCCCGGTGGTCTTTTCCATCAACAGGCAGGCCTGGGCGTCCACCGCCAGCTCCTCCGCAGCGGCGGGCGCGGCCAGGGACACCAGCACCAACAGCGCCAGCAGGAACGATCGCAGTTTTTTCATAGGGCAAGACCTTCCTTTTCCGTATTGTCCGCAGTTTCGTGGTACAAGGATATGAGGCAGCAGCAAAACAAATTCCTGGATCGGGAATTTTCGCCTTGCAATCAATGGAGAAGTCTGGTATAATAGCCATCGTTCGCAGGGTTAGTACATCGGTAGTACATCGGCTTCCCAAGCCGAGGAGGCGGGTTCGATTCCCGTACCCTGCTCCACGTCGGAGCAAGCGTCATGGCGCTTGCTCCGACTTATTTTATACGTCAGAGCGGGCTCATTTTGCTGCTCCTCCTTTCCAAATCCAACCCGCTGCGCTTCTCTTCGATTTGGTTTTGGGTGCAGTCCCGGAAGATGCAGCATCTATACTGTTTCCATGTTCCAAAAAAGAGGGACACGACGGCGTCGTGTCCCTCTTTTTCTATTCCGCTTCCCGGTGGTCGCTGCCTATTATTTTACATAGCTGGTATACAGCGCCACGTGGTCCGCCATACACAGGCTGCTGCTGCCGGCCTTGCCGGTAACGCAGATGTACAGGTTTCCCGCCCCGTCCTCAGCACAGCTGGCGGCGCAGTTGCCCGACTCGTTCACATACCCCGTCTTGCCGCCCAGAACGGTGGCCGCCCCGCTGTCCTTGTCCTCGATGCGGCGCATGAACCAGTTGGAAAGCACCATTCCCTCCGGATGGAGGTTGGATGGCTCCGTATAGTGGACCTTGGTGGAAATAACCTCCCGGCACAGAGGGTCATCCATAGCCGCCTTCAGGATCATGGCCATGTCGTACACCGTGCAGTAGTGATTCTCATCATAAAGCCCCACACAGTTGGTAAAATGGGCAGTATCGGAAAGACCCAGCTCCTCCAGCTTCTCATTCATCAGCTCCACAAAGGCCTCCTGAGAACCGGCAATGTAATTGGCAAGGCCCACAGCCGCGTCCGCCCCGGAGGGAAGGATGGTGCCGTAGAACAAATCTTTCACCGTCACCTCTTCATCCACCAGGAAGCCCACCACGCTGCAATCATTGACATAGCAGTAATCCGTGATGGAAAAATCAATGGTCACCGTGTCCTTCAGACTTTCCTGGCTCTTGAGATGCTCTGAAGCCACCAGCACCGTAAGCACCTTGGTCATGGAGGCGGGGTTGATGACAGCATCCGCATTCTTCTCCGCCAGGATGGTTTGATTGGCCGCATCCACCACTACCGCATACTCGCTGTTGATCTCCGTCCCCAGGGTTTTTGTATCCGCCGTAATCTCAGCGGAGTAGATCGTGGGTTCCGGCACCGGCAGGGGATCCAGCTCCGGCTGGGGCAGCATGGCCTCCAGCACACTCTCCCCGCTCAGCTCCGCCGGCTGGCCGTTTTCTCCCTGAAGGTCGCTGGCCTTGGCATCTCCCTGGCCTCCATCCAGCTTTTTCAGTACAAAAACACCGGAGAGCAGCACCAGCGCCAGGCAGGCCACCGGTACCAGCCGCTTGAGCATCCGGCGGCGCCGTTTCCGCTCACGGGCCTTCCTGGCCGCAATCCGTTGGGCCCGCCGCCGGGAACGCTCCTCCTCGGTTGTGGTAAAAGGGTGTTGTCTATCCATGTGTGTTCTCCTGTGGTATCGTGGTATCCATGCTGTGTCTCTATTCTTTCCGGTTTTTTCCCGGTTCATCCCCAGCCCCTGCCAGAAAGTCCTTGCAGAAGCTGTGGAAAGACAGATAGCGCTCCTCCGGCGCGATCCCCTCGGGCATAACAAAATTAAACTCCCGCAGCAGGGGAAAGCCCTCAATATCCAAAGGTACCAGCGTTCCCTCCCCCAGCTCCTTTTCAGCCGCCGGCCGGTAGAGGAAGGTAATTCCCTCCCCGGCAGCCACCAGAGACTTAATGGCGGTAAAGCTGCTGATCTGGCTGACATGGCGGAAGCTGCTCACCCCATAGGAAAACTGCTGGAGCATTTTCTCCAGAATCTCCCGGGTACCGGAACCGTTCTCCCGGATCACCAGCCGTTCCCCCAGCAGGTCCTCCAGCTCCAGGTGCCGCAGCGCCAGCGGGGAATCCGGGGCACATACTCCCAGAAAGGTCTCCCGCCGCAGCAGCCGGTGGGCATAGGCTCCTTTGTCAAAAAAGCCCTCCAGATAGGCAAAATCCAGCACGCCTGCGTTGAGCCGCCCCAACAGGGCACGGGTATTGTCCACATAGAGGTCCATGTCTGTATCCGGGTTCTGTCTCAGATAGGCGTCCACCACAGCGGGCAGCACAAACTCCCCGATGGTCTTGGTGGCTCCCACCCGCATCACCTGACGGCCCGGCGGCGCCGCCATCCGGCGTTCCGCCCGGCGGATCATCCCACGGATCTGCCGCACCTCGCGGCAAAGCTCCTCTCCCTTCTCCGTCAGATACAGCCGCTTGCTGCGGTACTGGAAAAGGTCTGTTCCGTAATGGCGCTCCAGGTGCTGGATATGCTGGGTAACCGTAGGCTGGGAAAGGCTCAGATTCTCCGCTGTCCGGGAATAGTTGAGAGTCTCGCACAGATCCAGAAACGTATCATAGCGAAAATCCAGCATCCCGCACCTCTCCTCCCGGCCCGCCCAGGGCATTTCTGAATGCTATTATAGAGCATCGCCACCCGGCAGGCAAGAAAAAATTCCTCCCTCCAGGAGAAATCCAAAGAAAAACCAATGGTTCTATTGGAAATTATTGATTGAAAGGTCCTCCCGCAGGCGATATAATGCTTATAATGGAACAAATAGAAACAGGCTGTAAAATATAAATTGAGGAGGACGATCTCTATGCATCTGCTGGTCATCGGCGGCGTGGCCACCGGCACAAAGGTCGCGGCCAAGTTCAAGCGGCTCAACCGCGGCGCCCATGTCACTGTCCTGAACAAAACCCAGGACATTTCCTACGCCGGCTGCGGCCTGCCCTACTATGTGGGCGGCATGATCGAAAGCCGGGACGAGCTGATCGTCAATACCCCCGCCAAGTACAGCGCCCTTACCGGTGTGGAAGTGCTCACCGGCCGTGAGGTCACCTCTCTGGATCCCCAGGGCCGCACCGCCGTGGCCAAGAACCTGGCCACCGGCCAGGAGGAGACCTACACCTATGACGCCTGCGTCATCGCCGTGGGCGCTTCCCCCGCGGCGCCGCCGGTGCCCGGCGTGGACCTGCCCGGCGTGTTCACCGTCCGCACCCCCGACGACGCCCAGAACATCCGCGCCTATGTGGACAGCCGCCAGGCCAAGCGGGCCGTGGTGGTGGGCGGCGGCTTCATCGGTCTGGAGATGGCCGAAAACCTGAAGGACAAGGGTCTTTCCGTTACCGTGGTGGACCTGGCCCCTCAGCTGCTGCCCAACATTTTTGATCCTGAGATGGCGCTGTATCTTCGCCGCCACCTCCAGAAGCAGGGCGTCCAGGTGCTGACCTCCGTGATGGTGGAGGGCCTGGAGGGCGGCCAGACCGTCACCGGCGTCAAGACCGGCGCAGGCCTGCTTCCCGCCGATGTTGTGATCCTCTCCGCAGGCATCCGTCCCAACACCGCCTTCCTCAGCGACACCGGCATCGACATGGTGAAGGGCACCATCCTCACCGACGACCAGGGCCGCACCAACCTGCCCGACATTTACGCCGCCGGCGACTGCGCCATGGTCCACAACCGCATCACCGGAAAGCCCGCCTGGTCCCCCATGGGCTCTACCGCCAACTACATGGGCCGCACCCTGGCTCAGGCCCTCTCCGGCCGGGACGCCCATCATCCCGGCGTGCTGGGTACCGGCGTGGCCAAGCTCCCCGGCGTCAACTGCGCCCGCACCGGCCTCACCGAGGCCCAGGCCGTTGCCGAGGGTTACGACGTGATCACCGCCGTGGCCGCCACCGACGACAAGGCCCACTACTATGAGGACGCCGCCTTCTTCATCACCAAGCTTATCGCCGACAACGCCACCGGCCGCCTGCTGGGCGCCCAGATCATCGGCCCCGGCGCGGTGGACAAGATGGCGGATGTGGCGGTCACCGCCATTGCCATGAAGGCCACCCTCTCCGATCTCGATAACCTGGATCTCAGCTACGCGCCCCCCTTCTCCACCGCCATCCACCCCTTCGTCCAGGCGGTCCATGTGCTGGAGAACAAGCGGGAGGGCCTGCTGAAGTCCATGACCCCCGCCGAGTACCTGGCGGGTAAGGCCAAGGGCTTCCGGGTCATCGACGTATCCCCCGCTCCCGCCGTCCCCGGCGCCCTGTTTGTGGAGCTGGGCAAGGCGGAAAACGCCATCCCCGGCGTGGAGAAGGACGAGGCCTGCCTGCTGGTGTGTGCCAGAGGCAAGCGCAGCTACTTCCTCCAGACCCGGCTCCGTGCCGGCGGCTACACCAACGTGTGGGCTCTGGAAGGGGGCCTGACCATGAACGACGTCCATGTGCCCCGGGCTTCTGCCGCCCTGCCCGCCGAGGAGATCGCCCGGGTGAAGGCTCTGGGCTGCCTGTGGGACAAGCGCAGCCAGGATATCTTCAATGTCCGGGTTATCACGATCAACGGCAAGATCACCTCTGACCAGCACATTGCCATTGCCGAGGCCGCCCGGAAGTTCGGCTCCGGCGAGGTCACCATGACCACCCGGCTGACCCTGGAGATCCAGGGCGTCCCCTTCGACAACATTGAGCCTCTCCGGGAGTATCTGGCCCAGTACGGCCTCCAGACCGGCGGCACCGGCTCCAAGGTCCGTCCCGTGGTGTCCTGCAAGGGTACCACCTGCCAGTACGGCCTTATCGACACCTTTGCCCTCTCTGAGAAGATTCACAACCTCTATTATGTGGGCTATCACGAGGTGAAGCTGCCCCACAAGTTCAAGATCGCCGTGGGCGGCTGCCCCAACAACTGCGTCAAGCCCGACCTCAACGACCTGGGCATCGTGGGTCAGCGGGTACCCGTGGTAGAGCTGGATAAGTGCAAGGGCTGCAAGGTCTGCCAGGTAGAGAAGACCTGCCCCATCCATGTGGCCAAGATGGTGGACGGCAAGATCCAGATCGATCCCACCGTCTGCAACCACTGCGGCCGCTGCGTGGCCAAGTGCCCCTTCCATGTCACTGACCAGTACATGGACGGCTACCGGGTATACCTGGGCGGCCGCTGGGGCAAGAGCGTGGCCCACGGCAAGCCCCTCAGCCGTATTTTCACCTCCGAGGAGGAAGTCCTCAGCCTGGTGGAGAAGGCCATCCTCCTCTTCCGTGAGCAGGGCATCACCGGCGAGCGCTTCTCCGACACCATTGCCCGTCTGGGCTTTGAGAACGTGGAGCAGCAGCTCCTCAGCGATGACCTCCTTACCCGCAAGAGCGAGAACCTCAGCGCCCAGAAGCATATGAAGGGCGGCGCCACCTGCTGATAGGCCCGGCCAAAATACCATTATCAAAAAAATCAGCGCCCGCTGTGGAATTCCACAGCGGGCGCTTTTCATTTCCAATCTTCCAATCTTCCCCATCAGGGGGCGGCCTGAAGCACATAGGTCACCGCGGCCTGCTCTTCGCTACTGTCGCCATTCTCCTCTCCGGCAGACAGACTGTCCTGGGCTCCGGTTCCATTCTCAGGCGTCAGTTCCGTGAAGTTCTCCCCGTTTTCCGCCAGCAGCGCCTTTACCTGGCTAAACTGCTCCTCCGTAAGAGTATAGCTGGCGCCCGCCTCCCAGGTCTGGCCCAGGGTTTCCGTCACCCAGTCCGCCGCCACCTGGCTGTCGGTGGTCAGTACCACCGGAGCGTTCTGCTTGGCGGTATACATGGCGGGAGACTTCCCTTCCTCCCCTTCCACAGAGGCATTCTGGCCAACGGCAGGGTCCTGTTGCGGGCTGCTGTTGTTGCTGGAAACCACCGGAGGCAGGGTGTTCTCCCCGCCGGTGACCTCGCCGCCTTCGTCAGAGGCAGGAGCGATGGTATCCTCGGATCCTTCCGGCAGGGCGTCCGCCTGCACATCGTCAGCAGCTCCGCTGGCGTTGTTCTCCGCCGGCGGGGCATCCGCCTCCTCTGTGCCGGTAAGGCTCCGGCCGGTGTCCATAACCGCTGTATCCGCCGCCACGTTCCCGGTGTCAGGCTGGCCGCCGAAAGCCCAGAAGCCCGCCAGGGCTACCACCGCACAGCAGGCCGCCATGGCGGCAAACCGCCGCCAGTAGGGGAACGTTACTGTCTTTTTCTCCGCCTTTTCCGGTGCCGCAGGCTGCCGGGCCTCCCGGCGCACCTGCTCCATCACCCGGGCGGTAAAGTCCGCTGGAGCCTGGGCCTCCATACCCTCCAGGGCATCATGAATGGCGATCTGATCGTCAAAATAGGCCTGACAGGCCGGGCACTGGGCCATATGGACCATCAGCTCCCCACGGCTGTCATCGTCCAGGGCCCCGTCGATAAAGGCGCTGATCAGCGCCTCATATTCCTCACATGTCCGCACGATAGGGCCTCCTTTCCCACTGTTACTTTTGTTACTTTAGGTTAGACGGCAGATAGCCGGATAAGTTCCCGTTTTCCAGCAAAATTTTACGAAGGGAAGATCTGGCTCGGGAAATCCTGGATTTCACCGTACCGATATCCAGTTCCAGCACCGAGGCAATCTCCTCGTAGCTCAGGCCCTGGATCTCCCGCAGAACCAGCACCTGACGGTGGCCCTCGCTGAGCTGATTGAGTCCCGCCGCCACGGCGGAGCGCAGCTCGGAGCCCTCCGCAGTTTCCTGGGGGCTGGGACCGCTGTCCACCGCGTCCAGGCCCAGCTCCTCGTCATCCAGGGACATGTCCCCCCGCTGTTTCTTCTGCCGCCGGAGATAGTCAATGGCGGCATTGGAGGTCAGGCGATAGAGCCAGGTGGCAAACCCTGCCTCCCCCCGAAAGGAGGGAAGCCCCCGCCAGGCGGCCAGGAATGCCTCCTGGGCAATATCCGCCGCCTCGTCGGCGCTGCCGCACATCCGCAGGGCCAGGTGGTATATTTTGTTTTCATACGTCCGCACCAGCCGCTCAAAGGCCTCCGTGTCCCCGCCCGCCGCGGCTCGGACCAGCTCCTGTTCAGTCATGCAGATCCCTCTTGATCCCTTCCGTTACACGGTACACGTCCGCCAGGGTCTCCATGCGGACGATCTGCTCCCGATAATAGGCGGCATGGGGCACCCCTTTGAGGTACCAGGCGTAGTGCCGCCGGGCGGTAAGCACCGCCACCTTCTCACAGTTATATTGGGCCGCCAGCTCGATCTGACGCACGGCGGTGTCGCACCGCTGGGCCAGCGGGGGCCGCTGCGGTACAGGCTCCCCCGCAAGGGCGGCGGCAGCCTGCTGGAACAGCCAGGGGTTGCCAAAGCAGCCCCGGCCGATCATGGCCATATCTGCCCCGGTCTGCCGGAGGATCCGCACTGCGTCCTCCGGAGAAAACACGTCGCCGTTGGCGATGACCGGAATGGACACCGCCTCCTTCACCTCCCGGATGGTGGACCAGTCCGCCACCCCGCCGTACATCTGCACCCGGGTGCGGCCATGGATGGCCACGGCGGACACACCCACCTGCTCCATGAGGCGGGAGAGCTCCACGGCGTTGATGCTGCCCTTGTCCCAGCCCCGGCGCATCTTCACCGTCACCGGCACAGGGCTGGCCTTTACCACCGCCTCGGCAATGCGGGCGGCCTTCTCCGGGTCCTTCATAAGGGCGGAGCCATCGCCGCTGGACACCACTTTTCCCACGGGACAGCCCATATTGATGTCGATGATATCAGCGCCGCTGACCTCCGCGGCAATCTGGGCGGCCTCCGCCATGCACGTCACGTCGCTGCCAAAAATCTGGGCGGCAAAGGGTCCCTCCCCAGGGAAGGGCATGAGAAGCTGACGGCTTTTCTTATCCTGATAGCACAACGCCTTGGCGCTCACCAGCTCCGTGCAGGTAAGCCCCGCCCCCAGCTCCGAGCAGATCTGCCGGTAGGCCGCGTCGGTGACCCCGGCCATAGGGGCCAGTGCCAGCTTGGATGCAATATGCACCTTTCCGATATCCATGGCCGCCGCCTCCTTTCGCGCTTATTCCAGCGCTTGTCAATCTTTGATAGTATAGCATATTTCCCCTGCTGTGGCAACCCGAAGCCCTGCGGAAGGCAAAAAAATACCGGCGGGGGCTTTTCGCCTCCGCCGGTACGTACCGCTCCCTGAGGAAGCGGCCTTTTTCCGCTGTATGCAGATTATTCAGCCACGATGGCATCCACGGGGCAGTTGGCAGCGCAGGCGCCGCAATCCACGCAGGTGTCAGCATCGATCACATACTGGGTATCGCCCTGGGAAATGGCCTCAACGGGGCAGTTCTCAGCGCAGGTACCGCAGCTGACGCAAGCATCAGTAATCTTGTGAGCCATGAATCGTATCCTCCCTATAAATTGGTACCTTCATTGTAGCATGAAGTTTTGAAATTGCAAGGGCAAAATCCGGAAGCCAGGCCAGAAATGTGTAAAACCTCCGTTAAAGGGAATACTCCAGGAGACAGCAAACAAACGGAGGAGATGGCGATATGCGCGACAATCAATTTACCCCCGGGGCTCGCAGCGCCCTGCGGCTGGCCCGGGAGGCCGCCGGGCAGCTGGGCCACGGTTACATCGGCAGCGAGCATCTGCTGCTTGGCATTCTCCAGGAGGGGGGCCCCGCCCGGGGCTGCCTCCAGGAGCAGGAGGTCACTCCGGAGAAGATCCGCAGCGTTTTGCGGGAACTGGTGGGAGTGGGCTCTCCCGGCCTTGCCCCTGCCCAGGGCTTTACGCCCCGGGCCCGGCGGATCATTGAAAACGCCGCCGGGGAATCTGCCCGCCGGGGCGGCGGACGGATCGGCACCGAGCACCTGCTGCTGGGAATCCTCCGGGAAAGCGGCGCTATGGCCACCCAGGCCCTCCGGGCGGCGGGAGCGGATCCCGGTAAGCTGCAAAACGCCCTCATCCGCCGTTTGGGCAGCGGCACAAAGCCTCAAAAGGAGGCCCAGCAGCCCAGGCCGCCGGTACTTCAGGAAGCCCCCCGGGCCCGGATCCTGGAGCAGTTTACCCGCAGTCTCAGCGCCCTGGCCCGGGAGGGACGGCTGGACCCGGTGCTGGGCCGGGAAAAAGAGATTGCCCGGACCATCCGTATCCTCAGCCGCCGGACCAAGAACAACCCCGTCCTCATTGGTGAGCCCGGCGTGGGCAAAACGGCGGTGGTAGAGGGCCTGGCCCAGCGGATCGCCGCAGGGGATGTGCCCGGAGAGCTGCTGGGCCTCAACATCCTTTCCATCGACCTTGCCTCCATGCTGGCGGGGACCAAGTATCGGGGGGAATTTGAGGAACGGGTGCGCACCGCCCTCCAGGAGGTGCGCCGGATGGGCAACGTGGTGCTGTTCATCGACGAACTCCACAATATCGTAGGTGCCGGCAGCGCCGAGGGGGCGGTGGATGCCGCCAATCTCCTCAAGCCCGCCCTCAGCCGCTCGGAAATCCGGGTCATCGGTGCCACCACTCTGGACGAATACCGCCGCCACATTGAAAAGGACGCCGCCCTGGAGCGGCGGTTCCAGCCGGTGACGGTGGAGGAGCCCTCTCCCGAGACGGCGGTGGCCATTCTGGAGGGCCTGCGGGAAAAATACGAGGCCCACCACGGCCTGACCATTACCGACGAGGCCATTCATGCCGCCGTGTCCCTGAGCCGCAGGTACCTGCCGGAGCGGTTTTTGCCGGACAAGGCCATTGACCTCATGGACGAGGCCTGCAGCCGGGTACGGCTGGAGCGGGAGGCGCCGGAGCCGGATCTGCGGCTGCTGGAGGAGCGGCTGGCAGGAGCCCGCCGGGACAAGGAGGCCGCCGCCGCCCGGGAGGATTTCAGCCGGGCCGCCATTCTGAAAGACGCGGAGGAGGATTTTGCCCGGCAGCTCCGGGAGGAGCGCTCCCTTCTCAGCGGCTCCGCCGGCCAGGTGACTGAGGAGGACATTGCCGCTGTGGCCGCCGAGTGGACCGGGATCCCTGTCAGCCGCATTACCGAGGATGAGTCCCAGAGGCTTCTCCATCTGGAGGAAACCCTCCGGTGCCGGGTGGTGGGCCAGGAGGAGGCGGTGAGCTGCCTCTCCCGGGCCATCCGCCGCAGCCGGGTAGGCCTCAAGGAGCCAAACCGCCCTGTGGGCAGCTTTCTCCTCCTGGGCCCCACCGGGGTAGGCAAGACTGAGGTCTGCCGCAGCCTTGCCCAGGCGGTATTCGGCCGGGAGGACGCCCTCATCCGCTTCGACATGTCGGAGTACGCCGAGGGCCACACCGCCAGCCGCTTGGTAGGGGCTCCTCCCGGCTATGTGGGCCACGACGACGGCGGACAGCTGACAGAGAAGGTACGCCGCCATCCCTACTCTCTGGTCCTCTTCGACGAGATCGAGAAGGCTCACCAGGAGGTCTGGAACCTGCTGCTGCAAATCATGGAGGACGGCTGCCTTACCGACAGCCACGGGCGGAAGGTGGATTTCCGCAACACCATCATTGCCATGACCAGCAACGTGGGAGCCCGGCAGATCGTGGGCGGCAAGGGCCCCATGGGCTTTGCCGGGGAAAGGGGCGGCAACGGCAATGTCCGCCGGGCGGTGGAAGAGGAGCTCAAACGGACCTTCCGGCCGGAATTCCTCAACCGGGTGGACGAGACCGTGATCTTCCACCAGCTCACCGAAGCCGATCTCCGTGAGATCGCCCGGCGGATGCTCGCCGCCACCGGGGAGCGGATGGCGACCCTGGGGCTTACCTTCCAGGCGGAGGAGGCGGCGGTAGCCCTGCTGGCCCAAAAGGGGCTGGACAATGCCTACGGCGCCCGGCCTCTCCGCCGCCTGATCCGCAGCCAGGTGGAGGATCCCGCCGCCGAGGCCCTGCTGGCAGGGCAGTTTCATGCGGGAGACACCCTTGTGCTGACCGTTCGGGAAAATAGCCTTGCTATTGCGCCGCCGGTACGCTAGAATAGGAGCAAGACGACAGACCGTCTTACCGTGTGTATGTGTCCGGTTGCAGGCCGGAGATCGACTTCAATAAAAAGGAGATATCACTATGGGATTTTCCGGTACTGACGCCGGCGGCTTCCAGTGGGAAGGCTGGAACAGCGGCGCTCCCTCCCAGCGGCCTCCCCGGCAGCAGAAGCCCCGCAAGCCGGTGGGCGGCCCCGTCACCCGGGTACTCATCAATCTGGCAGTCACCCTGATCGTGGGCTTTATCTACTTCTATCTGGAGCTGCCCGCCCTGAACCCCCAGGCCCCCGACTTCTACGCCTTTGTGCTGCTGCTGTGCGTGGTGTACTGCGGCTGCGCTATCTTTACCTCCGGCTTCCAGGGTCAAGGGGCCAAGCACTACTTTAAATTTGTGAAAAAGCAGTGTGCCCTTCCCGCCATTCTGGCCGTGGCCCTGATTGCCGTGGCCCTGATCGGCACCCTGGTGGGCAGCGTCATTTTCCGGGCCAGCGCCTATTCCTCCCTGCTGCCCCTGGAAACCGGCGATTTTGTAGCCGATGTGGATGAAATTTCCTTCGACCAGATCCCCATGCTGGACAAAGACTCCGCCGAGCGGCTGGGCGACCGGAAGCTGGGTGAGCTCAGCGACATGGTCAGCCAGTTTGAGGTCAATGAGGACTACACCCAGATCAACTACAAGGGCCGTCCTGTGCGCCTGGCCACCCTGCGCTACGCCGACCTCATCAAGTGGTTTACCAACCGCTCCGACGGCCTGCCCGCCTATATCGTCATCGACATGGTCACCCAGAACGTGGAGCTGGTACGACTGGAGGAGGGCATCAAGTACACCACCGCCGAGCACTTCGGCCGCAACCTCTACCGCCACCTGCGCTTCAACTATCCCACCTACATGTTTGCCGAGCCGGTGATGGAGGTCAACGAGGAGGGCACCCCCTACTGGGTCTGCGCCCGGATCGTCAAGACCATCGGTCTCTTCGGCGGCACGGATGTGGCCGGCGGCGTGCTGGTCAACGCCATTACCGGCAAGTGCCAGTATTACGACACCGCCGACATCCCCTCCTGGGTGGATAACCTCTACAACGCCGAGCTTATCATGGCCCAGTACGACTACTACGGCACGTACCACAACGGCTTTTTCAACTCCCTCTTCGGCCAGCGGGATGTCACCGTCACCACTGAGGGCTACAACTATATCGCCATCGATGACGACGTGTATGTCTACACCGGCGTCACCTCCGTGGGGGGCGACCAGTCCAACGTAGGCTTCCTTCTTTCCAACCAGCGCACCAAGGAGACCAAATACTACTCCTGCGCCGGAGCCACAGAGTATTCCGCCATGGACAGCGCCAACGGTGAGCTGCAAAACCTGCGCTACACTGCTACCTTCCCCCTGCTGCTCAACACCGGTGGTCAGCCCACCTACTTTATGGCCATGAAGGACGCGGCCCAGCTGGTAAAGAAGTACGCCATGGTCAACGTCCAGCAGTACAACATCGTAGCCACCGGCGACACGGTGGCAGAATGTGAGCGCAACTACCTTAATATGCTGGCGGAAAACGGCCTCATTGAGGACGACGCCAGTCTCTCTGGCACCGAGGTGGCAGAGGGCACCATTGCCGACATCCGCACCGCCGTCCAGGATGGCAACAGCGTCTACTATATCCAGCTCATCGGCAACGACCCCTACTATTCCATTGCCGCCGCCGACGCGCCCCTGGCGGTGATCCTCAGCACCGGCGACCAGGTCACCATCACCTATCACCCCGGGGAGGGCCCCATCCTCTCCGCCATTGAACTGACCCTGCGCTGACAACAAGGCGGCTTGCCCGCTTCTGTCTGAACAAGGGCTGTCCCGGGATATTCCTCTTGCTTTTCTGAGGAGGCGGCCAAAAAGCCGCCTCCTCTCCCGTTTCTGCCGCCTTTTCGGGAAAAAATGTCCCATTTTTTGCATTTTCCTCTCCCCGCCCCCTTTACAGCCCCCTATCCTTTGTGGCATAATATAATATTAGACTGGAATTTAACTGGAATGGAGAATCCATATGCCCATCATTGAATATGACACCTATAAACAGAAGCTCAGCGCCCTGGGGCCCCAGCTGACCAAGCTGGCGGCGGCCCTGGATCTGGAGGGGGCCCGCCGGGAGATGGAGGAACTGGAGGAGAAATCCGGCGACGCCAACTTCTGGAACGACCTGGAGGCCTCTCAGAAGGTGCTGCGCCGGACCAAACAGCTGAAAAACAAGCTGGAGCACCATGCCAAGCTGGTCAGCCAGTGGGAAGATCTCACCACCCTGGTGGAAATGGCTATGGAGGAGGACGACGCCTCCCTGCTGCCGGAGGGGGAGGAAGGCTATTCCAAGCTGGAATCCGCTCTGGAGGAGGCCCAGCTGGCCACCCTGCTCACCGGGGAATATGACGCCAGCAACGCCATTTTGAGCCTCCACGCCGGCGCCGGCGGCACCGAGGCCCAGGACTGGTGCCAGATGCTCTACCGGATGTACACCCGCTGGGCCGAGCGCCACGACTTTGTCTGCAAGACCCTGGACTATGAGGACGGCGACGAGGCGGGCCTCAAATCCGCTACCATTGCTATCGAAGGCGAAAACGCCTACGGCTTCCTCAAGAGTGAAAACGGCGTCCACCGTCTGGTGCGTATCTCCCCCTTTGACGCCAATGCCCGGCGGCAGACCTCCTTCTCCGCGGTAGAGGTCATGCCGGAGATCGAGGATGACAACAGCGTGGAGATCCGGCCCGAGGATATCGAGATGCAGGTCTTCCGCTCCTCCGGCGCCGGCGGCCAGCACGTCAACAAGACCTCCTCCGCCGTGCGTCTGATCCACAAGCCCACCGG
>JAGHHM010000007.1 GCA_017887695.1 Oscillospiraceae bacterium | reverse complement strand
TCTGGAAGCTGGTCATGGAGCAGGTCCACGAGGGCCTGGAGAACAAGTCCTTCCCGGATAAGCCGGCGGGCATCGTCACTGTCCAGGTTTGTGCCGACTGCGGTCTCAAGCCCTCTGCCCTTTGTTCCCAGGATTACCGGGGTAGCCGGGTGATCAGTGTGGAGATGCAGGAGAGCGCCGTACCCACGGAGACCTGTACCTGCCATGTGGAAGCGGTGTTCTGCACAGAGAGCGGAAAGCTGGCCAATGAGTTCTGTCCTGAGGAGTGCCGGGAGACGCGGGTGCTGGTTCAGGGACGTGAGTTCCTGGATACCGTTTATGGTGGTGCACCCCAGCTCAACGAGGACGGAACCTATACCGTAGGCAATCTGATTTCTGCCGCTGACGATGCTGCCCATCTGACCTATAATCAGATCCAGGGGACTTGTACTACCCATACAGAGGAGACAGTGCCGCCCGATGTACTGGTTCCTGGCGACGATGGCTTTGAGTGGCCTGAATGGTGGCCCTGGAACCCCGGGGATACCACGGATCCTGGTACGAATCCTGGTACCAATCCCGGCACGGATCCCGGCGGCAATACAGGTGACAACACCGGCGATCCCTCCGGCGGCACAGATACGCCTGCGGAGCCTGTGATCCCGCCGGTCACAGAACCCACAGAACCGCAAACACCCTAGCGGCTTAGTCCCCGGGGCGCCCCGGCATGTTCCGGCGCCCCGGGGCATTTCCTATTCTGACAGGAATAATCCTAAAAATTTGTGTTGATCTCAAACAAATTTTCAGTTATAATAACGAAAGAGCAAACAGTGTGCACAGGCGTATCTTGGAGATAGAAGGAGACGTGCTATGGCGACATTTGTGGTAAACGGCAAGACCGTTACAACGGAGAAGAATCAGAAGCTGCTGCGTTTTCTGCGGGATGAGCTGCGCCTCACCTCTGTGAAAGACGGCTGCAGCGAAGGCGCCTGCGGCACCTGTACCGTCCTGGTGGACGGCAAGGCCACCCGAGCCTGTATTTTTACTACCGATAAGCTGGACGGGAAAACTGTTCTTACAGCAGAAGGCCTCAGCGACTTTGAGAAGGCGGCCTATACCTATGGCTTTGGCGAGGCAGGGGCGGTGCAGTGCGGCTTCTGTATTCCCGGCATGGTGATGGCGGCCAAGGGGCTGCTGGACGTAAATCCGGATCCTACTGAGGAGGAAATCCGTTTTGCCCTGCGCAACAATATTTGCCGGTGTACTGGCTATGTGAAGATCGTGGAAGGCGTGAAGATCACCGCACGGATCCTCCGGGAGGGGCATTTGCCGGACGATGCGGAAAAGCGGGAGTGGAAGCTGGGCGCCCATGTCCACCGGGTAGATGTGGCGGAAAAGGTCCAGGGCTACGGTCAGTACCCCGACGACGTATATATGGATGGCATGATTTACGCCTCTGCCGTCCGCAGCGCTCATCCCCGGGCTATTGTCAAGGCCATCCACAAGGAGGAGGCTCTGACCCTGCCGGGCGTGGTGGGTGTGTTTACCGCTGAGGATATCCCCGGCCAGAACAAGGTGGGCCACATCGTCAAGGACTGGGATACTATGATCCCAGTGGGCGGCACCACACACTACCTGGGCGACGCAATCTGTATTGTGGCCGCAGAAACCCAGGAGATTTTGGAGAAGGCCAAGCGGATGGTCCAAGTGGAGTATGAGGTGCTGACACCAGTGCGTTCTCCCCAGGAGGCCATGGCGTATGACGCACCTTTGGTCCACCGCAGCGGTAACCTGCTGGCCCACAAGCACATCCAGCGAGGCAATGCTGCTCTGGCGATTGCCCGCAGCAAGCATGTGATCACCCGGCGGTTTTATACGCCTTATACAGAGCATGCCTTCCTGGAGCCGGAGTGTGCGGTAGCTTTTCCTGACGGCGACGGGGTAATGATCCTGTCTACCGACCAGGGAGCCTACGATACCCAGCATGAGACAGCGCCTATGCTGGGCCTGCCGCCGGAAAAGGTGAAGGTCAAAAATATGTTGGTGGGCGGCGGCTTTGGCGGCAAGGAGGACGTTACCGTTCAGCACCTGGCGGCTCTGGTGGCCTATCTGACCAAACGGCCGGTAAAGTGCAAGCTCAGCCGGGCGGAGAGCATTCTGATCCACCCCAAGCGCCATCCCATGGAGATGGAGTTTGCCATCGGCTGCGATGAAAACGGCATCATCCAGGGCGTGGCGGCTAACGTCATTGCCGATACCGGAGCTTACGCCTCCCTGGGCGGGCCGGTGTTGGAGCGTGCGTGTACTCACGCCTCGGGTCCCTATCATTATGAAAATTTCCAGATTGACGGTTATGCCTATTATACCAACAATCCTCCTGCCGGGGCCTTCCGGGGCTTCGGTGTGACCCAGACCTGCTTTGCCATTGAAACGCTGCTCAATGAGATGGCGGATCTGGTGGGCATCACCCCCTGGGAGATCCGCTACCGCAATGCCATTCGTCCCGGAGAGGTGCTGCCCAACGGCCAGATTGTGGGGCCGGAGACAGGCCTGGTGGAGACCCTGGAGGCGGTAAAGCCCTACTACGATGCTGCCAAGTATGTGGGCATCGGCTGCGCCATGAAGAATGCCGGCGTAGGCGTGGGCCTGCCGGACTGGGGCCGCTGCCGCCTGGTGGTGGAGGGAGGCAAGGTTCATATCCAGGCTGGCGCCTCCTGCATCGGCCAGGGCCTGGGCACAGTGCTGGTGCAGATGTGCTGCGACCAGCTGGCGCTGCCACGGGACGCCGTTGTCTATGAGCGATCCAATACCTTTGAGGCACCGGATTCCGGTACTACCTCCGGTTCTCGCCAGACCCTCATTACCGGCGAGGCGTGCCGCCGGGCCTGCGTGGAGCTGAAAAAGGCCCTGGAGGGCAAGACCCTTGCAGACCTCAACGGCACGGAGTATAAGGGAGAATATCTGGCAAAGACTGACCCTCTGGGGGCGGATGTTCCCAACCCTGTCAGCCATGTGGCCTATGGCTACGCCACCCAGATCTGCATTCTGGGGGAGGACGGAAAGATCGAGAAAATGGTGGCGGCCCACGACGTGGGCAAGGCAGTGAACCCCATTTCCTGTGAAGGCCAGATCGAAGGCGGCGTGGTGATGTCCATGGGCTTTGCCCTGACGGAGGAGTATCCTCTGGTAGACTGCAAGCCTACTGCCAAGTTTGGTACCTTGGGACTGTTCAAAGCCAACCAAGTGCCGGAGATCAAGGCTATCGTGGTGGAGAAGCCAGGGCTGGACGTGGCCTGCGGGGCCATCGGCATCGGGGAGATTACCTCCATTCCCACCGCCCCTGCCATTGCCGACGCCTACTATCGCTATGATGGTAAGCGGCGCTATACACTGCCTCTGGAGGGCACACCGTACAGCCGCAAAAAGAAGTAAATACGATCCAATGCCCCGGAGGATTCTCCGGGGCATTGCTATCCTCTTGTCCACCTGGAAAAAGTGTGCTAGAATATAAAAAGCAACTGTGATTTACTGACGGAAAAATGGAAATGTGGACCGGAAAGGCAAAAAATATCTTATTTATAAACAATAATAAAGTAAAATAGCTTTACAGATAAATTGGGAACAGGAGGAATTAAGAAATGTATAAGCTGGGCTTTGGCATGATGCGTCTGCCGTTGACAGACCCTAAGGAGCAGACCCAGGTGGACCGGGAGCAGGCCCGGGCGATGATGGATGCGTATTTGGAGCAGGGGTTCACCTATGTGGATACGGCCTACTTCTACCACGGCGGGGAAAGCGAGCGGGTGGTAAAGGATATTCTGACCAGCCGGTATCCCCGGGAGAAGTACGTTCTGGCGGATAAAATGCCTCTGGCCAATTTCAAGAACAAGGGCACGGCGGAGGACCAGGCCAAGGTATTTGACGAGCAGCTGGAAAAGTGCGGTGTAGCCTATTTTGACCGCTACCTCCTCCATTGCCTGAATACGGAAAACTATGAGACTGCCAAGCGGCTGGATACCTTTGCGTTCCTCAGCGGCAAGAAGGCGGAGGGCAAGCTCCGCCATCTGGGATTTTCTTTCCATGATAAGGCGGAGGTGCTGGATCGGATCCTGACCGAACACCCGGAGACGGAGTTTGTGCAGCTGCAGATCAACTATCTGGACTGGGAGGATGAGCGGATCCAGTCCCGTAAGTGCTATGAAACAGCGGTGCGCCATGGAAAAAAAGTGGTGGTTATGGAGCCCGTGAAGGGCGGGCGGCTTGCCAAGCTGCCGGCGGAGGCGGAGAAGCTGCTGCGGGATATCCATCCTGACTGGTCCCCGGCCTCCTGGGCCATCCGCTTTGCAGCCAGCCTCCCGGAGGTGGAGGTGGTCCTCAGCGGTATGTCCGATATGGCCCAGGTGATGGACAACACCGGTTATATGAAGGATTTTACCCCCCTGACAGAGGCGGAAAAGGAAGCTTTGGCCCAGGTGGCGGAGATCCTCAGTGCCTTGCCGGCGGTGGAGTGTACTGCCTGCCGCTACTGCGTGGACGGCTGCCCCCGGCAGATTCCCATTCCCGACTATTTTGCCCTCTTTAACAGCGACCAGATGGCCCTGCGTCAGGGACTTCCGGTAAAGACGGAGGAGTATCAGCGCCTGGCTGCCGGTGGCGGGAAAGCATCCGCCTGTGTCAGCTGCCGCCAGTGTGAGCAGGCTTGTCCGCAACACTTGAAGGTAGTGGATTGGCTGAGTCGGGTGGCCAAAACTTACGAGGGATAACATATTCCTGGATTTTATAGCCATACACTTGTCCGCCGCGGAGTTTATGCTCCGCGGCGGCTTTGCATGCCGGAGCTATGATATGGCATGGGTGCGAGACCCGGGAGGTGATCCATAAAAGAGGTTAACCGATTCACAAATAATTTACAGCCTGGAAGTAAGTTTTGCTTGCGAAATATGGTACAATCGAGTATAATGCTGTTTGTTGAGCAGCCGTAGGGCGCTTGGCGAACAAAACGGCTTACGCGGTTCCCTTTTGTGGGAACGGCAGAAAATTTCGGAAGGAATGAACACGAATGAGCGCATCCAGAGAGAAGAAAAAGCGGCAGGAATTTGTCGCCGGCGGCGGTATTGATCCCAAGGCTGCCCGGGCGGCGGAGCAGAAGGCTGCGGAAAAGAAGGCAAAGATCCTGTATTCCACCCTGGCTATCGTTTTCGTAGTGGTAGCGGTTTTCCTGGTGGTTTACAACTCCGGCATTATTCAGCGCAATCAGACCGCGCTGACTATTGACGGCGAGAAGTATACTGTGGCTGATGTGAGCTACTATTACCATGACGCTTATCAGAGCTTCCTGAACACTTACGGCAGCTATGCTTCCTTGTTCGGACTGGATACTTCCAAGTCTCTTAAGAGCCAGAATTACAGCGAGGATATGACTTGGGACGAGTATTTCAAGGACCAGGCCGTGAGCAACATGAAGTTTATCCATGCTGTTCTGGCCAAGGCCGAGGAAGAGAACATGACCCTTGACGACGAGGATATGAAGACCTTCAACAGTGCCGTGGAGAACCTGAAGAGCCAGGCCACTGAGTATGGTTACAGCTATAAGTCCTATCTGAATGTGGTCTATGGCTCCACTATGACGGCCTCTGTCTTTGAGGAGCATCTGAAGGATCAGATCCTGGCCAATAAGTACGCCACTACTTACCAGGATAGCCTGAGCTTCACTGATGAGGAAATTCAGACCTACTACGAGGAAAATAAGAACAGCTACGATCTGGTGGACGGTGAGTATGTGTCCATCTCCGGCAGCGTTGAGAGTACTACCGACGAGGAAGGCAACACGGTTGAGCCTACCGAGGAGGAGAAGACTGCTGCTATGGAGGCTGCCAAGGAGACTGCTGAGAAGATCATGGCCGCTTATGAGGACGGCGGAGATCTGGAGGCTCTGGCAGAGGAGTACGGTGCTACCTACACCAGCAGTGATGAGATGACGTACAGCTCCACCTATGTCTATGGCGACTGGTTCTTTGATGGGTCCCGGACTGCCGGCGACGCTGAGGTGCTGGAGGATACAGATTACAGCCGTTACTTTGTGGCTGTGTTCCATGACCGTAAGCAGGATACTGCTTTGGATTACAATGTCCGGCACATTCTGGTCACTGAGGACAATCTGGAGCTGGCTGAAGGTGAGGAAGCCACCGATGAGATGGTCCTGGCCAAGGCTGAGGAGATTCTGGACAGCTGGGATGGCACCGAGGAAGGCTTTGCAGAGCTGGCCAAGGAGTATTCCCAGGATGGCAATGCTGCGGAAGGCGGCCTCTATGAGAATGTGGCCAAGGGCGCCATGGTGTCTGAGTTTGAGGACTGGTGCTACGAGGCAGGCCGTAAGAGCGGCGATACCGGTATCGTGAAGACCCCCTACGGCCAGCACATCATGTACTTTGTGGGCTATGGTGATACTCCCTACTGGTATTATGCCAGCAACAACGCGCTGATCAGCAACGCGTATACCGAGTGGCAGACGGCGATAACTGACAGCGTCACCGCAGAAATGAACGAGGCCGGCATGGCTATGATCGGCTGATTTTAAGGAACCCCAGAATGAAAGGGGCCGGCCTTGCCGCAGGCAAGGCCGGCCCCTTTTACCATGGCGGGGAAAATAACGGTTCTGTATGTTTTTTAGGATACAGATAGGAAAGGATCCGGCGGACAGACCGCCTGGTGGAAAAATGAGTGAACGTTTTTTACGCAATGAGATGTTGCTGGGCAGGGAGGCGGTGGAGCGTCTGGCTGCCTCCCATGTGTGCGTAGTAGGCCTGGGTGGCGTAGGGAGTTATGCTGTGGAAGCTTTGGCCCGTTCCGGCGTGGGAGAACTGACGCTGATCGATCAGGATGCGTATGGAGAGAGCAATATCAACCGCCAGCTGGGAGCTCTGGAGTCCACCTTGGGCCTCCCCAAGGCAGAGGTGCTGGCCCGGCGCGTCCTGGATATTAATCCGGATTGCTGCGTCCATCCCATTGTGGGCCGCTATACCCGGGAGGAGCGGGAACAGTATTTCGGAGACTATGATTATATTGCGGATGCCATTGACCTGGTGTCCTGCAAGGTGGATCTGATCTGCCAGGCCATAGAACGGAATATTCCCATTTTGTCTGCCTTGGGTACCGGCAATAAATTGGATCCTTCCCGGATTCAGGTGACAGATCTCAGCAAGACCCAGGGCTGCCCCCTGGCGCGGGTAATGCGCCGGGAGCTGGGACGACTGGGAATCCGCCATGTCAAAGTAGTGTACAGTCCGGAGGAGGCGGCGCCCTGCGCTCAGCTGGAAGCACCCCCTCCGGGGCGGCGGAGCGTGCCTGCCAGCGTGTCCTGGGTGCCGTCGGTAGCAGGCTTGATGATGGGCGGCGCCATTGTGATGGACCTGATTGCAGGGCTTTTGCCGGGAGAGGAGGGAGAAAGGTGATTCTTACCGGAACGCTGGTCAATGTGGCCGGCATCCTCCTTGGCGGCGGTGTTGGTATGCTGGTGCACCGGCTGCTGCGCCAGGGGGTGCCGGAGCGGTTCAGCGACATGGTGATGAAAGGGATCGGGCTGTGTACCATCTATATTGCCGCTACTGGCCTTCTGGATGGCAGTAAGTCCCTGGTGACTATTTTGTCGGTGGTACTGGGAGCGATATTGGGGGAGTGGCTGGACCTGGATGGGAAAATCCGTTCTCTCAGTCAGGCTCTGGAGAGGCGCTTCTCCCGGGCGGGAGAAAACGGAGGATTTGCCCAGGGGTTCATGGCCGCTACCCTTTTGTTCTGCGTCGGAACGATGGCCATCAAGGGTTCTCTGGATGGCGGCCTCCGGGGAGATCATGCCACGCTGTATGCCAAGTCTGTGATGGATACCATCAGTGCCTGTATTTTCTCTTCTACCATGGGACTGGGCGTGCTGTTTTCGGCGGTGCCGGTACTGCTCTATCAGGGGGCCATTACCCTTCTTGCCTCGGTGGCAGGGCCGTATCTGGGTGACGCGGTAATTGCGGAGATGAATACAGTGGGGTCTTTGCTGCTGCTGGGATTGTCCTTGGATTTGCTGGGCATTGTGCACTTGAAGCTGATGAATTATATTCCCGCCATGTTCCTGCCGATTCTGCTGTGCCTTTTACTGTAAAGTGATTTTACATGCCACTTATATCTGACCTGTCAGATAGGAAAAAGTCGGTGGACAGCGCTGGTTTTGTCTGAGAGAGTAAAAATCAGTTGTCATCGGGCGTTTTTTATGGTACAGTGGAGCATAGACCAGAAGTAAGGTGGTACAGACATGGATAATCATATTTTTCGCAGTGCCCTGGGGGGATTTAACCGCCAGGATGTGACAGAATATATCGAACGTACCCGCAAGGAAGCGGAAGAGGCGGCCGCTCAGCTGGAGGCCCAGGTCAAGAGTCTGCAGGACAGCGAGGCGGAAGCACGGCAGTCTCTGGACAGTTGTACCCAGGAGAAAGAGGACCTGGAGAAGCAGCTGGAAGAGATGACCCTGCAGTATACCCAAACGAAAAATGACTGTGATGCTGTCACTGAGGCTAAGGAAACTCTGGAAGCGGAAGGGGCCCGGAAGGATGACATGATCCGGACTCTTACCGGAGAGAAGGAGAAGCTTTCCCGCCGGGTGCAGGAGCTGGAAGAGCAGGCCGAAGCCCTGCGCCGGGAGAAAGAGCGGCTCACCCAGCTGGAGCTGGATGCCCACCGCCGCTCTGAGGAGACGGAGGCTAGAGCGGGCGAAGAGGCTCGAGGCGTTATCGCGGCTGCTCACCGGGAAGCGGAAGAGACGGTAGGAAAGGCAAACGCCCAGGCAGAGGAGATTGTTACGAAGGCAAATGCCCGTGCGGAGGCTATTGTAGCAGAGGCCCAGGCCCAGGCGGAGGTTCTCCTGCGGGAGACGGAGGAGCAGGTAGAGGGAACGGTCAATCAGTTCGGTACCTTGTTTACCTCCTTTGAAACCATTACCGGCCATCTCACCAATGAGCTGCGGAAGATGGATGTGACGGTTTCCCAGCTTCCCATCAGCTTCAATCACCTGCGGGACAGCCTGCAGGCGCTGCTGGAGCGGGCGAAAAAGAGATAATATTACATAATGCAGGCGGCGGTGCCCGGAGAGGGGCACCGCCGCTTTTTAAAACAGATATTTCCTGCTGTTCTACTGAAAATCTTAAGAAAAAAAGACAAAAAATGCAATCTTCCTTTCGTTTACTTTTCCGGGGGAGTATGCTATGCTGAACCCAAGGGGCCATACGCCCCGGAGAATGATGATGGAGGAGAACATCATGAAGAAACCTGTCCTGGTTGTGCTGGCTGCTGGTATGGGCAGCCGCTACGGCGGACTGAAACAAATGGATCCCGTAGGCGGCCATGGCCAGAGCATCATTGACTATTCCATATATGATGCCCGGCGGGCCGGCTTTGAGACGGTGATTTTTGTGATCAAAAGAGAAATTGAGGCGGACTTCAAGGAGCTGGTGGGCAGCCGGATTGCTAAAGGGATCCAGGTGCAGTACGCTTATCAGGCTCTGGATGACCTGCCGGAAGGCTATTGTGTCCCTGCCGGTCGGAAAAAGCCCTGGGGCACGACCCATGCGGTGCTGGCAGCCCGTGACCTGGTGGAAGGGCCCTTTGCAGTGATCAATGCGGATGACTATTATGGCCCTGAGGCGTTCCGTTCCATTTACAGCTACCTCTCGGAGCATCCGGATACCCCGGAGGAGCATCACTATGCTATGGCGGGATATTTGCTGGGCAACACGGTGACGGAGCATGGCAGCGTGGCCCGGGGCGTATGCCAGGTAGGCACTGACGGTGTGCTGGAGGATGTCATTGAACGTACCCAGATTGAAAAGGATGGCAAGGATGCACGCTTTACACTGGATGGTGGCCAGACCTGGACCAGTTTGCCGGGGGAAACGCTGGTATCCATGAATTTCTGGGGTTTCCAGCGCAGCTTTATGGAGGAGGCTCAGGCCCGGTTCCCCTATTTCCTGGATCAGATTTTGGCGAACAACCCGGAGAAGGGGGAGGTATATCTGCCCCTGGTGGTCAGTCAGATGGTCCAGGAAGGCCATACCCAGGTAAAGGTACTGCCCAGCCACGACAAATGGTATGGGGTTACCTATCGGGAGGATAAGCCCTCGGTAGTCAATGCCTTGGCGGAAAAGACGGCCCGGGGAGAATATCCGGAGAATTTATGGGATGTGTGATGATCCCTCTGCAATGGTAAAAGGACAGGGCGGGCGGCGGAGCATTTGCGCCGCCGCCCGCCCTGAAGTGTTGCAGACAGCCTGTTACGGCAGATCGGGGTGCCGGTCCAGAACCTTGTGAATGGTCAGTCGGTAAACAATAATGCTGACAATAGGGGCGATGATGTCAGATACCGGCTCTGCCCAGAAGGCCATTTTGGCTTCAAAGAATACCGGGATCAAAAAGAGAGCGATAAAATATACCAGCTTACGGAAAGCAGACAGGGAGAAGGCGATGCGCACCTGGCCCATGCCGGTAAAGCCGTCCACAATTTCGTATTGTACCCCCAGGGGGATGATGGCCAGAGTACAGGTACTGATGGCCCAGAGGGACAACTGACTGACGGCGGGATCCTGAGTAAACAGCCGGACAAACAGATGGCCTGCCAGCCGTGCCAGGATGAAAAGAAGTATGGTGTATCCCACACAGAGCTTGACAATCTCCTTCTGGGCATCCAGGACCCGCTGCTTGTTCCGGGCACCATAGTTGAAGGCGAGGATACTTTGGGTACCGCCGGAGATACCGCCCAGAGGCATCGTTACCACCAGCATGAAGCTCTGTGCAATGGTGGCGCAGGTTACCAGCATGTCCCCCTGTTCCGCTCCGCCGTAGCGCTGAAGAATAGCGTTCATGGCAATGATCATGACATTGTCAATGGCAATGATGATAAATGGTGTAAAGCCAATTGCCAGTACATGGCCCATAATGGGAAGGCTGTATCCGCCAAAGCTGATGCGCAGCCGGGTGCGCTTTCCAAAGAGGAAGAAGAGACCATAGGCGGCGCTGGCCATTTGGGAAAGGACGGTGGCCAGGGCTCCGCCGGCAACGCCCATATCCAGAAGGAAGATGAATACCGGGTCCAAAGCGATGTTCAGTGCAGCGCCCAGCAGTACCAGCCGCATACTGACCTTGGCAAAGCCCTGGGCCAGGATAAACTGGCTCAGGCCCGTGGAGAGCAGGGCAAAGATGGTGCCGCTGATATAGACAGTGAAGTAGGCATTGGCATAGGGGTAGGTGGCGTCGCTGGCACCGAAGAGATAAAGCATGGGGCGGCGCAAGGGGATCACCACAGCAGTAAGCACCACGGCGGAAACCAAAAGCATCACAAAGCAGTTGGCCAGGATGCGGCGGGCACGTTCCTCATTACCTTCACCAAGACTAATGCTCATCAAAGGAGCTCCGCCTACGCCGATTAGAAAGGCCACGGAACCCACCATGGTTACCACCGGGCCGCATACGCCAACGCCGGCCAGAGCAATGTCCCCGACTTCGGGAATATTGCCGATATACATTCGATCCACGATGCTGTATAATACACTGACAAACTGGGCAAGCATGCTGGGGATGGCAATACGCCACACCAGCTGTCGGATATTATCACGGCCCAGGTCATTTTCCATCGCCATAGGGAATACACACCACACTTTTTTGGGATTTTACCGGTAGAGGCTGGGAGATTATAGCATCAATCACAAGAAATAGCAAGAGAGGATGCATAATCTTTTTCCAGGACATAAATTTTCCTTTTTCTATGGAAAAAATCCAGGAAAAAGCGTATGATAATAATATCATATTGAGAGGGGACGCCAGATGATCTTTTACTTTTCCGCTACGGGCAACAGCAAATATGTGGCCGAACGCATTGCTGCCGCCACAGATGACCATGTGATTTTTTTGCGGGATGCCATCCGCAGCCGATACTATCAGTTTGATGTCAGCCAGGAGAAGCGGATCGGTTTTGTGACCCCCACATATTATTATGGCCTGCCCAGCGTAGTCAGTTTCTTCCTGGAGAAGCTTCGGCTGACAGGGTATCATGACCAATATGTCTATCTGGTACTGACCTGCGGGAAAACCACAGGCGATGCTGCGGGCCAGATGGGCAAGCTGCTCAAGAGTAAGGGAGTTACGCTCTCGGCTCAGTTTGGCATCCCCATGGTGGATAACTATATCCCGCTGAGTAAGCTGGCGGATCCCCAGGAGATTGAGAAGGAGCTGGACGCGGCCGAGGAATATATTGATGAGGCCCGCCGGGTGATCCGTGCCAAGGGGACGGGGGACTATAACCGCTGCCAGGGGGCGGCGCCGGGGGTTGTTACCACCCTTGCGTACAGTGCCTATGCCCATGGCCGCTCCACCAAGCCTTTTGTGGTGACCGATGCCTGCATCGGCTGCGGCCTTTGCCAGGAGATTTGCCCCTGTGGAGCCATTACTCTGACTGATGGCAAGCCTGCCTGGACAAAGCCTCAGTGTGTCCGCTGCCTGGGGTGTCTGCACCGCTGCCCTGTGAAGGCCATCCATTGGAAGCGAGCTGATGAGGACAGGGGACGCTACTATAATCCCAGGGTGGAGCCTTACCGTCCTTTGACCTGAGAAGGGGACATTCTGCCACAGCAGGATGGGCCCGAACACATTGACTTGGCCAAGATATCACTTTGCAATTGTATACGGCGCTGCCGGAGGACTTCCGACAGCGCCGTATATATTTGCCAATCCGTCAAATTCTTAACAATTTGTTAATGATTTACCTATCTACATTTCCCGCAAAATATGATATAATGCGTGGAAAATGGGCGTGTTTTGAAATTTAGCCGGGCGTCCGGCTTTCGCAAAGAAAGGAGACCATACGATCCTAACAGCGGGATCGAAGAACAGATATGAACCAGCAAGCGGAAAACACCTTGGCGTTGGGAATCGACATCGGTTCCACCACGGCCAAGGTGGTTTTAGTGGAAAACGGAAAGATTATCTATGAAAAGTATCAGCGGCATTTTTCCCAGGTGCGGCAAAAGACCCTGGAGCTACTGGCGGAGGCAGCCCCTTTGGCGGGGGACCGACCGCTGACGGCGGCTATCTCCGGTTCTGCCGGACTGGGCCTTGCCCAGGGAGCCGGCATACCCTTTGTCCAGGAGGTTTTTGCCACCGGCGAGGTGGTCAAGCAACTGGAGCCGGATACCTCTGTGGTCATTGAGCTGGGGGGAGAAGATGCCAAGATCATCTTTTTCGACGGCGGTATTGACGAGCGGATGAACGGTTCCTGTGCCGGCGGCACCGGAGCGTTTATCGACCAGATGGCCACGCTGCTGAATGTAACGGCGGACGAACTGGATGAGCTGAGTCTGGGGAGCCAGCGGCTCTATCCTATTGCCTCCCGGTGCGGCGTGTTCGCCAAAACGGATATCCAGCCCCTGCTCAACCAGGGAGCCCGCCACGAAGACGTGGCCGCCAGTATTTACCAGGCGGTGGTGAACCAGACCATTGCCGGCCTTGCCCAGGGGCGGAAGATCACCGGCAAAGTGCTGTTTCTGGGTGGCCCCCTCTACTACTGCAAGGGGCTGCGCCGCCGGTTCCAGGAGACGCTGAAGCTCTCCGATGACCAGGCGGTATTCCCGGAGTACGGCCGCTTCGCTGTGGCCATGGGCGCGGCGCTGTACGGTGCCCGGGCCGGGGAGCGCTCCACCATGGAGCAGCTGCGCCGGCAGATCCAGGACAGCGTCTCCACCCGGTCCGAGGCCAACCTGCTGCCGCCCCTTTTTGAGACGGAGGCGGATTATCAGGCCTTCCGGCAGCGCCACAGCGCTGCCGACGTAGCTCAGCAGGATATCAAAACCTATCAGGGAGATGCCTGGTTGGGTATCGACTGCGGCAGCACTACCACCAAGGTGGCCCTTCTCAGCAGCGACAAGAAGCTGCTCTACACATATTATGCCTCCAATCGGGGCAACCCGGTGCAGATCGTCAAGGAGCAGCTGGAGGCCATTTATGGCCTCTGCGGTGACCGGGTGACCATCCGGGGCAGCGCCGTCACCGGCTACGGGGAGGAGCTGATCCGGGCGGCCTTCAACGTGGACAAGGGTGTGGTGGAGACCATCGCCCACTATACTGCCGCCAAGTATTTCTGCCCCCAGGTGGACTTCATCCTGGACATTGGCGGCCAGGACATCAAGTGCTTCAAGATCAAGAACGGGGCCATCGACTCCATTATGCTCAACGAGGCCTGCTCTTCCGGCTGCGGCTCCTTTATTGAGACCTTTGCCCGCTCCATGGGCTATGACGTGGCGACATTTGCGGAGAAGGGTCTCCATAGCAGGGCGCCGGTGAACCTGGGCAGCCGCTGCACGGTGTTTATGAACTCCTCTGTTAAACAGTCTCAGAAGGACGGAGCTACGGTGGAGGATATCTCCGCAGGCCTTTCCGTCAGCGTGGTAAAAAACGCCATCTACAAGGTCATCCGGGCCGGCAGCGCCGATGAGCTGGGGGAGCATGTGGTGGTCCAGGGGGGTACCTTCTATAACGACGCGGTGCTCCGGGCCTTTGAGCTGGAGCTGGGGAAAAGCGTAATCCGCCCCGCCATCGCGGGCCTCATGGGAGCCTATGGCGCGGCGCTGTACGCCATGGATCTCAAAGAGAGCACCATCACTACGGCGGAGGGTCTCAAGACCTTTGTCCACACCGCCAAGGCTGCCACCTGCCAGGGCTGCACCAATCACTGCCGTTTGACCATCAACAGCTTTGGCGGCGGGAAGAAGTACATATCCGGCAACCAGTGCCAGAAGGGCCTGGGCATCAAGGTGGATCAGGAGGTGCCCAACCTCTATGCCTGGAAGCGGGACAATCTGATGGCCCTGGAGCCTGGTGAGGCAGTGCGGGGCACCATTGGACTGCCTCTGGCCCTGGGAATGTATGAGCTGCTGCCTCTATGGCACGCCTTTTTCCGGAGCCTTGGCTTCCGGGTAGAGGTGTCGGGGCTGTCCACCCGGCGGATCTATGAGAAGGGCCAGTTTTCCATTCCCTCGGATACCGCCTGCTACCCGGCTAAGATCATGCACGGCCATATGGAAGTGCTGCTGGAGCGAGGCGTGGACGCTATTTTCTATCCCTGTCTCACCTACAACGTGGATGAGAAGGAGAGCGACAACCACTATAACTGCCCTGTGGTGGCCTACTACTCCGAGCTGCTCCACGGGAATATGGACGACCTCCAGAATGCCAACTTCCTCTATCCCTTCCTGAACATCAACGACCGGAAGGAACTGACCAAGGAGCTGACCGCCTGCCTTGCACCGGTGTTTCCTGACATCACCAAAAAGGAGGTCCGCCGTGCGGTGGATGACGCCTTTGGTGCCTACGAGAAGCATATGCTGGAGGTTCGCCGCAAGGGAGAAGAGGCAGTGGCCTGGGCCAGAGCCCACGGCAAGCCCATTATGATTCTGGCGGGCCGGCCCTACCATATTGATCCGGAGATCGGCCACGGTATCGATAAGCTGGCAGCTTCCCTGGGGTTTGTGGTGGTCAGTGAGGACAGCGTCTGCCACCTGGCAGATCCTGTTCCGGTCCACGTCCTCAACCAGTGGACCTACCACGCCCGGCTGTACCGGGCGGCCCGGTATGCTTGTGAGCACAAGGACACCCAGCTGGTGCAGCTGGTGAGCTTTGGCTGCGGCGTGGACGCCATCACCACCGACGAGGTGCGGCGGATCCTGGAGGAGTCCGACAAGCTGTATACACAGATCAAGATTGACGAAATTACCAACCTGGGCGCGGTAACCATCCGGCTGCGGAGTCTTATCGGTGCCCTGGAGGAGAAAGGGGGCGCGGCGGTATGACCGTGGATCAGAACAAAGGATACCGGGTGTTTACCGAGGATATGAAGCGCACCCACACCATCCTGGTACCCAATATGCTGCCCATGCACTTCAAGATCATCGGCAAGGTGATGGAGAAGGTGGGCTACCATGTGGAGCTGCTGGAGACCAGCGGCCCGCGCATTGCGGAGACCGGGCTGAAATATGTCCATAACGACACCTGCTACCCCGCCATCCTGGTTATCGGCCAGTTCATCGACGCCATCCAGAGCGGGAAGTACGACCCGGAGAAGGTGGCGCTGATTCTGTTCCAGACCGGCGGCGGCTGCCGGGCCTCCAATTACATCCATCTTCTCCGTAAGGCTCTGGAGAAGGCGGGCTACGGCTATGTGCCGGTGATTTCCCTGAGTATGACGGGACTGGAAAAGCACCCCGGCTTCCAGCTGACACTGCCTCTGGTGCGGCGGATGATGTACGGCGTGCTCTACGGCGACCTCCTCATGACCTTGGTGAACCAGACCAAGCCCTATGAGGTGGAGAAGGGCAGCGCCCAGGCCCTGGCGGACAAGTGGACAGAGCAGCTGGCCTGGGAGATGACCGAAGGCGGCAAGGCCAACTACCGCCAGGTGAAGCGTAACTACCGGCGGATTCTGGACGACTTTGCCGCCCTGCCGGTGGAGCGTTCCGACAAGGTGCTGGTGGGCATCGTGGGGGAGATTTATGTGAAATACTCCCCCCTGGGCAACAACAATCTGGAGCAGTTCCTGGTGGACGAGGGGGCTGAGGTGGTGATTCCTGGCCTTCTGGATTTCTGCCTGTACTGCGTGTACAATAACCTGCTGGACCACAAGTTCTACGGTATGCAGAAGAAGGTGCAGTTGGCCTACCGCATTGCCTACCAGTATCTGCTGGGGAAAGAGCGGGATATGATCGCTGCCATCAATGCCCACGGACGATTTGCTCCGCCTACCTTGTTTACCCACACCATCAGTCTGGTTCAGGGTACCATCAGCATGGGGGTAAAGATGGGGGAAGGCTGGCTTCTGACAGCGGAAAT
>JAGHHM010000115.1 GCA_017887695.1 Oscillospiraceae bacterium | reverse complement strand
CTTCTCCACTGCCTTGATCAGGCCCAGGTTGCCCTCCTGAATCAGATCCAGGAACAGCATGCCCCGGCCCACGTACCGCTTGGCAATGGATACCACCAGACGGAGGTTGGCCTCTGCCAGCTTCTGCTTGGCCTTCTCCCCATCCTTCACCAGAGCCTTGAGCTGCTGGAGCTCCTCGGCGGGAAGGCTGTCCTTGTCCGCTTCCGCCAGCTGCTCCTTGGCGAGGTTCCCGGCGCTCATCTTCTGAGCCAGCTCGATCTCCTCGTCGGGGGCCAGCAGGGGTACCTTGCCGATCTCCTTGAGGTACATCCGGACAGGGTCGTCAATGGAGAAGCTGTCCACCAGGGTGTTGGGGTCCACCAGCTCCTCTTCCTCGATGTCGGCAATCTCCTCCATGGGGGGCTCGATATCGTCAGGCAGCTCAGGGAGAATGTCCTCTTCAGTGCCAATCTCGATGGACAGGGCTTCCAGGGAGTCGTAAATCTTCTCCATCTGCTCGCTGTCCAGATCAATTTCGTCCAGTACGTCCACCATCTCTGCGGAATCCAGACGTCCCCGCTTCTTGCCCCGGGCAAACAGGTCCATAACCTTCTCATTTGCCATAAGGATGGATGCGGCGGGCAGGGTGGCTACCAGCTTGTCCGGCAGCCGGGCGTATTTCTTATCGCCCTCGGCCTTCCTGACCTCGTTGTTCTGGCCTGCGGCCACGCTCATCTCGTCCTTTTTCTTAGCCATTTTGCTTTCCTCCATAGCCCTTTATCTCTTTGAATTTATTCACTGCGGCCAGCAGGGGATCCTCCTGGGTCCCACCGCGGCGCTTATCCGCTGATTCGTGTATGATGCGTATGTAATCCGGCAGAGATTTTTCTGCTGCCGCCAGGGATTCCGGCTTTTGCAGCACGGTGGTAAGATGGCCCATTTCCTCCGGGGAGAACCGTTCCTCCAGCACGGTGGGGGACGGCGATCTGCCTTGGGCCCGAGCCTCCAGTAAGGCCTCATAGCAGCTGCCCAGAAGTGGGGAGCTGAAGTCCTCCGGGCTGAGACTGCCGCAGCGGTCCGCCAGGGAGTTGTCCAGAAACAGCAGCCGGATCACGCCCTCCTCCGCCATGGCCGAGCGTACATCGTCATAGCGCAGGGAGCGCTCCCGGGGCTGGTGCAGGGCGGCGATATTCTGGTTTTCCTTTTGCAGAGCCCGCCGTTCCTGATTTTTTCGCTTGCCGTAGGAGCGCTTCACCTCCAGGAGCATGGCCTCCCGGGAGATCCCGGCCCGCTCTGCCGCCCGGCCGGCGTATACTTCCCGCTCCACTGCGTTGGGCAGGGAGGCAATGAGCTGGCTGACCTCACCGGCATAGGCAATGCGCTGCTCGTCGTCCTTGAGATCATATTTGGCGGCAACAGCGTCCATGCGGAAATCCATCTGGTTTTCACTGCCGTTGAGAATGGCCTCGAAGGCGGCACCGCCGTGGAACTTGATAAAGTCGTCCACGTCCTGCTTGACATATTCTCCGTCCTGAAGCCGCCGGGGCAGCTGGAGGACCCGGACGGCAAACTCGCTGTTTTCCAGCAGGGCAATGGCCTTCTCCGTGGCGGCCTTGCCGGCGCCGTCGTTATCGTAGCAGAGGACCAGCTCCTTGGTGTAGCGGGAGAGAATCCTGGTCTGCTCGGTGGTGAGGGCGGTGCCCATGGAAGCCACCGCATTGTCAAAGCCTGCCTGATGGAGGGTAATGACGTCAATGTTGCCCTCACAGAGGATAATGTTGGGCCGCTTGGTTTTTTTCGCCAGGTTAATGCCATAGAGATTGCGGCGCTTGCTGTATACGATGGTCTCCTGGGTGTTCATATACTTGGGCTCCGACTTGTCCAGCACCCGGCCGCCGAAAGCGACCACGTCCCCCCGCACGTCAATGACGGGGAACATAAGACGGTTGCGGAATTTGTCATAGAGCCTGCCCTGCTTATTCTGCACCACCAGGCCTGCTGCCAGCAGCTCCTCTTTGGAGTAGCCTTTGCGGATCATGGCGGTGAGAAGGCTGTCCCAGCTGTCCGGGGCAGCTCCCAGACCAAAGCTGACAGCGGTTTTTCGGGTGATCTGTCGCTTATCCAGGTAGGCGGCCACGGCGGCCCCTGCTGGGGTGGAGAGGGTCTGGTAAAACCACCGGGCAGCCTCCCGGTTCAGCTCCAGGATCCGCTGCCGCCGCCGGGAGGCCTCCCGGTCGGCGCCGTCGTCGGGTACCTCCATGTTGGCCCGCTTAGCCAGGAACCGCACCGCATCGGGAAAGGAGAGGTTTTCGATCTCCATAATAAAGCTGATGACGCCGCCGCCGTGTTTGCAGCCAAAGCAGTGATAGATCTGCTTGTCCGGCGAAACGGAGAAGGAGGGCGTCTTTTCATTGTGGAAGGGGCACAGACCAAAGTAGTTGCCGCCTTTGCGGGTAAGCGTAACATAGGAGGAGACAACATCCACAATATCATTGCGGCTTACCAGCTCGTCCAGAAACTGCTGGGGGAATGCCACAAGGTACCGCCTCCTTTCAACCGAAAATCGCACTATACCAGTATACGACGCAGAGGTCAAATTTCCTCCTTCAAACCCCGCTTTTTTTCAAAAAATTTTTTGGAAAAGAAATCGTGGGTCGAATAAAGGGGAAAACAAGGGAAACGGCGCGAAGCGAGAGCTTCGCGCCGCTGGAATATACATTATAATAAAAGGTAAGATATCAGCCGCTGACACGTTCCACCAGTGTCCATGGCACCAATTCCGACTGGCACAGGCCGCCGTCCATAAGGGAGAGAAGCTTTTCCGCAGCGATACGCCCCACATTTTTCTCGCCGTGAGAAAGAGAAGTGATGGGGATGGGGGACAGCTCGCTGTATTGGCTGTTATCAAAACTGACCACAGATACTTCCTTGGGAACATCAATCTTGTTTTTTACCAGGGCAGCAATCAGCTGATTGGCAATTTCATCATTGTAGCAGACCACTGCCGAGCAGGTAGGCAGAGCGTCCCGCTGGATGATAGGGGAAGCGGCCAGGGTATGGGAGAGGATCGTACTTTTGTATTCGGTGTTGTACCAGAATACCAGACGGTCATCCACGGGGATGTTTGCTTCCCGCAGGGCGGCGGTGTAACCGGCGTAACGGCCGGGGCCCTGGATGTCGTCGGATTTGAAGATGCCGGCGATCCGGGTGTGGCCTTTGCGGATAAGGTATTCCGTCAGCTGTTTGCCGCCGCTGAAGTTGTCGTCCAGCACGGACAGGGCACCGTGAAGCTGGGCGTAGTTGCCATGGATAAACACCAGGGGGATTCCTTTATCCATAATTTTCTGATACAGATCCAGATTGGGGTTGGGAAGCGCGGTTTTGGTTCCCTCCACCAGAATTCCGTCTACCGGCAGGTTCAGCAGGTTCTGCAATACCTTTCGCTCGTTGGATACCTGGTTCTGGGTGGCAAAAAGGGAAGGGGTGCAATTGTGCTGGGAAAGGACATTCTCAACTTCCCGAAGGATACTGGGGAAAATATAGTCGCTGATATAAGTGGTGACTACTGCCACAGAACGGTGAGGGGAGGTGTCGGTTTCCCGCCGGGTAATGTGGGAACCGCTGCCCTGACGCTTTTCGATCAGCCCTTCTTTGGCCAGGAGAGACAGAGCCTGCCGCACCGTCTGGCGGCTGACCTGATATTCCTCCGCGATAGCAAACTCTGTGGGCAGGGTCTGAGCGGCGGCATATTTTCCTGCTTGAATATGAACACGCAGCTCATCAGCAATGGCCTGGTATTTAGGTGTCATGCTATCCCTCCTGACAATGGGCATTTTACTTTGCTCTCATTATAATACAAATTGACAAGATAAAGCAAGATGTATTTTTGATTTGTATATATTTTTTTAAATGAGGTGCGGAGGGAGGAGGGAAGTTGTTCTTCTAAAAGGAAATTGGTGCAATGTAACTACGGCTTTTTTCCTAGAAATAAAGTGCTAAGCAGTGGACACCATGGTTTTTTAACAAAAAGATAAGGGGGATAGTGGCCTGCACTTGGCGTTTTGTGCAAATTGATGCGAAAAATAAGTAAGTTTGCCGCAAAGACAATACAAATATTTTTCCATATAATAGAAATGAATTTGATATAATATGATAAAATAAGAAACAAAAAATTGAAATATTAAAAACGGCGGGTGATATATTAGTCCATATATTTTAAATTTGTATTGTTGATGTAAACAAAAATTAAAGTTATACCATACAAATTCTTGACGAAAAGGAAAATACGCAGTATACTCTACTTGTAAGCCGCCGGGGACAAAATGAGCGAGCTGCTCCGGCGGAAAGTAAGCAAAAACAAAAAATGAAAGATTGGAGTAAACAAGATGAAAAAGTTATTGGCTGTACTCCTCGCGCTGTCCATGGCTTTCGCTCTGGTAGCCTGCGGCGGCAACGGCGGCAACAATACCGCTGACAACACCGCGAACAACACCAACAACACTGGCGACAACACCGCCAACAATGCCGGTGATTCCGGCGATGCTGAGCAGCCCGGTGCCGGCAAGACCGTCGGTATCGCGATGCCCACCCAGTCCTCCGAGCGTTGGATCAACGACGGCGCCAACATGAAGGCCCAGCTGGAGGCCCTCGGTTACGAGGTCGTTCTGCAGTATGCTGAGGACGACGTCCAGATGCAGGTTTCTCAGATTGAGAACATGGTCGCTCAGATGGTCGACTGCCTGGTTATCGCCGCTGTTGACTCCGGCGCCCTGACCGCTGTTGAGGCCCAGGCCAAGAACGCTGGTATCCCCATCGTTGCTTATGACCGTCTGCTGATGGACACCGACGCTGTTTCCTACTACGCTTCCTTCGATAACAAGGGCGTGGGTACGGCTATTGCTGAGTACATTGTCGAGGCCAAGGATCTGGAAGGCGCCCGCGCTGCTGGCGAGAGCTACACCATCGAGTTCTTCATGGGTTCCCCCGACGATAACAACGCCGTTCTGCTCCACCAGGGTATCATGGAAGTCCTGCAGCCCTACCTGGATGACGGCACCCTGGTCTGCAAGACCGGCCGTACCTCCTTCGATGAGACCTGCATCCTCCGCTGGAGCCAGGAGACTGCTCAGCAGTGGTGCGAGAACTACCTCTCCGGCTTCTACGCTGACGAGGATCTGGACATCGTTTGCTCCGCTTTCGACGGTTTCGCTTATGGCTGCCGTTCCGCTCTGGAGTCTGCCGGCTACACCGAGGAGAACTGGCCCCTGATCACCGGTCAGGATGCTGAGCTCATGGCTGTCAAGAACATCATCTCCGGCAAGCAGACCATGTCCATCTACAAGGACACCCGCCTGCTGGCTGAGAAGTGCGTGACCATGGTCAACGCCGTGGTGAACGGCACCGAGCCCGAGATCAACGACACCGAGACCTACGACAACGGCGTCCTGGTGGTTCCCTCCTACCTGTGCACCCCCGTGGCTGTTGATATCAACAACTACGAGGAGCTGCTGATCGACGGTGGCTACTACACCGCTGAGCAGCTGGCTGAGTAATCCACTACATAATCAAGTAACGTACAAGACCTGCGCGCAACAATCAGAGGGCGGCGGCAAACGCCGCCGCCCTCTTCTCCTCGGTCCTCTTCGGCAGGACAGCTGAGGAGGGGCAGAGGAGTTTAGGAAAAAAGGAGCTGAAAGAATGGCAGAGTATATCCTGGAAATGAACCATATCGTCAAGGAGTTCTCCGGCGTGCGGGCCCTGGACGACGTAAACTTCAAGGTCCGGCAGGGCGAGATCATGGCCATCTGCGGAGAGAATGGCGCCGGAAAGTCCACCTTGATGAATGTTCTCTCCGGCGTTTACCCCTATGGCGAGTACAGCGGGGATATCGTCTACCGCGGCGAGACCTGTAAGTTCCACAGCATTCGTGACAGTGAGAAGAAGGGCATCGTTATTATCCACCAGGAGCTGGCCCTGAGTCCCTATCTGTCCATCGCGGAAAACGTATTTATCGGCAACGAGCGCAAACACAACGGTGTGATTGACTGGACGGAAACCCGCCGCGAGGCCCAGAAACTGCTGGAGCGGGTGGGCCTTGGCCACGAAAATGTCAATGTACCGGTTAACTCCCTGGGCGTCGGCAAGCAGCAGCTGATTGAGATTGCCAAGGCCCTGGGCAAAAAGGCGGACCTCCTCATCCTGGATGAGCCTACCGCCGCTTTGAACGATCAGGAAAGTAAGCAGCTGCTGGACCTGATGCTTCAGCTGAAGGCTCAGGGCATGACCTGCATCATTATTTCCCATAAGCTTAATGAGATCAGCTACGTGGCGGATTCTATCACTATCATCCGCGACGGCCACACCATTGAGACCCTGCAGAAGGGTACGGATGATTTCTCCGAGGAGCGGATCATCAAGGGCATGGTAGGTCGTGAGCTGACCAACCGTTATCCTAAACGTGAAGATTGCAAGATCGGCGATGTGATCTTTGAGGTGAAGAACTGGAATGTATATCACCCCGATGACGCGAATCGTCAGATGTTGAAAGATATCAATATCAAAGTCCGGGCCGGTGAAGTGGTAGGCCTGGCGGGCCTGATGGGTGCCGGCCGTACCGAGCTGGCCATGAGTATCTTTGGCCGGACCTACGGCCAGAAGTTCTCCGGCGACATCTGCATCAACGGCAAGAAGGCGGAGATCAAGAGCGTACAGGACGCCATCAACCACAAGCTGGCTTATGTGTCTGAGGACCGCAAGACCTACGGCTTGATCCTCATCGACAGCATCAAGTTCAATATGACCCTTTCCGCTCTGCGGAAGTTCTTCTCCCGGAAGGGCGTGGTGGATCAGAGTCAGGAGGCGGTGAAGGCCGAGGAGTACCGCCACCGCATCAATGTCAAGACCAACACGGTGGAGCAGGCAGTTGGTTCCCTCTCCGGCGGCAACCAGCAGAAGGTTGTTCTGGCCAAGTGGATGCTGACTCAGCCCGACGTGCTGATCCTGGACGAGCCCACTCGTGGTATTGACGTGGGCGCTAAGTATGAGATTTACACCGTGATCAATGAGCTGGCCAAATCCGGCAAGGCCATCATCATCATTTCCTCTGAGATGCCGGAGATCATCGGCACCTGTGACCGTACCTATGTCCTCAACGAGGGCGAGATCGCCGGCGAGCTGGTCGGCAGCGAAATGACCCAGGAAGCTATCATGGGCAAGATTATGGCCCATAACAACCGGAAGGGAGAACTGTAATGGAAAACACCGCTGTGAAGAACCCTGCTCAGAAGAAAGTTAATCTGAGCCTGAAGCAGTACGGCATGGTACTGGCCCTCATCGCCGTGTATCTGATCTTCGCCGTCATCACCGGGGGTAAGAACCTGGCCCCTATGACCGTTAACAACATCATCATGCAGAACGGCTACGTTATCATCCTGGCTGTCGGTATGCTGCTGTGCGTACTGACTGGTAACGTGGACCTGGGCGTTGGCTCTGTCGTCGCTACCTGCGGCGCTGTGGCCGGTACTCTGATCGTGGACTTTGGCGTCAGCTCCCCGGTGGCTATGCTGGCCTCCCTGGCAGTAGGCGCGCTGTTCGGTGCTTTCGTGGGCTTCTTCGTGTCCAAGCTGGAGATCCCCCCCTTCATTGTCACCCTGGCTACCATGCTGATGGGCCGCGGCCTTTGCTACGTCATCCTGCAGGCCCAGACCAAGGGCCCTCTGCCTGACAGCTACACCTGGGTCAGCACTGGCTTCCTCCCCACCATTAAGGTTGGCGGCGTGGACATGATCTGCATCGCCGTGGCCGTTGTGATTGCTGTCTTTGTTGTCCTGGGCGACCTGCGTGCTCAGGCTGTGGCCAAGAAAAACGGCCTGCCCACTGTACATACCTGGCAGCTGGCTGTCAAGGACATCGTCATCATCGGCATTGAGGGCTTCTTCTTCTACAAGCTGGGCTGCTACAATGGTATCCCCATCATGCTGATCCTGGTGGCCATTGTTGTTGCTATCTATCACTTCATCACCACCCAGACTGTTGCTGGTCGTCAGATCTACGCTATGGGCGGTAACGCCAAGGCTGCCCGCCTGAGCGGTATCAATACGCAGAAGGTGTTCTTCTGGGTTTACGCCAACATGGGCCTCCTCTGCGGCCTGGCCGGTATCGTCCTGTCCGCCCGTAACGCTTCCGCTACCCCCAAGGCCGGCGACGGCTTTGAGATGGACGCCATCGCTTCCTGCTACATCGGCGGCGCCGCCACCTCTGGCGGTGTTGGTACCATCGTGGGCGCTGTGGTCGGCGCATTCATCATGGGCATCCTGAACATCGGTATGTCTCTGGCTGGCTTCGATACCAACGTGCAGAAGATCGTCAAGGGCGCTGTGCTGCTGGGCGCTGTTACCGTTGACCTGCTGAGCAAGCGCAAGAAGGGTTAATCAACACAAGTGAAATAAAGCCCCGGAAGGAGATATTGTCATGGGACGTTTTTTTGGAAGGGATGTAACCCAGGTGACGCTGCTCCTGCGGCTGGTCTGTGGAGGGTATCTGCTCTACCTGGCCTGGGAGCTGCGGGAGGCCGTGTTCGGCCCCGAGCGGCAGCTGGCTTTCATCCTGGCGGCGGCACTGTTTGCCGTGGTCGGTCTGCTCCTGTGCGTATTCTCCCTCCGGGGCTTGATTCGTAAGGAGTATGTGATGCCCTCCGATGAGGAGGAGCAAAACTCCAAGGAAGACTGATTTTGTAAATGGGAGGATCCCCAAGGATGGAAGAAACGATCAAGAAGGCCATTGCGGCCGGTGAGGCGGTGCTGGGCATCGAGCTGGGTTCCACCCGGATCAAGGCGGTGCTCATCGATGAGAACGGCACCCCCATCGCCTCCGGCGACCACGGCTGGGAAAACCGCCTGGAAAACGGCCTTTGGACCTATACCCTGGAGGACGTCTGGACGGGCCTTCAGGATGCCTACGCCCATATGGCGGAGGATGTAAAGGAGAAGTACGGCGTGGAGGTGACCTCCTTCCGGGCCATGGGCTTCTCCGCCATGATGCACGGCTATATGGCCTTTGACCAGGAGGGGGAGCTGCTGGTGCCCTTCCGTACCTGGCGAAACACCAACACCCAGCAGGCCGCCGAGGAACTGACGGAGCTGCTGCAGTTCAATATTCCCCAGCGCTGGAGCGTGGCCCATCTCTATCAGGCCATTCTCAATGGGGAGGAGCATGTCTCCCGCATCAGCTTCCTGACCACCCTGGCGGGGTATGTCCACTGGAAGCTCACCGGGAAGAAGGTGCTGGGCATCGGCGACGCCGCCGGTATGTTCCCCATTGACAGCACCACCAATACATATGACCAGGCCATGCTGACCGCCTTTGACCAGCGGGCAGCGGAAAAGGGCTTTGACAAGAAGCTGGAGTCTTTGCTGCCTCAGGTGCTGCTGGCCGGCGAGGATGCCGGTACTCTGACGGCTGAGGGCGCAAAGCTTCTCGATCCCACCGGACGGCTCCAGCCTGGTATCCCGGTCTGTCCTCCCGAGGGCGACGCCGGCACCGGCATGGCCGCTACCAACTCCGTGGCCGTGCGGACGGGCAATGTGTCCGCTGGTACCTCCGTGTTTGCCATGTTTGTCCTGGAGAAGGCGCTCAGCCGCTGCTATCCGGAGATCGATATGGTCACCACCCCCACCGGCAAGCCCGTGGCTATGGTCCACTGCAACAACTGCACCAACGAGATCAACGCCTGGGCCGGGGTGTTCCGGGGCTTCCTGGAGGCTCTGGGCCAGAAGCCGGATATGAACGCTGTTTATACCGCCATGTTCCGCTCTGCTTTGGACGGAGAGAAGGATGCCGGCGAGCTGACGCTCTACAACTTCCTTTCCGGTGAGCCGGTAGCCGGCATGACCGAGGGTCGGCCTCTGCTGGTCCGCACACCGGAGGCCCGGCTGAATTTCGCTAACTTCATGACGGCGCAGCTGTATTCCGCAGTGGCGGCGTTGAAGCTGGGCATGGATATTCTGGCCCGGGAGCAGGTGGCTGTGGATCGTCTGCTGGGTCACGGCGGCTATTTCAAGACACCTGAGGTGGGGCAGCGTGTGATGGCTGCGGCCATGGGCGCCCCTGTCTCCGTGATGGAAACTGCCGGCGAGGGCGGTCCCTGGGGTATGGCTCTGCTGGCGTCCTACGCGGTGCGCAAGCAGCCTGGCCAGAGCCTGGAGGACTATCTGGAGCAGAAGATCTTTGCCGGTCAGAAGGTGGAGACCATCGCCCCCAGAGCTGAGGATGTGGAAGGCTTCCAGGCCTTCATGGAGCGTTATAAGAAGGGCCTGTCCGCTGAGCGGGCAGCCGTGGATGCCCTGCGGTAAGCGGGAGATATTCGAAAAGAGGTAATCTTGTCATGGATATGAAGCAGAGAGAGTTTTGGTTTGTAGTGGGCAGCCAGTTCCTGTATGGACCTGAGGTCCTGGAGACTGTGGCCAAGCGTGCCGCCGAGATGGTGGAGAAGATGAACGCCTCCGGCAATCTGCCCTGCAAGCTGGTGTATAAAGTTACCGCCAAGACCAACAAGGAGATCGCCGATGTGGTCAAGGAGGCCAACTACGACGACATGTGCTGCGGCATCATCACCTGGTGCCACACCTTCTCCCCCTCCAAGATGTGGATCAACGGCTTTGTGAATCTCCAGAAGCCCTACTGCCACTTTGCTACCCAGTACAACCGTGAGATCCCCAACGAGGAGATCGACATGGACTTCATGAACCTCAACCAGGCCGCTCATGGCGACCGGGAGCATGGCTTCATCGCTGCCCGGCTGCGGATGCCCCGTAAGGTCATCGCCGGCTATTGGCAGGATGAGGATGTCCAGAAGCGCCTGGGCGCCTGGATGCGCGCCGCTGTGGGCGTGGCCGTCAGCAAGGAACTGAAGGTCATGCGCTTTGGCGACAACATGCGGGAAGTGGCCGTCACCGAGGGCGATAAGGTTGAGGTCCAGGCCAAGCTGGGCTGGCAGGTGAACACCTGGCCGGTAGGCAAGCTGGTGGAGACCATGGATGCCGTCACCGAGGCTGAGATCGACGCCCTGATGGATACCTACAAGGCAAGCTATGACTTTGCTACCGATGATATGGAGACCGTCCGCTATCAGGCCCGTGAAGAGATCGCCATGAAGAAGATGATGGACGCCGAGGGCTGCAAGGCCTTCTCCAACACCTTCCAGGATCTCTACGGCATGAAGCAGCTGCCCGGCCTTGCCAGCCAGCATCTGATGGCTCAGGGCTACGGCTACGGCGGCGAGGGCGACTGGAAGGTGGCCGCCATGACCACCATTATGAAGGCCATGGGCGAGAACGGCAACGGCGCTTCCGCCTTCATGGAGGACTACACCTATCATCTGGTGAAGGGCCAGGAGTACAGCCTGGGCGCCCACATGCTGGAGGTCTGCCCCAGCGTGGCTGCTGACAAGCCCCGCATTGAGGTTCATCCCCTGGGCATCGGTGATCGTGAGGATCCCGCCCGCCTGGTGTTTGAGGGCAAGGAGGGCGACGCTATCGTGGTCAGCCTCATCGACATGGGCGGCCGTCTGCGCCTGATCTGCCAGGATATCCACTGCGTCAAGCCCATCATGCCCATGCCCAACCTGCCGGTAGCCCGCGTGATGTGGCAGGCGGAGCCCAGCCTCACCACCGGTGTGGAGTGCTGGATCACCGCCGGCGGCGCCCACCACACTGTCCTCAGCTACGACGTCACCGCTGAGCAGATGAAGGACTGGGCCACCATGATGGACATTGAGTTCGTCCACATCACCAAGGACACCACCGTGGAGGGCCTGGAGCAGCAGCTCTTCCTCAACGATCTGGCCTGGAAGCTGAAGTAAGAATCCGCTTCCCCGAGAGAAGATAAAACCGGGCGCGGGGAGGCCAACGCCTCCCCGCTCTTTTTTGTATGGAAGGAGAAAACCGTTATGCTGGAACAACTGAAGCAGGAAGTGCTGGAGGCCAACCTCCTCCTGCCCAAATACGGCCTTATCACCTTTACCTGGGGCAATGTGTCCGGGGTGGATCGGGAGAAGGGCCTCATGGTCATCAAGCCCTCCGGAGTGGAATATGACCACATGACCGCCGAGGATATGGTGGTGGTGGATATCGCCACCGGTGAGCGGGTGGAAGGCAAGTGGAAGCCCTCCAGCGACACCCCCACCCATCTGGCTCTGTATCGGGCTTTCCCCGCCATGGGCGGCATTGTCCACACCCACAGCCGCTGGGCCACTACCTTTGCCCAGGCCGGCCGGGGCATCCCCCCCATGGGTACCACCCAGGGCGACTACTTCTACGGCGAAATTCCCTGCACCCGGAAGATGACCCCCGAGGAGATCGGTGGGGAGTATGAGCTGGAAACTGGCAACGTCATCATCGAGACCTTCAAGGGCATCGATCCCATGACCATCCCTGCCGTTCTGGTCCACAGCCACGGCCCCTTCGCCTGGGGCAAGGACGCTCATGAGGCGGTCCACAACGCGGTGGTGCTGGAGGAAGTGGCCTTTATGGACTGGCACGCTATGATGCTGGAGCCTGGCAAGGGCCCCATGCAGCAGGAGCTGCTCAACAAGCACTACCTCCGCAAGCACGGCCCCGGTGCCTACTATGGCCAGGGCTGATAGAGCTTCCTTTGCCAAACCATATTGATACACAAAAACGCGCCCGGCATATGCCGGGCGCGCCTTTGCCTTTTTGTGGAATCAAGTAAAAATTTTTTAAAACAGTGAACTTTTCAGCGGCTGTGTTCGTCAAAGGAGTACACAAGGAGGTGCCTTATGACATTGAAAAAACTTCACTTGCCATCGCACTGGCCGGTTCTCTTTTGGCAGGCTCTGTGGCCTATGCCTATGAACCGGTAGACGCCCTTCCAAATCTTTCCGGTTATCCCACCCGCCTGCTGGTAGACGGCCTGCCGGTGGAGGGAGCGGCTCCGCTGTATGCGGAAGATCAGGTTCTGTTTCCCTTACGGGCCATTGCGGAAGGTGGGGATTATACTGTCCTCTGGGAGGAGGCTTCCCGCCGGATCACGCTGGATGGGGAGAAAAATGACTATCAGATTGATACTGCCTCCGGGACCCTTTTCCAGGATGGAAAAGAGCTGTTTCAGGATGATGCTCTGCGGATTCAGGGAGGGAGCACCTATGTGTCTCCAGAGCTGTTTGATCATGTGGCGGGGATTGACGCCGCCTGGGACGCTGCCACCAACACCGCTGTGGTGACAACAGAAACGCCGGACGACAATGTATATGTCTATGACCTGGGCGAGGGGGCTTTGCAAAATCCCAGCCGGCCTGACACGTCCTATCGTATGCAGGGCGTGATTGGTGTCCCGGAGGGGGAGAACTGCCCGGTGGTGATTTTCCTCCACGGCTCCCATCCGGTGGAAAAAGCCGTGGAAAATCGCTATGATCTCGGCTTTTTCTATCTGGTCAATCAGCTGGCAGACGCAGTATATTTGGCGCTGTCCATGAATGTGGCCATCAATTATTCCTTTGAAGATGGCGAGCCCTCCGGCTGTGACAGAACCGTGCAGGTGGTGGAGCAGCAGAGTGAGCTGCTTCGTCGGGCTATTGCCGGGGAGCAGGGGATTTTCCCCTGTGACCTTACCGGAAAGGGAGACCTCAGCCGCGTGATTTTGGTGGGTCATTCCCGGGCGGGCACGGATATTCTGACAGTGGCGGACAAAACGGAGATCCTGGGAATCCAGGGGCTGATTTCTGTGGCACCGTCCATGGTGAGCCCTCTGGAGGGTACGCCGGTGGATGTTCCCACGGGGATTATTATTCCGCAGTATGACGGAGATGTGACCTCTCTGGACGGCGGGAAGCTGTTTGATGAGGTGGAGTCCGCCGAGGGCCGTGCTTCCGACGCGGAGCTGATCTACCTGAAGAAGGGAGATCACAGTGGGTTCAGCACCGCCTTGGTGCGGCCGGATCCCTTCTCCAGCCAGGAGGAACGCCAGCAGGTTATGGAGCGGCAGGCGCAGCAAACGTTCCTCTCTGCCTATGTAGTGGACTTCGTGGAGCAGGTACTGGAGGATGGCCATACACCCTTTGCGGGAGAGACGGTTCTGCCGGAGGAGTACAGCGGCTGTGACGTGGTGCTGCGGGTGGATGAAAAGAGCCAGGTGTTGTTCCAGGCCGGAGAAGAATCCCGGCCGGAAGTAACAGCGGAAAACCTGACAGCCGATTGGGTGGTAGCCAGCAGTACGCTGGAGTTCCCCCAGTCCTCCGGCAGTGTGATGCTGCGGGAGATCGAGGCGGTAGGCTGAGGCTGTGCTGCATCGGAGACAGCTTGGGTAAAGGAAACTGCAAAAAAGAAAACTGCGAGGCTGCCGTCGTTCCATTTGGAACGGCGGCAGCGGCTTTTTAGGGAACAGATGGGGGGATATGAGGGATGGCGGCTTTGGCAGAAGCTTTCGTCGGCTGCGGAGTGTATATCCGCCATTGCCTTTTGGACGAGGGGAGCCTATAATGGAAAAGACCGGACAGAAACGCTGGACGTTTTCTATTCCGGGAAATGATAAAAAGGATCAGACGATATGGACTATAATAAACGGATATGTGACATGGCGGCCGGGGATCAGGTGGAGGGCTACTATGTCCTCAAAAGCGCCCAGAGCCGCACCAGCTCCAATGGAAAGCCCTTTCTGGCGGCGGTGCTCTCGGACAAGACCGGCTCCGTAGAGGCCAAGGCCTGGGACTATGCCGGCCCCATTTCTCAGCGGGATGAGGGTCAGGTGCTGAAGATCCGGGGTACGGTGTCGGAGTTTCGGGGGGCCTTGCAGCTGACCATGGAGCGGCTGCGCCTTTCAGAGCCGGGGGATCCGGTGGATCGGGGGAGCCTGGTGGCTACGGCGCCCATTGACGGGGAGCGGGCCTGGGCAGAGGTACAGAAGCTGGTGGACAGCATTGCCGACCGGGACTACCGCGCAGTATGCCGCCGTCTGCTGGAGGAGAAGGGGGAGGCCCTGCGGGCGATCCCCGCGGCCAAGAGCGTCCACCACGGTTTCCTGGGAGGCCTTCTGATGCATACCTGGACCATGCTGCGCATGGCGGACTTCCTGGCGGGGCTCTACGCCGGCACCGTGGACCGCAGCCTCCTCCTGGCGGGAACGCTGCTCCACGACCTCTCCAAGGCGGAAGAGTTCTCTTTTTCTCCCCTAGGGCTGGTGACGGAGTATTCCCTGAAGGGGCAGCTTCTGGGCCACTTGGTGATGGGTGCCGGAGCGGCGGCCCGGGCGGCGGAGGAGCTGGGGGTGCCCGAGGAAAAGTCGGTGCTGCTTCAGCATATGATTCTCTCCCACCACGGCCAGCCGGAGTTTGGCGCGGCGGTGGTGCCTATGTGCGCCGAGAGTGAGCTGCTGTCCCTCATTGACACCATGGACAGCCGTATGGAAATTTACCGGGAGGCCATGGAGGAAACTCCGGAGGGGGAATTCAGCAAGCGGATCTTCGCGCTGGAGAAGCGGATCTATCACCATTCTGTGGAGCAGGGCTGATGGCCATGGAGGTTGTGGTGTATGCCGCCCGGTGTGCGCCCGGCGGGGAGCACCAGGCTGCCTGGGACCTGCTGGCTCTGGCCCTGGAGCGGGAGAGGGGAATCTCATCTCTGCCGGAGACGGCGGAAGGGGCGGGAGGCAAGCCCTTTTTCCCTGATCGGCCGGATCTTTGCTTCAACCTCAGCCACAGTCGGGGCGGGGTGGTCTGCGCCCTTCATGACAAGGCGGTGGGCGTGGATATCGAGGGCCTGCGCCAACCTCCGCGGCGCCTGGGCCGGGGGATGGGGTCAGAGGAGTTTTTCCGCCGGTGGACCGCCCGGGAGGCGTCTGTAAAGCACCGGGGCGGCGGGATCGCTGATCTGCTGAGAGAGGAAGAATGGGATCCTCTGTGCCGCTGCCTGGAGGGGCTGCTTCCCGGCTGGGTGGTGACGGTATGTCCCTCGGAGCCGTCAGTGATCCGGGGCGTACAGATCGGAGATATAGGAGCGGGGACAGTGTCCGCCGCTTTCCGGTGGGAACCTCCAGCACCGGCCGGCGACAGCCGGCAGTGCCCATGAGAAACGGGGACGCCGCATATGCGGCGTCCCCGTTTCTTCATATGTCAGCGCCCCTGACATCTCTGGTGCTTTTCCTGCGGACAAGCTGGTGGACAGGCGGCAGGCATCTGACGGCAGCGTTACGTTTAGTCCGCCCAGGCTTCCAGCCGGTCGGTAATCTCGTCAGCCAGATCCTCCAGCTCTTCATGGCGGTCGCCCCAGTCGTCGTAGGCCTCGCTGTCCATGTCCTCGGGCTCCTCCTCGTCCAAGCGGGCAATTTGCTCCTGGACCGTTTCCAGACAGTTTAAAAGCTCCTGACGGCTCATAGTCTCCAAATCTTCCCAGTCGGGCAGCTGGGGAAAGTCGATGATGTTGGCCATAGCGGTGCCTCCTCTGATCGATCAATATGGGACTATTGTAGCAGATCCGCCGGGATTTGCAATGCCGTTGGCGCAAAGGCCTGAAGGCGGGGAGAGGCAGCCCATGAGAAAGCCGGATCTTTCTTGGGAAAGATCCGGCTTGATCCGCTCTGGAGCGGTATTACTCCATATCCACGCTGATGTGGTCGGTGCCGTGGGCCTCGAATTCGCCCATGTATTCCTCCATGCGCTCCATGACCTCATCATAATTCTCCGCCGTGGCCTGTTCGGCGTCCAGATCCCGCAGGGCCAGCTCCTCTGCCAGGATCTCAAAAAAGGTCACGTCCTCATAGGCCATAATGGCCTCGTGGATCCCACCCTCGGCAAAGGCGCGGGAGGGAATGATCTCACCGTTGTACAGTTCCACCAGGGGCGCCATGCCGTGATCCAGACAGTGGGAAAAGATCAGGCTTTCCACCTTATCGTAATCCCGGATCCGGTCGTCCCCCCGGGTAGAGTTGAGAACCCAGTTGCCTATGTAGACAAGATCCAACAGGCGGCGGTATTGTTTTTCTGTCAGACGCAGCTCCATAGCGAACCTCCTCTCATCATTGAGCAGTTCACAGTATAGCAGATTCTCCAAAAAAATTCCACAGAAAAACCAGGGCAAAAAGACCAAATTTTTACTTGTTATTGCCGAAAAACCATAGTACAATATTAAAGTTACAGACCATGGCCGCCCTTTGGCGGCGTGAGGAGGGGAACCCCTTGAATCAGCAGCCCATCGGCGTCTTTGACTCCGGCCTGGGGGGCCTGACCGCGGTGCGTCAGCTGCGGCGAATCATGCCCTCTGAAAACATTATATACTTTGGCGACACCTCCCGTGTCCCTTACGGTAACCGCAGCCGGGACACCATCCTCAAGTACGCCCGTCAGGATATGCGGTTTCTCCGCAGCTTTGATCTCAAAGCGGTAGTCATTGCCTGCGGCACTGTCAGCAGCAACTGCCTGGAGACCCTTCAGACAGAGAACAACATTCCTGTGATCGGCGTGGTGGCTCCTGCGGTACAGCGGGCTGCCGCCCTGACCCGCAATAAGCGGGTGGGACTGGTGGCCACCCGGGCCTCGGTCCGCAGCGGCGCCTACGAGCGGATGTTCCACGCCATGTCCCCGGAGGTCCAGCTCTTCAGCAAAGCCTGTCCCCTCTTTGTCCCCCTGGTGGAGGAGGGGCGGTGCCGGCCGGGAGACCGGGTCATCGAGCAGGTGGCAGAGGAATATTTGGCGGAGCTGAAGGACAAGGGCGTGGATACCCTGGTCCTGGGCTGCACCCACTATCCTCTCCTGGCGGAGGTCATCGGCCAGGTCATGGGGCCGGAGGTGGCTTTGGTGGACGTGGGGGCGGAATCCGCCCGGGCGGCCCTTACCCTGCTGACGGCCCAGAACGCCCAGGCGGAGCGGAAAGCGGGAGCCGCCAGCTTCTACACCAGTGACCGGGCGGAGGACTTTGAGCGGCTGGCCTCCCTGTTCCTCCAGGAGGATATCACCAATCAGGCCAGAGAGATCGACATTTCCCGGTATTGATATGGCAGAGAAGAAGGTCATTATATTTGTAAAGAGCCGGCAGCACTACGAGGGAGCGGAGCCGGAGGATATGGAGCTGATTTCCGAGGGAACCATGGAGTTTACGGAAGACGGCGCCATTCTCCTCTCCTATGAGGAGACGGAGCTTACCGGCCTGGAGGGCACCCGGACTACCTTTGCCATCCGGGAAGATACCGTGACCCTCACCCGGGTCGGGCAGGTCAATTCCCAGATGGTGTTCCAGAAGGGACGCCCCCACAGCTCCCTCTATGAGACGCCCTGGGGCACCATGACGGTGGATATTGCCACATCCCAGATGGCCAGCCGCCTTACCGAGCGGGGCGGCGTACTGGAGATCCAGTATACGATTGCCGTGGAGCATCAGATCGCCGGACGCAATCAGTTCAAAATTCGTGTACGAGAGACAGCGAGGTAGACGATATGATCCATATGATCCAAAACGCCAAGGACCAGGTCCTGGCCCTGACCCATGCCGCCTATGAGGCCGCCGTGGCCGCCGGAAAGCTGCCCGCCGCCGTGGCGGTGCGGGCCAATGTGGAGATCCCCAAGGATCCTGCCAACGGCGACTACACCACCACCTTTGCCCTGGCTGCCGCCAAGGCTATGAAGAAGAGTCCCCGGGAGATTGCGGGGATCCTGCTGGAGAACCTGAAGCTGGAGGACAGTTATTTTGCCTCCGCCGAGATCGCCGGGGCAGGCTTCCTCAACTTCCGCCTGGCGGAAAAATGGTACCGTGAGGTGCTGGCCGCTGTGGAGAGCGAGGGGGCGGCCTATGGCCGCAGCGACGCCCTCAAGGGCCAGCGGATCATGGTGGAGTTCGTTTCCGCCAACCCCACCGGCCCCATGCATATGGGCAATGCCCGGGGCGGTGTTCTGGGCGATACCCTGGCCTCTGTGCTGGAGGCCGCCGGGGCTGATGTGTGGCGGGAGTTCTATGTCAACGACGCCGGCAACCAGATTGAGAAGTTTGCTTCCTCCCTGGAGGCCCGTTATCTCCAGATCATTCTGGGTGAGGACGCAGTGGCCTTCCCCGAGGACGGCTATCACGGTGACGACATCAAGGAACTGGCCCAGGCTTTCTATGAGCAGTACGGCGAGCAGTACAAGGATGCGGATACCGCCAGCCGCCATGCTGCCCTTGCCAAGTTCGGCCTGGAGCGGAATATCCCCAAGATGAAGAGCGACCTGAAGCGCTACAAGATCGAATACGACCAGTGGTTCTTTGAGTCCACCCTCCACGAGAGCGGCTATGTGGCGGATACCGTGAACAAGCTGACGGAGCTGGGCTGGACCTATGAAAAGGAAGGGGCTCTGTGGCTGGCCACCAGCCGGATCCTGGCGGAAAACTACCGCAAGGCCGGCAAGAGCGAAAAGGACATTGAGAAGCTGGATCTGAAGGACGACGTGCTCCGCCGGGCCAACGGTTTCTACACCTACTTTGCCGCCGATATTGCCTATCACCGCAACAAATTTGCCGAGCGTGGCTTTGATAAGGTCATCAACGTCTGGGGTGCTGACCACCACGGCCATGTGGCCCGGCTGAAGGGGGCCATGGACGCTCTGGGCCTGGACGGCACCCATCGCCTGGATATCGTCCTCATGCAGCTGGTGAAGCTGCTGCGGGACGGCGAGGTGGTCCGTATGAGCAAGCGCACCGGTAAGGCCATCTCCCTCAGCGACCTGCTGGACGAGGTGCCGGTGGACGCTGCCCGGTGGTTCTTCAATGCCAAGCCGGACACCCAGATGGACTTCGATCTGGGCCTGGCTGTCCGGGAGGACAGCGAGAACCCCATCTACTACGTGGAATATGCCCACGCCCGGATCTGCAGCGTGCTGCGGAACCTGGCTGCCGAGGGCTATGCCGTGCCCGCTATAGCAGACGTGGATATGTCCCTTCTCTCCGGGGAGACAGAGCTGGCCCTCATCAAGCAGATCTCCCAGTTCTGCGAGGAGCTGCGCCTGGCGGCCCGGGACTACGACCCCAGCCATATCAACCGCTACCTGGTGGATCTGGCGGGCTGCTTCCACCGCTTCTATACCGTCTGCCGCATCAAGGGAGAGGCTCCCGCGGTGCTGGCCGCTCGGCTGAAGCTGGCGGATACCACCCGCAGCGTGCTGAAGAACGGCCTGGCCCTTCTGGGTGTGGACGCGCCGGAGAAGATGTAAGACGGCCCACCTTGGCGCTGCCGGAGGAAGCTTGCAGATGGCTGCTTTTCCCGGAAAGCGGCGGGGGAAAATCCTGCATACATGAAAAACAGCGGGTACGCTTTGCGTCCCCGCTGTTTGCGTTGTGCGGCGCGGCGTACTGTGGTACAATGGGGAAAAACGGAAGGGGAGGGGGCTATGGGGGATCGCTATATTGCCTTTGATGTGGAGACGCCCAATTATGCCAATGACCGCATCAGCGCCATCGGTGTAACCGTCATCGAGAATGGGGAAGTAGGGGAGCAGTACGATATGCTGGTAAACCCGGAGGCACCCTTTTCCGCTTTCAACGTGGCTCTTACCGGCATTACGCCGGCTATGGTGGTGGACAAGCCCACCTTTCCCGATCTGTGGCGACAGCTGGGGCCGGTGATGGACAGCGGACTGCTGGTGGCCCACAACGCCCCCTTTGATATGTCTGTGCTGGCCAAGTGCCTGCGTGATTATGGGATCCGCTGGCACAGCACAGTGCCCTATCTGTGCACCTGTCAGATGAGCCGCCGTCTGCTGCCGCAGCTGCCCAATCATAAGCTGAATACCCTTTGTGACTGGTTGGAGCTGGGACTGGATCACCATCGCGCGGGCAGTGACAGCCTGGCCTGCGGAGAGATTCTGCTGCACCATCTGCACTCTGGGGCTGCGGTGGAGCCGTTTATCCGCACCTATGACCTGGAAGGGATCTGCACGGCGAAAGCCGCACCTGGCCGCCGAAAAGGCCGAGGGAGTCTTACCGGCTGTCGGTAGTGCCTGGGAGTGCAGAAAGGGGAGAAATGCTGTATAAAAAGGGGAAGACACTTTTTAACGTGTCTTCCCCTTTTTATATTTGGTTTGCTGCTCATTGGGAGGATCCGGGCGTCCATATGGCAGGCTCTTTCCAGACAGCCCCGAGATTCCTGCTCATTTTGCGACGGCGGCTTTTAACTGAGCCAGATCCAGATCATCCGGGTGGGTCAGGGCCTGATCAAAGTTTTCCAGCATAGCGGTGCGTCGGGGGCTGTCCTCCATGGCCTGGTAGCGGGCGCGTACGGAGTCAGGCATCTTGCCCTGGCACATATAGGTTCCAATGACTGTGGATTCCTGGCTGAGATTTTCTTGCACCCGGCCCAGGATCTGGGCAAAATAGGCGGGAGCACCTCCAAATCCGGCTGTGCCGAACAGAAATACCCGCTGGCGGGTCAGGCTGTGGAGAAATTGAGCGATTTGCTCATCACAGGTGCCTTTGTCGGTCCAGAAGCCAACATACAGGGTATCGGCAGCCAGGGAGGACTCAGCGTTGTCGGGAGCGCCAAAATAAAGGCATTCTTCCTGGGGCAGGGCCTCCCGAATGGCTTGGGCCAGCAGAGCGGTATTGCCTGTGCGGCTGCTGTAAATAATGGCGTAACTCATGTCCCTTACTTCCTTTCATAGATTCAATGGGCCGTTATGTCCAAGGTGTTTCTGGCGGCGATGGGGGCAGCAAACAGGGCCTTTGATTTACAGGCTCATGTGGGTGGACTGCGTTCCGTCCGGGACTACCTTTGCCAGAAGAGAAAGCAGTTGTGTCTGCTCCGATTGGTCCAGAGCGGCCATGGCCTGCTGGTCCCATTCCGAAAAGACCTGATGACTTACGGCAAAAGCGTCCTGACCTTGTTCACTCAGATTCAGGTGATAAGCGCGGCCCACCTTTTCACGGGTCAGGAAGCCATCTGCAACCAGTTTGGTGACGATACGCTGGGAGTAGCCCCAATCCATGCCCAAGGCCGCTGTCAGCTCTGCTTGGGTGCAGGCAGGATGCTTACCTACATAGATTACCGGAAATAGCAAGCCGTAGCTCAGTCCTAACGCTTGTAAACGGGTAGAGGTATATGCCGCAAAGCTGCGGTGAAAAACAGTGGCATAGTAGGCTAAGGTTTGAAACATAAATGGTCAACCCCCGTACTTGACTTGGTCAAGTATATCAATATTACTTGATAAAGTCAAGTTAAATATAAAAAATTAGGACAAGCGATGTATCGCTTGCCCTGAAGATGGTGCGCGAGGCGGGACTTGAACCCGCACGCCCGTAATGAGCACTAGAACCTGAATCTAGCGAGTCTGCCAATTCCACCACTCGCGCGTACAAATATGTAGTTTTGCAAAAGGGAGAACACCATTCGGAAAGGTTCCTCACAGGAGGCCTTCGGCCTCCTGTGAGACTTTCGTCATGGTGCGCGAGGCGGGACTTGAACCCGCACGCCCGTAATGAGCACTAGAACCTGAATCTAGCGAGTCTGCCAATTCCACCACTCGCGCATATCCCATTTTCTCGCTGCTCTCCTGAGGAGAGGTGGTGCGAGTGACGGGACTTGAACCCGTACGTCTGTCGACACACGCCCCTCAAACGTGCCTGTCTACCAGTTCCAGCACACTCGCATTTACGCTCCAAGGATAACCAGCGAAAATTATTATAGCGATCTCTGGCCGCTTTGTCAACTATAATTTTTAGAAATCGTCTTTTTTTTCAAAATGTTTCCTTTGACCGGCAGTTGCGAAACCTGACGGCCTATGCTACACTGGTACTTACATTTCAGAGAGCACCTGACCAATAGCACCCTCGATCATCAGACATGCAGGGGATACCGGCAGAGGCGTTTTGTTGATGACAGCCAGCTTATTGCCACGGTAGTAACGGATTAAGCCTGCCGCAGGATACACGGTCAGGGAGGTGCCGCCGATGATGAGCACGTCTGCCTGGCGGATTGCAGAGACTGCCTCCATCAGTACCTGCTCATCCAGCCCCTCCTCATAGAGCACCACATCCGGCTTGATGATACCGCCGCAGGAACACCGGGGCACGCCCTGGCTGTTAAGGATGGCGTCCACACCGTAGAAAGCGCCGCATTTCTGGCAGTGGTTGCGCAGTACGCTGCCATGGAGTTCCAGAACACGGTGGCTGCCCGCCTTCTGGTGGAGACCGTCAATATTCTGTGTAATGACAGCCCGCAATTTTCCTTCTGCCTCCCACTGGGCCAGTTTCCGGTGGGCTGCGTTGGGCTGAGCATCCAAATAGAGCATCTTATCCCGGTAGAAGCGGTAGAACTCCCGGGGATTTTCCAAAAAGAAGCTGTGGCTGAGGATGGTTTCCGGGGGATAGTCATACTGCTGGTGGTAGAGGCCGTCGGTGCTGCGGAAATCCGGGATACCGCTTTCTGTGCTGACCCCGGCTCCGCCAAAAAATACAATGTTGGTGCTCTCCGCCACCCATTGGCGGAGGGTATCCGCTTTCCCGCTCATCTAAAATTCCTCCCATTCCGGATTGTTAAAAAGGAGAACGTTATGAACATTCAGATTTTTGGTTCTTCCAAATGCTTTGACACAAAAAAGGCCCAGCGGTGGTTCAAAGAACGACGGATCAAGTTCCAGTATATTGATCTTGGGCAAAAAGGATTTTCACCTGGGGAGTACCGGGCAGTTCGTCAAAAGCTCTCCTTTGACCAGTTGGTAAACACCAAGTGCAGAGCATACCAGGATCTCTATATGGCATATATTACACCGGAGGCAGCGGAGGAAAAGCTTTTTGCCAATCCCCAGTTGTTTAATACCCCCATTGTCCGCAACGGCAAGGCCGTTACAGTGGGATACTGCCCGGAGGCCTGGGCCCAGTGGGAGTAAAAATCACTCCGTGTAGTGGACGTGGTTAAAGATATGCTCTTCACAGAAGCAGTGGTACCCTGCGCACTTGGAGCAATACCGAAACTGCATGTCGGGGTATTCTGCATCCGTTTTCCCACAGACGCAGCATTTGTGGTTATAACCACGTTCTTTTTGCTGGTTTTGCACTGCTTTACGAAACTGCACCGCCTGAGGCCGGGTTCTGGCCCGCATCTGGTCAGCTTTGCGCTGGAAGTCCGGAGCAAAGAACACAAAGAAGTTCAGCAGAGCAACAACAGGAATCAGCGCTGCACCCCATGCACGACTGAAAAGGGCGCTGACCACGCTCAGGGCGTAAAGGGCTCCCTCTATCCAGGCCAGCCATTTCATTTTGATGGGAATAATGAACATGAATTGTACCATGGCCTCTGGATAGGTCATAGCATAGGCAAAAAACAGGGCGGAATTGACATAATCAGCTCCGGCCACATAGTAGGTTGTGTTGCTGATCAGGGAAACCAGCAGCACGGCGATGGCGGTGAGTAGTACACCGCTGACATAATAGATGGTGAACTTGGCGCTGCCCCACAGCCGTTCCAGAGCCTCGCCCAGCCAGTAGTAGAAAAGAAGAGAGAAAAACAACCAGATCCCGCTATAAGAGGGAATCAGTGCGTAAGTGATGATCCGCCAGATCTCGCCGTGGAATACTGCGGATGTATCAAGGGCCAGGAAACTCAGTGTCCCGGTCTTGGCAAACATGCTCAAAAGGTATATTACCAGATTAGCGCCTACAATATAGCGCATCAGGCCCGGAATCCCAAACCGGGGATGCATGGAGCAGAAACGATCGATGGCTTTGTTTAGCTTTCTCAAAAGGATGACCCTCCTGTGTGATTTTGGATAGATAGGTGTATTGTACTCCACGGCAAGAAAAAAGTCATCACTAATATTTGAACATTTGACATATGGAGAAAAAGCTGTATAATAGAAAGGCAGCTGTTTGGCAGGCCCTATGGGGGCATAGAGCTTTCCGGTCATATTGAGAGTGGAGTGACTGGGGGATGCCAAGATCCGCTGTGCAACTTTATAACCGGGTGTAGCGCAGTTGGTAGCGCGCTTGCTTTGGGAGCGTGAGGCCGGCGTTTGAGCCGCACTTCCCCAAAATCCCGGAAAGTTCTGGGACGCTAAGGCTGACGGACTTTTGCCCCTCGCCGGGAACTGGTCAAAAACCGGCGTTGACCCCATATTTGACCACAGTTGGAAAATTTCATAACCGGGTGTAGCGCAGTTGGTAGCGCGCTTGCTTTGGGAGCAAGATGCCGGGAGTTCGAGTCTCCCCACT
>JAGHHM010000114.1 GCA_017887695.1 Oscillospiraceae bacterium | reverse complement strand
GGTGGCAGCCTACGGTGAAGGGGTTGTAGCCGTTCTGATAGGCGCTCTCCAGGTGGACCAGGGCGTTTTTCCGCCCGCCCACATAGAGGGTGTTGCAGTCGGTGAGGAAGGGCTTGCCGCCCCGGGCCTTGATGTAATCCACCACCACCCGGGCGTAGTTGGGCCGCAGGTAGGCCAGATTCCCCGGCTCGCCGAAGTGAATTTTGATGGCTACATACTTGCCGTCAAAATCGATGGTGCCCATACCGGCTTTGGTCATCAGCCGCTCCAGCTTCTGGAGCAGGTTGTCGCCGGGCTTTGCCCGCAGGTCGGTAAAGTAGACTTGAGAAGGAGTCATGGTATCCATCCTTTCCTGTAATAGAAATTACTGACGGGTGCTGAGAAGACGATCCGCCAGAAGGAAAAATTGCCCGTGGGTAATCTGGGAAGGGATATCCTCCCAGGAGCGGCCCAGCCGCACTTCAAAGAAGCGGCGCAGCTCCTGGGCGGTGACGGGGGCGTCAGGACGGAAGTGACCGTTTTCCGCTCTCAGAGCGCCGGTTTCATCTGCCAGTACGGCGGCAGCGGCGTAAGGGTGCCGGGGGGCCATGTCCCGGAAGGGGGCCCGGCCGGAGCGGACCAGCTTGATCCGCTGGCGGATGGTTTCACAGCCAAAGGCCAGCATGGCCAGGGAGCCCCGGGTGAGGACGGTGTCCGGCCGCAGGGTGTTGTCCTGGAAGGCCACACACCAGCCGTGGCCCAGCAGTCGCCGGGCGGCAGCTCCCATCTCGCTGTCCGGCAGAACGTCCCGGAAGGGGGAGCGCTCCATCAGCTCGGATACGGTAATGACCTTGTAGCCATGATCGGTGAGCAGCTGCAGCTGCTTGGCAAGGCCGTCGGCAATGGGAGAGCGGCGGGCCATGTTGTAGCCGTCCTTCTGGAAGATGATCTGGCCCCGGAAGAAGTCGGGGTCCTCCAGCAGGATCTTCTCCATAGGCTTCCAGGTGGCCTCCACCTCCGCCTCGTAGGAGGCAAGAGGCAGCCAGCCAGCGCCGTCAAAGCTGGCGGCCATATATTGGTAGCCCATGAGAGCATAGGCGTCGTAGCTGGTAAAGCCGCCCTTGATGCCGTCCACATAGTGGGGCGGGCGGGAGAGACGGATGGGATAGCCCCAGCCCTTCTCCATGGTGCCGTGAAGCTTTTTGAGATCCTGAACCACCGGATCCAGACCGGCAAGGAACTTCCGCCGGCCATAGACAAGGGGCTTCCAGCCGAAGAGGATGTGGGAGTAGGTGTGGCTGGTGATCTCGTGGCCACCGGCCAACAGCCGGGTTACCAGCTCCGGGCAATGGACCACGCCGCCCTGATCGTCCTTTTTGAAGTCGGGATAGTGGTCGTAGGACACACCGCCCCAGGAGGCGGAGCCATGCTTGCCCGCCTTGTCAGGGTAGTTGTGGGAGGTGTCTCCCACCACGTCGAAGGTGCCCTTGGCGCCGTAGCGCTCCAGGGTCTCCGCCAGCACCAGGGTCAACGGCTTGCCCCGGAAGTGGTCGGGATTGGCGGGCAGACGGCAGGGGCCATCGTCAAAGGTCATGGCGCACACCCGCTCCTCCGTGGCCACCCGCTCGATGCGGCGCACCGGGGAGAGGTAGACAGGGGTGCGCGCCCGGATCTGATCCTGAAAGCGGTGCTTGGCCTTTTTGGCAAGGCCGATGCCTTTGGTGACGAGTGACATAGGAAGGACCTCCTGTGAGAAAAGTAACTGACCGCCCTTCAGCGGCGGAAAATATCAAGGATAGCGCAGTAGCCCACATAGGCGGCGGCCCGGCACAGGCCGTAGGCTCCGCCCCGGCGGCGGGCCTTCGTCCACTGGGAGAGGCCTTTGCGGATGTGGGGAGTATGCCGGCGGAGAATGGGCGCGCAGCGGCCGGCAGCCAGGGCCTCCCGCAGGGCGGGAAGGGTCAGGGCCTGGGCTTCCAGGGCGGTGCAGGCGTTGCCCACCTCCTTGGCGTCATGGGCGTCGCTGCCCCCTACGGGGACAAGACTCCGCTTGGCGGCAAATACCGCCGCCTGCTCATTGGCGGCAGGGTTCTTGAAGCAGGCACGGGCATTTACCGCCTCCGCCCCATCCAGGGGGAAAGCGTAGTCTGCCTCTGACCGGCCGGCACGCTGGAAGGGGTGGGCCAGTACGGCAAGGCCGCCGGCTTTGCGGATGGCCGCAACAGCGGCCTCAGGCTCCGGCAGATGCCCCAGGGCGGCAAAGTCCACCGGCTCTGTCAGAAAGAGACCGGTGATGTGGCCTGCCCGGGTGGAGATCTCGCAGCCGGGGATCAGCAGCACACCGCCTATTTCCAGCGGCACGGGGGTGCACAGGTCGTGGTCGGTGATGGCCAGGGCCTGGAGCCCCGCTCTGGCCCCGGCGGCGGCAAGAGCCTCCAGAGAGGACCGGCCGTCAGGGGAGGCGGCGGTGTGGACGTGGAGATCGGCGTAGTAGGTGGTCATCCGCGTTTCTCCTTTGTGATCAGGGAACGGTAGTAGGCAAGGCCCGGCAGCATGTCTCCCCACTCGAAAAGGCCGTCCCGCACGGCGGGATTGAGGAAATCTCCCAGGGCGGCAAACAGCTGTCCCGGGCGGCCCCGGCGGGCATAGCCCAGTCCCGCCATCAGATCCGAGGCGGCAAAAATCATCTTCTTCTGCCGGGGAACGGGAATTTCCGGCAGGGGAATGGGAGCGCCGCCATTGCCGGCATTGTGGGCGAGAATAGCCCACAGCAGGGGAATGCCGCTGCCGGTGACCCGTGTGAGGGGGAAGGTGCCCCAGATCCGGGGGTTCACCTCCAGCAAATGGGGATGGCCTTCGCCATCCTCCTTAAATTCAAACATGGCAAGACCGGTGTAGCCGGTTTCCCGTACCAGCCGCCGGGCGTATTCCCGGAGATCCGGCCGGTCCACGCAGCGGCAGCAGGAGGAGGGGCCTCCGGAAACGGGGTATTCCCGGACCCGCTGGTGACAGATGGCGGCCACGATTTCTCCGTGATCTGCCAGTAGGTCGCAGCCCAGGCCTGCCCCGGAAAGGTAGGCCTGTACCACCGGGGCCTGGCCGCTGAGGGAAGCAAAGCGGTGGTAGTGAGCCTCCGCTTCCTCCGGGGAGCGGACGATGGCGTAGCGCTGGGCGGCGGTAAGGCCCAGCTTCTCCCCGCACACCGGTTTAATAACGCAGGGCAGAGGCAGACGGCGGACAAAGGCCTCCACAGACTCGCCCGCTTCCATGGAAAAGCTCTTGGGTACAGGCACGTCCAGGGAAGCGGCCAGGGCCGCCAGCCGCTCCTTGCTGTTGAAGAGATCCAGCTGCTCCGGGGTGGGTACGGCCAGGCCGCACACCGCGTCAAACCGCTGCCGGTCCGCTGCCACCGCCGCCAAAGTGGCGGCCCCCACAGGCAGCAGGGCAGGGCGCTCTCCCCGCTCCTCCAGTACCTCCCGGCACAGCTCCAGAGTAGGCTCCACGCCCTGATCCTCCGGCAGCCACACATGGCGGCTGACATACCGGGAGAGGGAGCCCAGGGCCGGGGAGGCGGGATTGTCCCGGTGGCCCTCCCACTCGCAGGTAATGACCTCCGCGCCGGCCTGGCTGCAATCCCGGATCAGGGCCAGGGACATGCGGTAATGGACGTCGGTGACAATAGCGATCATAGGGAGTCCTTCCCGGGGAGCGTTTCCCCTTAGTATACCCGGCGGACGCTGGGGCAAACCCCACTGGGCCGGGCGTTCTTTTCAACTGATGAGTTTACCACAAAATCCTGCGTAGGACAAGGGGGGAGGACCCATCCCCCGCCGGAACAGACAAAAAGCGGGGCCCGTAATGAAACGGGCCCCGCTGACAGGGAGTCAAATCAGGCGTTTTCCGACGCCTGGGCCTGCTGCCGGGCAAGCTCCTCCTCCTCCAGCACCCGGTAGGCTACCTTGCCCACCAGGGTCTTGGGCAGCTCCGAGCGGAACTCGATGTCGTAGGGAAGAGCGTACTTGGCAATGTTCTTTTTGGCATAGGCCATGAGGGTATCCTTGGTATTCTGGTCGGCGGGAACGCCGGGCTTGAGCATGATGAAGGCCTTTACCTTCTGCATTTTCAGGGGATCCGGCACGCCGATGACACAGCTCATCTGCACCAGCTCGTGGGCGTCAAAGACGTTCTCCAGCTGGGAGGGATAGACGTTGTAGCCGCTGGTGACGATCATGCGCTTGATGCGCTGCTTGAAGTAGACAAAACCGTCGGCGTCCATGAAGCCCAGGTCGCCGGTGTGGACCCAGGTGAGGCCATCGGCGTGGGTCTGCAGGGTCTGGGCGGTCTCGTCGGGATTGTCCATGTAGCCCAGCATCACGGTGGGGCCGCTGAGACAGATCTCGCCGTCCTCACCGTAGGGCACCTCCTCCTGGGTGCCGGGACGGACAATCTTATAGTAGGTATCCGGGAAGGGAAGGCCGATGGAGCCCTCCTTGGCCATGTGGCTGGGGGTGAGGCAGGAGGCGGTAACGCACTCGGTGGTGCCGTAGCCCTCCCGGACCTGGACCACGGCGTGGTGGTCGTAAAGGAACTTGTCGAACCGCTTTTTCAGCTCCACGCTGAGGCTGTCGCCGCCGGAGTAGACCCCCTTGAGGCAGCTGAGATCCGCGTCCTTCATCTTGGGCAGCCGCAGCAGGGCTTCGTAGAGGGTAGGTACCCCGGCGATGAGGTTGCAGCGGTACTTGATGAGGAGTTTGGCGTAGCTCTCGGCAGTAAACCGGGGGACCAGGATGCAGCAGCCGCCGCTGGAGAGCATGGAGTGGATGGACACACCCAGGCCGAAGCCGTGGAACATGGGCATCACCGCCAGCATCCGGTCGCCGGGCCGGAAGAAGGGATTGGTGGCAATGATCTGGGCGGCCAGGGCGTTGAAGTTCATGTGGCTGAGAAGGATGCCTTTGGTGGTGCCGGTGGTGCCGCCGGAGTAGAGGATGACGGCGGTGCTGTCGGGGTCTGTCTCCGCCTGGTACTTCCAGTGGTAGCTGCGGCCCCGGCGGAGGAATTCGTTCCAGCGGAGGATGGGGGCGTCCTTGGGGATCTTTTTCTGCTTGCGCCCCTCGGTGAGCATATAGCCGGCCTTGATGGGCTGGGCAAGAGCGTCCTTTATGGAGGCAATAATGATGTTGTCCAGATCCACATTCTGCCGGATGGCTTCGAACTTGTGGTAGAACTGATCCAGGGTGACAGCGGAAATGGAGCCGGAGGCCTTGAGATAGAACTCGATCTCTTTCTCGCTGGAGAGAGGGTGGATCATGTTGGCAATGGCGCCCACCAGATTCAGGGCGTAGAAGGCCACCACGGTCTGAGGGCAGTTGGGCATGGCCAGGGTCACCTTGTCGCCGGGACGGATGCCAATGGATTTGAAGGCCCGGGCGCAGACATGGATCTCCTGGATCAGGGCGCGGTAGGTGGTCTTTTTGCCCATAAATATGTAGGCAGTGTGGTTGGGGTATTTTTCAGCAATCTCTTCCACCGCCCGGTACATGCTCCGCCGCTCATAGGTGAGGTGGGCGGGCACGTCCCCCAGGTTTTTGATCCAGGGGGTCTTAACGGCGGGACGCTCCGCAACAGCGTTACTCATATTGTACCTCCTCCCTGGCAGGGGCCTCCAGCAGCTGGGGGTTCTGCAGCAGGTATTTCAGCAGTTTTACAGTCTTGGAATAGTAGTAGCCGTCGGCAATGCGCTCATCCAGGGTCAGTCCCAGATCCAGCACTTCCCGCATCTCCACATGGCCTTCAGCGTCGTAGAAGGGGGCCATGTGCTTTTCCCCAATGGTGACAAAAATGGAGTTGGTGCCCCAGTTATTGAGGTGGTGGTAGCCGGCATTGAGCCGGATGGAGCCCAGGTTGGAGAGGAAGAGGGTGGCGTAGTTGGGGTCGGTTTTGATAAGGTCGTAGGGTACTTTCCCCAGGAAGTCCAGGCCGTGGAGCAGCCACATCAGGAAACGCAGAATCGGCCGGGGCAGTTTGCAGATGGCGTCCATGACGCTGGTGGAGTTATCCACATTGCCGGCTTTGCGGTTGATGCGCACCTCGTCCCGGATTTTGTTGTGGATGGTGTCCACCGTGTCCTCCTCGGTGAAGCGGATAAAGGCAAGAGCCTCGTGGGCAGAGTCGGTAAACTGCTTTTTTACCACAAAGGCGGCGGAGAGCTCGTTGCGCTGATAGAGTCGCCGGCCCTGGATAAAGCGGTTCATCCTGGGCCGCAGCACCACGGACTTCACCAGAGCGGCCACGATAATGTGGAAAAATGTGTACTTGAAATCGATATCTCCGGCGTTTTTTTCCGCCAGATAGGCGTTGATGGCAGTCAGGTCAATCTGCTCTTTAATAAAAGCCTCATTGTCAGCCCGGTTGGGCATGAGGTACGGGGTGATCTGGTGAAGAGAGTCCTCCTCCCGCAGCCACCGCCCGTCCCGCCGGTCTCCCCAGCGGCGTTTGGGATGGTCCATATTGATTCCTCCTTACCTTTTCACAAGCTGTATTGTTATAGCATATTTCCCTGTGGATTACCAGGGTTTTAATTGTTTTTTAAGGATTGACAGGGGAGATGGGGGTATCTATACTGGAAATATCCGGAAAGCGTCACCAAGAAGGAAACGAGCTACGTATGTCCGGTGATACATGGGGCGACAGGAGGAAAGTATGAGCGAGAAACAAAAGGAAGCGGTAATTACCGCCAGATCTTTGGGAGTCGGAATTGGGGTGAGCCTGGTACTGTATGCCATGGCGCTGCTGGTGGTCAGGATCACCGGAAGCGGCGGAATCGACCTGCTGCTTCTGTTTACCATGGCGGAGATTGCCGCCTGCACCCATATGGTCCTGCAGAAGCTGGACCGGCTGCTGGGAAAGACCGGGGGTGCGCCCTCCGGCGCTGCCGCGGCGGAGGAGCCCGGCGGGCAGACGACGGACGCCGAATCCAAATAAAAAAACGCCTCCCGCAGAAAGCGGGGGGCGTTTTGGCGTGTATAGAGATTACTCCGTCACGTAGGGCAGCAGAGCGATCTGACGAGCCCGCTTGATGGCCTCGGTCAGCTGACGCTGATGCATGGCGCAGGTGCCGGTGGTACGGCGGGGCAGGATCTTGGAGCGCTCGGAAATGAAGCGGCGCAGCTTGGCGGCGTCCTTGTAGTCGATGTGCTCGCACTTGTCCACGCAGAACTGGCAGACCTTCTTGCGCTTACGGGGCGCGGCGGGACGGGCGGGTCTATTTTCACGTTCCATAGCCATGGTTACTATCCTCCTTGTCAATGTCGGCAGCGACTGCCGCAAAATAGGGTGAAGAGCATCAGAAGGGCAGGTCGCCGTCCTGATCGTCGATTTCAGCAAAGCCGGAGGGCTCGCTGGAGGCGGGGGCATAGCCGCCGCCGTAGGAGCCGGAGCCGCCATAAGCAGGGGCGCCGCCGTAGGCCGGGCTGCCGGTGTAGCTGCCGGCGCTCTCCGCGTCGCGCTTGCTGTCGGCGAAGTAGACGTTATCCGCCACCACCTCGGCGGTGCGGCGGTTGTTGCCGTCCCGGTCTTTCCACTCGCGGATCTGGAGCCGGCCCTCCGCCACGGCCATACGGCCCTTGGCAAAGTACTTGCAGACGAACTCCGCCGTCTGCCGCCAGGCTACCACATCGATGAAATCGGTGCTCTTCTCGCCGGAATCGCGGCTTTTGAAGTCGCGGTCCACGGCCAGGGTAAAGGACGTCACGGGCGTGCCGGACTGGGTGGTCCGCAGCTCCGGATCACGGACAAGACGTCCCATGATGATGATGCGGTTTAACATCGCACTGCCTCCTTACGCGTCCTTGCAGACGATCATGGAGCGCATAATGCCGTCGGTAATGCCCAGGATACGGTCCAGCTCCTTGGGGAAAGCGGGATCGCTGGTAAAGGACATGAGGACATAGTAGCCCTCAGTCTTGTAATCGATAGCGTAGGCCAGCTTGCGCTTGCCCCACTCCTCGACCTCGACCGCGGAACAGCCGTGCTGCTCAGCCAGCGCCTTGAACTTCTCGACGGTGGCGGCAATCGCCTCCTCGCCCTGGGCGGGATCGATGATATACACGACCTCATAGTTACCGGAAATCTTAGCCATGGTGTGCACCTCCTTTTGGACTGATGGCCCCCGCTCTTTGACGGGAGCAAGGATATGCCCGCAAATCGCAGGCCATACTATTATATCTAATGGCTTTTAAAAGTCAATAGAAATCGCAAAAAAAATTTGAAAAATTTGCTTCAAACCCATAAGAACTCTGCTCCTGGCCTCAAAACAGGAGGGGAAAGAGAGGCCTTGACGGTATTTTGGGATGGGGCCCGGCATCAGTGCGACACTGGCAGCTTACAGGGTGGGCGTCACTGGGGCAGATAGGCTTTTTCCATATACCGTACCATCTCCACATACTTGTCCCGGCAGCCGGTGTTGTCCCCTTGTTCCAGCAGCGTCAGGCAGGGCAGAAGATAGTCCTGGTATACGCTGCTATATACCGCCGCTTCATCCTGGCACAGGCCTACGCTGGTGACGATGGCCGGGGCCAGACGGTAGTACTCCTCCACCAGGGCACGGCCATTGTCGCTCCGCAGCATTACCTGGTCCCGGAAGCGGCGGAAGGCGGTGAGCTCATAGCAGTCGTCCGTCTTTCCCTGAACGCGGCAGACAGCGCTGGTGATGTAGCAGAGCTTTTTCTGGAAGCCGGCGGTGATCTCATCGTAGCTGCCCAGGCCGATGGGGGATTTGGGCCAACGCTGCACCCACAGGGCCTGGACTGCCCGGGCCAGCTCCTCGCCGGAGGGCTGGGGCAGGTCCCGCAGGGCGGGAATAGTGAAAATGGCCATCAGGTGCTGATACTCATAGTGGGGCTGGCCTTTTTTCCACTGGGCGGCCAGGGCGTCCAGCCAGGCTTCCGCCGCCTGCCGCACCATGTCGTCCCGGCCGGGCCCTTCGGGCAGGGCCGCTTCCAGACGGCGGAGCAGGGGGGAGAGCTGGGCCTGATAGGTCCGGAACTGGTTTTCATAGGTGGTTCGGCCAAACTGCCGGGCCAGGGAGCGGTTGGCCGTCATCAGCTTTGTCAGCTCCTCACCAAGGGCGGCTTTGTCCAGAAAGACAGCCTCGGCGGCAGAAGCGGTCTCCGGAGGGGCGGGCAATGTCACTCTGGCACCGCAGAAGGTACAGAAACAGGCGTCCATCCCCGCGGGGACCTCCACCATCCGGCCGCAGCCGGGACAAGGGACAGTATGATTCATGGGATTCCTCCTTGGGACGGTCTGGCCCGTGGGCCTGTGCCGATTTTGGGGTATTGTATCATAAACAGGGCAATTGTACCACCCCTGGTGGAGAAAATCGGGGAAAAACTTCTTCCCATGGGCAGGGGGGATGTGATATACTGCATATGCACAGCAAATCTGAGAATAACGCCGTTACGGCGGAGAGGAGTAGGATAGCGATGGACATTGCAAAGATTTTGTCCGCGGTGGACCATACCCTGCTGACCCAGGGGGCTACCTGGGAGGACATCAAGGGGATCTGTGACGACGGCATGAAATATCACACCGCCTCGGTGTGCATTCCTGCCAGCTATGTGAAGCAGGCCAAGGAGTATGTGGGTAACGCCATGGCGGTATGCACCGTCATTGGGTTTCCTAACGGCTATTCCACCACGGCGGTGAAGTGCTTCGAGACGGAGGACGCGGTGAAAAACGGCGCCGATGAGATCGACATGGTCATCAATATCGGCTGGGTGAAGGACAAAAAGTGGGACGATCTGCTGGCGGAAATCAAGGCTGTCAAGGCCAGCTGCGGCGGGAAGCTGCTGAAGGTGATCATCGAGACGTGTCTCCTTACGGAGGAGGAGAAGATCAAGATGTGCGAGATCGTCTCCCAGTCCGGAGCGGAGTACATTAAGACTTCCACCGGTTTTGCCGGCGGCGGCGCCACCCGGGAGGATGTGGCCCTCTTTGCAAAACACGTGGCGCCCCATGTGAAGATCAAGGCTGCCGGCGGCATCGCCAGCCTCCAGGACGCCCAGGACTTCCTGGATCTGGGTGCCTCCCGCCTGGGTACCAGCCGTATCGTCAAGGCCGTGAAGGGCCAGGAGGGCACCGGCTATTAAGCCGCCTGTGCCGTATATCCACCACAAGAAACGAAAGGAGCAGTTCTGCTTATGGCAACACCTCACAACAGCGCCGCTATGGGGGATTTCGCAAAAACCGTGCTGATGCCCGGCGATCCTCTGCGGGCCAAATTCATCGCGGAGACCTTCCTGGAGGGCGCGAAGCTTGTTAATAATGTCCGGGGCATCCACGGCTACACCGGCACCTATAAGGGCGTCCCTGTATCCGTTATGGCCTCCGGCATGGGCATGCCCTCCATCGGTATCTATGCCTATGAGCTCTACACCCAGTATGGTGTGGAGAACATTATGCGCATCGGCTCCGCCGGGGCCATCAGCCCCAAGCTGAAGCTGCGGGATGTGGTGGCGGGCCAGGGCGCCTGCACCAACTCCAACTTCGCCCATCAGTATCAGCTGCCCGGCACCTTTGCCCCCATCGCGGATTTTACCCTTCTGGAGACCGCCGTGTCCGTGGCCAGAGGCCTGGGCGTGGAGATGCCGGTGGGCAACCTTCTCAGTTCTGATACCTTCTATGACGCCTCCGGCTCCACCATGAAGTGGGGGGAGATGGGCGTGCTGGCGGTGGAGATGGAATCTGCCGCCTTGTATATGACCGCCGCCAAGCTGGGCAAGCGGGCCCTCGCCATCTGCTCCATCTCCGACAGCCTGGTCACAGGGGAGGAACTGTCCGCTGAGGAGCGGCAGAATACCTTTACCACCATGATGCGCGTTGCCCTGGAAACCGCCGTGGCCATGGCGGAAAAGTAAAGGAGAACTTTACGGAAATTTTTGAAAAGGACGTCAATTTCGTTCAAGTTCACAGAAAATTTTCAAAAATGCAACAACTATCCGTAAAAATCTTCGTGTTTTTTGGTTGCTTTCTTTCATGGGGTATCGTATAATACAGCTACGCAGAAGTCCGGAAACGTAGGGCGGGTGGAATCCGTCCGGCTGGGGAGGGCCCTCCCCGGAACGTCTCTTTGCAACCGGATCCTGCGGCAAAAATTTTAACAGAAAGGCAGATTGATTTATGAAGAAGTTACTGGCTTTGCTGCTGGCAATGACCATGGCTCTGGCCCTGGTTGCCTGCGGCGGTAACGGCAACGGCAACAATGCCGCCAACAACGGCGATGTTGCCAACAACACCACCAATGACACCACCAACAACACCGGCGACAGCGAGGACACCGGCGATACCACTGCTGTCACCAACCCTGACGACATTGCCGACAGCATGACCAGCGAGGATGGTAAGTACCAGGTGGCTTTCGTCACCGATGTGGGCCAGCTGAAGGATAAGTCCTTCAACCAGGGCACCTTTGACGGCGTGAAGCTCTATGCTGCCAACAACGGCCTGAGCTACAAGTACTATCAGCCCGCCAACGGCAACGAGGCTACTGATGATGACCGCTATGACGCCATGAAGGCCGCCGTGGACGGCGGCGCCGATGTGGTTGTGTGCGCCGGCTTCCTGCAGGAGGCTGCTCTCAAGCGCGCGGCTATCGACTTCCCCGACACTCCCTTCGTCTTCATCGATGGTTATCCTCTGAGCGATGACGCTGGCAACACCCTGTCCAACGTGGCCGGTATTTCCTTCATGGAGCAGCAGTGCGGCTACTTCGCCGGCTACGCCGCCGTTAAGGACGGCTTCACCAAGCTGGGCTTCTCCGGCGGTGGCGGCGGCACCAACGATGCCTGCTGCCGGTTCGGCTACGGCTATGTCCAGGGCGCCAACGCGGCTGCCGCCGAGCTGGGCATCACCGTGGACATGAACTACTCCTGGGAGTACGGCGCTACCTTCTCCGCCTCCCC
>JAGHHM010000113.1 GCA_017887695.1 Oscillospiraceae bacterium | reverse complement strand
GGGGCTATACCGACCTGGGAGCCACCGATTCCGGATTGCAGCTGCTCTATGACAGCGGCGAGGCGGGCATCCGGCTGAAGGTAGTGGGCGTGGCCCGGCCCAGCGAGGAGGCCACCGCCACCATGGTCACCGGCGCCATCGGCTATACCAGCGCCCTGACAGAGCGGGCCATCGCGGAAACCACCGATACCGAGGTGGTAAAGGCCCAGCTGGACAATCCCGACACCGACGTGATCTCCGGCCTTCCCTTCCCGGAGGAGGATGCCCAGGAGCCTGCGGCAGAAGAAAAACGGGAGATGGTGGGGGAGACCCTGCCTGACCTTACTGTACAGGAGAAGGCGGCGGCCTATACCGCCGTTATGAGCCAGCCGGCGGAGGACTATGTGGAGGAAACCGTGTCCTCCCAGATGGAGGGCATGACCCGGGAATCCATTGAGGAGATGATCTCCCAGCAGTACGCCGGGGAGATGGGTGTGGACGCCCAGCGGCTGAGCGACTATATCGCCGGCATGAGCGATGAGGAGCTGTTTGCCCAGGTGGAGGGGGCCATGGCCCAGCAGATCCGGGAGCAGTACGCCGCCGGCGTGGAGGCCCAGCTGGGGGCCATGAGCCAGGAGCGGCTGGCGCAGATGCTGGACGCCGCCCTTGCCGGAGGTACGTTTACCGACAGCCAGATCCTTTACCTCTACGAGAATTACATGCCGCCCACGGTGTCCGACTCCACCTATGAGGAAAATCTGGAGCTGCTGGGCTATGTGGATCTGGACAGCCCCACCTCCATCAGCCTCTACGCCACTACCTTTGCCGACAAGGACGCCATCGCCGACCGGATCCAGGACTATAACAACGGCGTGGCCGATGAGGAGGACACCATCACTTACACCGACTATGTGGCCCTCCTGATGAGCTCCATCACCGGCATTATCAGCGGCATCAGCTACCTGCTCATCGCCTTCGTGTCCATCTCCCTTATCGTCAGCTCCATCATGATCGGTATTATCACCTATATCTCCGTTCTGGAGCGTACCAAGGAGATCGGTATCCTCCGGGCGGTGGGCGCCTCCAAGAAGGATGTAAGCCGGGTGTTCAATGCCGAGACATTGATCGTGGGCCTGGGGGCAGGCCTCATCGGCATTGTGGTGACGCTGCTGCTGCTGATCCCCATCAACGCCATTTTGCTCCACTTTACCGGCCTTGTGGGCCTGGAGGCGGCTCTGCCGCCGGTGGGGGCTGTGGTGCTGGTGGCCATCAGCGCCCTGCTGACCATTGTGGCCGGGCTCATCCCCTCCCGGATGGCTGCCCGGAAGGACCCGGTGGAGGCCCTGCGCACCGAGTAATGAAAAAGGGAAGCCCGCGGCGTATGCCGCGGGCCTCTCTGCATTTTCGGGGCCGGGAAGGCCCCGCCGGACAGCACCCAAAGTCCGGTGCCCGGCCGATGGCAAAAAGAAGGGAGCCGGCGGTTACACCGCCAGCTCCTTCAATACATCCTTGTTGACATCGTTGCTGGCCCAGACGGCGCAGCGCTGAGTGATGGGCAGAGGCCCACCCTCCAGGGTGGACACATGGCCTCCCGCCTCGGTGACGATGAGGCTGCCGGCGGCGTAGTCCCAGGGGCAGAGGCTGTACTCGAAAAACACCTCCGCCCGCCCGCAGGCCACGCAGCACAGGTCCAGGGCCGCCGCCCCCAGGCGGCGGAAGTCACAGGAGCGGTGCATGAGCTGCTCCGTAAGCCGCATGGTGGGGCCGATATACTCCCGCTTATAGATGGCGGTGCCCATGCCGAAGATCCCCTGGCTGAGGGGCAGGGTGCTGACATGGATGGGATTGCCGTTGAGAAAAGCACCGCCGCCCCGGCTGGCAGAGAACAGCTCGTCCTTGAAGGGGTCATACACCACACCGTGCTGCACCTGGCCGTCGCGGGCCAGGGCGATGGAGATGGCGCTCTGGGGGATGCCCCGGACAAAGTTGGTGGTGCCGTCGATGGGGTCTACAATAAATACCCACCCCCGGCTGGGGTCACAGTTTTCCGTCTCCTCCTCGCCGAAGAACAGGGAACCGGGGAGAAGCTTGGGCAGACGGTCCTTCAGAAAGGCCTCTACCGCCTCATCATACTCCGTCACCAGATCGGCGGCAGAGGTCTTTTCATGGGTGTGGGCCCATACATCCCTGGCGGAAAGGACGATCTGTCCCGCTTCCCGGGCCAGGGCCGCTATATCGTCAAGAATACTCATGCAGAATGCTCCTTTATATATAAGTTTGCTTCCACCGCTTTTACAGCAGCGTCCACTCAAAATTTTCCCACAGCAGGCGGCTGCCCACGTCGGTACCGTCAGGCAGCAGGAACATGGCCACCTGGTTGTCCACGCCGTCGTCGGAGACAAGATAGGCGTAATCACCGTTGATGGTCTGTACCGTGTAGTACACAGGCTCCATAGGGGAGAACCCTCCTCTCAGGCCGCCATCCGGCGGCGTTCTGGCATCAGTGTAGCACGGGAAAAAATATTTGACAAGAAAGAGAAAAAACTTCTTGACATTTCAAAGAGGATATAGTATATATTATTTAGGACGTAGTACTAGTTAGGAGTTAGACCGATGGCTGATAGACGAAATACCCTGCAAAAGGAGATCATCCACCGGACCCTGTGTGACATGAGCTGTCATCCCACCGCCGCCATGGTGTACGACGCGGTACACCGGCAGCACCCTACCATCAGCCGCTCCACGGTGTACCGTGTACTGGGGCAGATGGCGGAGGAAGGCCAAATTCTGCGGCTGGGGCTGGCAGGCAGTGACGATCGGTACGACGGCAACATCCACCGTCACGGTCATGTCCGATGCCGGCTGTGCGGCGCGGTGGCGGACATACCGCCGGTAGCCATGGGGGAGCCGGAGGATACCGCCGGCTTTTTGCTGGAAGACTGTGCCGTGGAATACTGCGGCCTGTGTCCGGACTGCCAGAAGCAGTGCCGGGAAACTATGTTGACCCCGCCGGAAGGCGTGTGCAAATAATAGAACAATTCAAAAATTTGTTATGATTAAAGGAGAAACGACTATGAAGAAGTGGGTTTGCCCTGTTTGCGGTTATGTTCATGAAGGCGATGTTCCCCCCGAGTTCTGCCCCCAGTGCAAGGTGCCCGGCTCCAAGTTCACCGAGATGAAGAGCGAGATGACCTGGGCTGCTGAGCATGTTGTGGGCGTGGGCAAGACCTTTGGTGCTGATGTCCCTGCCGATGTTCAGGAGAAGATCCTGGAGGGCCTGCGCGCCAACTTCAATGGTGAGTGCACCGAGGTTGGTATGTACCTGGCCATGAGCCGTGTTGCCTATCGTGAGGGCTATCCCGAGATCGGTGACTACTGGTACAAGGCCGGCCTGGAGGAGGCTGAGCACGCTGCCAAGTTTGCTGAGCTGCTGGGCGAAGTCATCACTGATTCTTCCAAGAAGAACCTGGAGATGCGTGTTGAGGCTGAGAACGGCGCTACCCTGGGCAAGTTCGAGCTGGCCAAGCTGGCTAAGCAGTACAACCTGGATGCCATCCACGACACCGTCCACGAGATGGCCCGGGACGAGGCCCGGCATGGCAAGGCTTTCGCTGGCCTGCTGAACCGCTACTTCGGCAAGTAATAGATAGAGCACAAAAAGCCCCCGGGACAATTGTCCCGGGGGCTTTTTCTATGGCGGGCCTCGTCCTTCGGCGGCCAAGGCCGCCGTACGAGTGGTTCCGCCGGAAGGCGGAGCCCTCGGCGCAAGGCGGGATTCACTCCCACCGCGCAGGTAAAATAGGGTGGGGTCCCCGGAGGGCTCGCCCTCTGGGGCGGCCCGTCACGGCAAGGCTTTCGAGGGCCTCCTGAACCGCTACTTCGGCAAGTAATAGATAGAGCACAAAAAGCCCCCAGGACAGTTGTCCC
>JAGHHM010000112.1 GCA_017887695.1 Oscillospiraceae bacterium | reverse complement strand
TCTTCTTCACCGGCGCAGACCTCCTGCCACAAGGACGCTACCGCCGCCTCCACGTCCGTACGGGACATATCGTAGGCAAAGCGGGCCGTCAGCTTATCGTGGCCCTCCCGGACTGCCAGGCGCAGCAAGTCCACCAGGGACTGGCTGTCGGAAAGCACCATCAGCGTATCCACATCCTCCGCGTCCTGACGATAGGACATCTGATACGTCAAGGTGCAATATCCCTCATAGGCCTTGTAATTGAACGCAATCTCCTCCAGCAGGTAGGACCCCAGCATGGTATCCCTTCTCACCTCGCTGGTTGCCTCCAGGGCCTGGCTGTATCCATCCCCTTCGGTATAGTAGTACCGGATCACGCCCTCCTCCGCCCGCTGCTCCACCAGCAGCAGCAGGGAGTTGACCAGATCCTGATAGTTTTCCGCCCGCAGGGTATCCTCGGCGCTGGCGTCCCAGTACCGGTCGGCGTAGGGCTCCACCACGCTGTAAGAGCGCTCCAGCAGGGAGGCGCAGCCGCTCAGCAGCAGACACAGCGCCAATACCGCCGTCAGCATCCGTATTTTCATCCGCCTGCGCCTCCTCTCCGGCCCTTTCCGGCCTTCTTACTCTTAGTAGCCCAGCTCCTGATCGATGAGCACCACTTCCATATCCATAGCCCGCATCTTCTGATAGAGCACCACCAGGCCCTTGCAGATCCGGTCGGGGCTGTTGCAGTTATAACACTTGTCCGCCTTCTCCGCGCAGGGGGTCTTGCGGCCCAGCCGCCGGGCGTTCTTGGGGGCTACCACGTTCCGCAGCCGCCACAGGGCGCTGTCATAATCCGGAGACACCTTGTTTTTCCCTGCCACAAAATAGACCTTTCTGTGGCCGAACAGGGAGGCGGACACCCGGTTGCCAGTGCCGTCAATGTTCAGGATCTCTCCCGTATCCTCGGCAATGGCGTTGGCGGAAAGGACATAGACCTCCGCCGTGGCCGCCTTGGCCATGACCTCCGCCGGGTCGCCGGGGGTAAAGCCGTGGCTGTACAGGGTATTGTGCTGGCTCAGGCTCTGGTGGAGCCCCAGCTCCGTCAGGGTCATGGAGCCGCCAAAGCCCACGGTAACGCCGTCAATCTCCCGGTTGAGATAGGCCGCCGCCTCCTCGCCGCTGGCAAATACCGACACGGTGAAGCCGTTTTTCTCCAACGTTTCCTTCAGTTTTTCAAATGCCATACCCAATGTTCCTCCTTCTGTCATATTTCACGGACCTCGCCCTTCAAAACGGGCCAAGGTCACAGACTGTCCGGTGAATATTCTCCAAAGCCTTCGCCCAGCACCTCGTGGGCGTCACACACGATAATGAAGGCCGCCGGATCCACAGCGGTGACCGTAGCCTTGATGGCGGCAATCTGACTGCGCTTGAAGGCGCACAGCAGCACCGTCTTTTCCCCTCCGCTCCAGGCCCCACGGCCCTGAAGCTGGGTGACTCCCAGCTCCATTTCCAGAAGCTTGGCGGTAATATCCTCGCTGTGGTCGCTGATGATATAGGCGATCTTGGCGTTGACGGAGCCGTAGACCACGGCGTCCATCACCAGGCTGGAAATATACAGGGCAATAATGCTGTACAGGGCGTTGTACAGATTGTTGAAGGTGAGGGCGTAGAGCAATATTACGATCAGGTCGATGCTCAGGCACAGCCGCCCGATAGACAGGTGCCGCAGCTTGAATTTCAGCAGCCGGGCCGCCAGCTCCGTGCCGCCGGTGGTGGCGCCCACCATCAGCAGAAGGCCCATGGACAGACCCAGCAGCACGCCGCCGTAGATGCACGCCAGCAGCGGCTCCATCGGCGGGAAGGTGTAGACCATGGCAATGCCGTCGATCATCAGGGATCCTACCGCCATGGCGTACAAGGAGGAGATGAGAATGTGGAGGCCGGTTTTCTTTACCCCCAGAAGGAACAGCGGCACATTGAGGATAATCACCGTAATACCTACCGGCAGCATGGGGATAAAACGGTTGACGATCTGAGCCACACCGGTAAAGCCGCCCATGGAAATGGCATTGGGCTGGAAGAGCCAGTTGAAGCACAGGGCGTAGATGGCGCTGCCGAAGGTAATGACGGCATATTCCCAGAGCTTGCGCAGAGCAGGGTTCTTGATCCGCATAGGCAGGTCCTCCTTTCGTGTCCGGCAGAAGGATTACAGCAGCCGCATCTGGCCGCCGTCCTCCTCCTTGAGCACCGCGCCGGCCGCCGGCAGGCTCCGGCACCGGTAACGGCTGAGATTGGTAATGGGGCTGTCCTCCAGGAAGCAGACCTCCGCTACCTGATACTTGGGTTTCAGGGTCATAACCTGGACGCCCTGGGTACTGCGGGTGGTTTTGGGGGAGAGAAGGGCGGTATTGACCACCAGGGAGCGCCGCTCCGTGGTGGTAAGCACCACCTCCCGCTCCTCTGTCAGAGGCAGCAGGGTCACCAGGGGGCTCTTGTCGCTGTACGCCCCGGTGAGACGGCGGCGGTTGGAGGTGGTGGCGTAGCTTTTCAGCTCCACCCGGGCCGCCTTGCCGTTTGCAAAGAAGAACAGCAGCCATCCGCTGTAATCCCCGGGCAGCACCATGCGCACCACGCTCTCCTCGCTGTCCATCCCCAGCTTGGTGGGCAGATAGTCCCCCAGGGCACTGGCCTTGGTGTCGTCAAAGTCGCTGAGACGGCACTTGTACACCTGCTGGCGGTTGGTGAAGAACATGACCTCGGCCCGGTTGGTGGTCTCAAAGCTCTGGCTGGGGCCGTCCTCCTCCTTGTACTTCTGGGTGTCCGCCATCCTAAGGGACTGGGGGGTGATCTTCTTGAAGTACCCCTCCCGGGAGAGGAACACATGGACCGGGTAGTCCGGCGTCTCGTCAGCCTCCTCCTCTTCCGGCAGCTCGTGGCCGTAGACGATGGTGGTGAGCCGGGGCTGGGCGTATTTCTTCTTGACCTCCCGCAGCTCCCCGATGATCACCTGGCGGATCCGCTTGGGGCTTCCCACCAGGTCCTCCAGGTCCTCGATCTCGGAGCGGAGGGCTTCCTCCTCCTTTACCCGCTTGAGGATATACTCCTTGTTGATGTTGCGCAGCTTGATCTCCGCCACATACTCCGCCTGGACGGCGTCGATGCCAAAGCCGATCATCAGGTTTGGCACCACCTCGGACTCTTCCTCCGTCTCCCGGATGATGGCGATGGCCTTGTCGATATCCAGCAGGATCCGCTTAAGGCCCTTGAGGAGGTGGAGCTTGTCCCTTTCTTATTAAGGGTAAAATATACCCGCCGCCGGACAGACTCCATCCGCCAGGCGCACCACTCCTCCAGGATCTCCCGGACTCCCATGACCCGGGGCGTACCCGCCACCAGGACGTTGAAGTTGCAGCCCATGGCGTCCTGAAGGGGGGTGGAGCGGTAGAGCTTGGCCATGACCTTCTCCGGGTCCGCTCCCCGCTTGAGGTCAATGGCGATCTTCAGGCCTCCCAGGTCCGTCTCATCCCGCATGTCGCTGACTTCCTTCAGCTTTCCCGCCTTGATGAGCTCCGCGGCCTTGTCCAGGATGGCCTCGGTGGTGGTGGTATAGGGGATCTCATAGATCTCGATGACGTTCTCTTCCTTGATATACCGGTACTTGCCCCGGATGCGGATGGTGCCCCGGCCGGTGCGGTAGATTTCCTCCATCACCGCGCTGTCGCAGATCACCTCGCCGCCGGTGGGGAAGTCCGGAGCCAGCAAAATGGCGCTGAGGTCACACTCCGGGTTCTTGAGATAGGCCTCGGTGGCGTCGCAGACCTCCCCCAGGTTGAAGCCGCACAGCTGGGACGCCATACCCACGGCGATGCCCTGGTTGGCGCTGACCAGAATATTGGGGAAGGTGGTAGGGAGAAGGGCAGGCTCCTTCATGGAGTTGTCGTAGTTGTCCACAAAGTCCACGGTATCCTGATCGATGTCCCGGAACAGCTCCTGGCAGATAGGGGAGAGCTTTGCCTCGGTATACCGGCTGGCCGCCCAGACCATATCCCGGGAGTAGACCTTACCGAAGTTACCCTTGGAGTCCACAAAGGGGTGGAGAAGGGCCCCGTAGCCCTTGCTCAGGCGCACCAGGGTGTCGTAAATGGCGGCGTCGCCGTGGGGGTTTAAGCGCATGGTCTGGCCCACGATGTTGGCGCTCTTGGTTCTCCCCCCCGTGAGTAGCCCCATCTTGTACATGGTGTAGAGGAGCTTGCGGTGGGAGGGCTTGAAGCCGTCGATCTCCGGGATGGCCCGG
>JAGHHM010000111.1 GCA_017887695.1 Oscillospiraceae bacterium | reverse complement strand
GCCACATAGTCGCTGTCGAACTTGGCGTAGGAGATCTTCTGGTTCTTCAGCAGATCCAGGTAGGTGTCATAGTCGGTGCCGGCAAAGCCGATGGTGAGGCCGCCGGTCTCATGGTCGCCGGTCACCAGGATCAGAGTCTCGTCGGGATGCTCCTTGGCAAAGTCGATGGCTACCTGCACGGCGTCGGCCAGGGCCTTGGTGTCCTGAATGGTGGAGGCAGCGTCATTGGCGTGGCAGGCCCAGTCGATCTTGCCGCCCTCGCACATCATGAAGAAGCCCTTGTCGTTGTCCAGGACCTCGATGCCCTTTTCCACATGGTCGGCCAGGGACCACATATCGTCGGTGCGATCCAGCTCATAGGCCATGGCGTCGCCGTCAGCCAGGTGCTCGTCCACGATGATAACGGGGCCCTCGGTGACCTTCTGGGCCTCGGCCTGGGTCTTGACTACGGTGTAGCCGGCTTCCTCAGCCAGGGCGTAGAGGTCCTCCTGGTCGCCGTCGCTGCCGGTGGGCTTGAGGAGAGCGCCGCCGGAGAAGTACTCAAAGCCGGACTCGATGAGCTCCAGGCCGATCTCGTAGTAGTCGTTGCGGCTGGCCTGATGGGCGTAGAAGGCGGCGGGAGTGGCGTGGTTGAGGTTGACGGAGGAGATGACGCCCACCTTCATGCCCAGCTGCTGGTGAACCTTCTCGGCAATGGTCTCATAAGCGGTCTTGTAGTCCTCGCTCATGTTGATGGTGCCGGAATAGGTCTTGTGGCCGGTGGAGATGGAGGTAGCGGTGGAAGCGGAGTCGGGGCAGAAGCTGTTGGAGTCGTAGGTAACGGCGGAGCCGGCAGCCTCAAAGTTCATGAAGTTGAGGTACTGGGGGCCGTCCAGCTTGGCGCCCTTGTTGTCGTCCAGGCTGGGCTGGGCCTGCCAGTAATCCTTGTCCTCCAGGGCGCCCAGGAAATCGGAGGTGGACTGGATCTGGGGATAGCTCATGCCGTCGCCGATGAACAGAAAGACATACTTGGGGGCGGTGGTTTCGCTCTTGTCGGTAGTGCTGCCGGTGGTGGCGGACAGGGTGCTGGTTTCCGCACCGTTGTCGGCGGCGCTGGCGGCACAGCCTGCCAGGACGGCGGCCAGCATGGACAGCGCCAGCAGCAGGGTCAGGATCTTTTTCATGTGATGTTTCCCTCCAGGATGGTTAAAATAATGACCGTTTGGTACGGCACCTATTGTACGGGTGAGGCTGTAAAATCATCAACCGGGCCATAGTAAAATGGCTGTAAAGCATACAGCCCCTTCCAAAAGAAAAACTTAACAAAGAAAAGAAATTCCATTGGCGGAAAAAGAAAAAGCGCCCTCTCCGCTTATGTTGCGGAGAGGACGCAGGCAATATTCTTTACAGGGGCAGGCCTAAAAGGCGGCGGCGGAGCATATCGAAGGCGTTCTGGGCGGCGGAGGAGCGCACCCGGTCCCGGCCCCGGCCCATGCCGCAGGAAAACTTCTTGCAAATGGTGCCCTGGCTGTCGGAAAGGGCGATGTACACGGTGCCCACCTGGTTGCCCCGGTCGTCCCCCTCGGGGCCGGCAAGGCCGGTGACGGAGAGGGCGATGTCGCTGCCGCAGAGCTTCCGGCAGCCCTGGGCCATGGCCCGGGCCACCGGCTCGGACACAGCGCCGTATTCCTCCAGCACCTCCCGGGGCACTCCCAGGACGTCTGCTTTCACGTCGTTGGTGTAGCTCACCACGCCGCCCCGGAAGATCCGGGAGGCTCCGGGCAGGTCGGTGATGCGCTTGGCGATGAGGCCGCCGGTGCAGCTCTCAGCGGCGGAGAGGGTAAGGCCCTTTTCCCCCAGCAGCCGGGACACCGCCTCCTCCAGGGAGCCTACGTCCACGCCGTAGACCACATCCCCCAGGATCTCCTCCACCTGCCCTACCAGAGGCGTGAGCATCTCCTCCGCCTGCTGGGCGGTGGGGGCCTTGGCGGTGGCCCGGAGCATACACTCGCCCGGCTTGGCGTAGGGAGCCAGGGTGGGGTTGGTCATGGTGGTCATGATATCCCGGAGCTTTTCCTCCACATGGCTCTCCCCCATGCCGAATACCCGGATCTCGTGGCTGACGATAACGCCGTCGGTAAGGGCCTGGAGATAGGGTACCGCCCGGTTTTCGAACATATACCGGCACTCAAAGGGAGGGCCGGGGAGCATGAGGACGTGGACGCCCCCCTCCTCAAAGGCGCAGCCCGGGGCGGTGCCCACAGGGTTATCGAATACGGTACAGTTAACCGGCAGCATGGCCTGCTGGACGTTGTTTTCCGGCATGGTGCGGCCGGTCTTGGCAAAGAAGGAGCGGATGGTCTCCAGAATGTCCGGATGGAGCTCCAGCTCCCGGCCGAAGGCGGCGCAGATGGTCTGCTTGGTAAGGTCGTCGTAGGTGGGCCCCAGGCCTCCTGTGGTGATAATGATGTCCGCCCGGGTGCGGGCGATGTCCAGGGCCTGCCGCAGCCGCTGGGGATTGTCCCCCACTACGGTGTGGTAGTGGACGGTGATGCCCAGGGTGCTGAGCCCCTGGGAGAGGATCTGGGCGTCGGTGTTGGCGATGTTGCCCAGGAGCAGCTCAGTGCCCACGGCAATGAGTTCGGCGGTATGGGTCATGATGATGCGCCTCTTTTCATTATGTTTGGCTCCCCGGCCCGGGGTGGAACGGCCCAGCGGGGAAAATGGTATGCCCTGCTCCCCGGGAGAGCCTCCGGGGGCTCGGTTTCGGGCCTCCTGGTTTCCCTGCCGGAGAAGCTGCGGTATACTGATGCGGGAAAACTTTGCAACAAATAAAAATTTTTCTTTTTCCTGTGAATGGAAATGCCCCGGTCAGTCGTATCAGAGATGAAACCGGAAACGGCGGATCAGAACACAATGATCACAGGAGGAAAGGATCCTATGAAGATGAAAAAGGGTTTGTTGGGTATTCTGGCGGCGGCTGCCGGGCCGGCACATGCCAGTATGCGGATACGGTCCGGCGGATCTGCCTGGTACATCTGAAGAATTACGCCGATACGGAGGACATATTTCAGACGGTGTTTCTGAAGTATGCCCTCAGCTCCCTGCGCTTTTCCAGCCCGGAGCACGAGAAGGCGTGGCTGATCCGGGTGACGGTGAACGCCTGCAAGGACCTGCTCAAGAGCTTTTTCCGCAGCCGTACGGTGCCCCTGGAGGAGCTGCTGGAGCAGAGCGCCCCCCTGCCGCCGGATCACCGGGAGGTGCTGGAGGCGGTGCTGTCGCTGCCGGAGCGGTACCGGGACGTGGTGTACCTCCACTACTATGAGGAGTACACCGCCCCGGAGATCGCCCGGGTCCTGGGGAAGAACGTCAACACGGTGTATACCCTTCTGAGCCGGGCGAAACAGATGCTGCGGGAGCAGCTGGGAGGTGATGGGGATGAATGATCGGATCCGGGAGGCCTTTGCCGCCGTCCATGCGGAGGAGGCCCTGAAGGAAAGTACCCGGGCATTTGTGGCGGAACGGACGGCGGGATACCGCCGCCGGGGACGGCCGACAGCAGCGCGGCTGGTGATGGCCGCGGCGGCCTGCCTGGCAGTGCTGGCGGTGCTGGGGGGCTGGCGGGTGTACTTCACCCCTACCGCCTCGGTGAGCATCGGAATCAACCCCTGGGTGGAGCTGAGCGTCAACCGCTTTGATCGGGTCATCGCCGTTTCGGGCCGCAACGACGAGGGCGCGGCCCTGGCAGAGGAGCTGGATCTCCGTTTCCTCTCCTGTGATGAGGCCATCCAGACCGTCCTGGCGGATACGGAGGTAGCTGCCCTCCTGGCGGAAAACGCCGTCATGGATATCGCCGTCACCGGGGCCGACGAAGCCCAGTGCGG
>JAGHHM010000110.1 GCA_017887695.1 Oscillospiraceae bacterium | reverse complement strand
TGAGGGTACCCTCGCTTGCCAGGTTTCCGATGGCCAGGCCCAAAAGGGTGGCGCCATAGAGGATATACTGGGCCACCCGGTAGGTTTTGGTCAGCCGCAGATACTTTTCCGCCAAACGCTCGGCGGTGCGCCGCTCTGTATCCACGCTGGCCGTCAGCAGTTCATGCTCACTGACATCCAGCACCGCACAGATGTCCCGCAGCAGTGTCACGTCGGGATAGCTCAGTCCCCGCTCCCACTTGCTCACTGCTGATTCCGTCACATACAGCTTGTCGGCAAACTCCCGTTGGGTGAGCCCCAGCTCCTTGCGCCGCCGGCAAATATATTCTCCAAAATGTTTTTTGCTCTCCATGTACTCCGCTCCTCGCTTGTCAAAGTCCTGCAGGTCGGCTCCACCATATACCTCCGGCGGGCCCAAGTCAATCAATTTGCCCCGATTTCCCACTCGACCGTTGGGAAAGTCCCCTGTTTGCAAGGGTTTGCCGGGTTTTGCCAGGAATGGTCCCGGGGATCCGGCAGCAGTCTCCCTCCCCCTTATCTGCCCGGCATCCAGCCTTGGGGAAGAACAGCAGACCTGTCGCCGTCCCTTGACAAGGCCGTCGGCGGCGGATATGATGATAACCGTCAATCCCATTGCGAGAGGAGCCATACCATGTTTACCGGATACAGCGGCGAGACCCTGGACTTTCTCTGGGGCATCCGCTTCAATAATGATCGCGGCTGGTTCAATGAGCACAAGGAGACGTACCTGCGCTGCCTTTACCGGCCTACCCTGGAGCTGGGCGCTCAGGTCCAGGAGCTCTTTGCCCAGCAGTTTCCCAAGCTGCCCATGAACCTCCATGTCTCCCGGATCTACCGGGATGCCCGCCGCCTCCACGGCCGGGGGCCCTACAAGGACCACCTGTGGTTTACCCTGCGGCCTCCTCAGGCGGACAGCGACGGCGGCGGCTACCCTGTGTTCTGGTTCGAGGTGTCCCCGGAGGGCTGGAGCCACGGCGTGGGCTTTTGGTGCGCCACCCCCGCCATGATGGCCGCCATGCGCCGGGACATGGACGAAAACCCCCAGCGGCTGGAAAAGCTGGCCCGGAAGCTCAGCCGCCAGAGCGACTTCCAGCTTCAGGGCCAGGAGTACGCCCGGCCAAAAACCGCCCCCTCCCCCCTTCTCCAGCCCTGGTACAGCAAGAAAAATATTTCCATTGGCTGTGACAGGCCCTTTGACGACCTGCTCTGTTCAGCTCAGCTGCCGGAGGCCATGGTGAAGGGCTTTGCCTTCCTGGTGCCCTATTACCAGTACTTTTTCTCCTTCTGCGGCGGCGGACTGGAGGACCTGCGCTAACAAAGCGGCTGCTTGTCTCTCCGCCCTTCCGTCAGGGGACACAGCCCCCGGCAGAGAGAACGCAGCCCCGACAGAGGGCACAAAGTCCCGGCAAGAAACGCAAAAACATTGGCAGAGAACGCAAAACCCCGGCGCGGGAAGAATCCCGCGCCGGGGTTTGTTTTACACGCTTCCGCGCTGCCCGGAGAACTTCTTCTCCGGCGGAAAAGCCTTACTTACGCAGCTGACTGCTTTCGTCCTCGCCCCGGGCAATCTTCACCACCACGCCGGACAGGGCCAGCAGGGCAATGAGGTTGGGCAGAGCCATGAGGCCGTTAAAGAAGTCGGACAGGTTCCACACCAGATCCACTTTCAGAGCGGAGCCCACCACAATGCAGGCCACCACGATGACGGAGTAGACGCCCACCGCCTTGCTGCCGAAGAGGTACTTCACGTTCTGCTGGCCGAAGAAGTACCAGCCCACGATGGTGGAGAAGGCGAAGAACAGCAGGCAGATGGCCACAAACATGTTGCCCACATTGCCGAAGACATTGCTGAAGGCGGCCTGGGCCAGAGCGTCAGCGCCGATGTTGGCCTTGACGCCAGCCAGATCGCTCACGTCGAACACGTCGCTGGTGAGGACCACCAGAGCGGTGAGGGTCAGCACCACGAAGGTATCGATGAACACGCAGACCATGGCGATATGGCCCTGATCCTCGGGGCGCTTCACATTGGCCATGGCATGGGCATGGGGGGTAGAACCCATACCGGCCTCATTGGAGAACAGGCCTCGGGCCACGCCGTAGCGCATGGCCTGCTGGATGCCGATACCCACAGCGCCGCCCAGAACAGCCTCCGGGGTAAAGGCTCCCACAAAGATCATCCGGAAGGCCTCGGGAAGGGCGCCCACATTGGCGAAGATCACGATGAGGGCTCCCACCAGGTAGCACACCGCCATGATGGGCACCAGCTTCTCGGTAACGGAGGCAATGCGCTTGACGCCGCCCAGGAAAATGAAGGCGGCTACCACAGCCAGCACCACGCCGGTAACCCGCTTGGGCACATGGAAGGCAGTGTTGAAGGCACCGCTGATGGAGTTGGCCTGGACCATGTTGCCCATGAAGCCCAGGGCCAGGATGATGGCCACGGAGAAGAAGCCCGCCAGGAACTTGCCGAAGCCGCCCTGGAACCGGGCCCGGATGTAATACACAGGGCCGCCGATGACCTGGCCCTGGTCGTCGCGGGTCTTATACTTCTGGGCCAGCACCGCCTCGCCATAGATGGTGGCCATGCCGAAGAAGGCAGCCAGCCACATCCAGAAAATGGCGCCGGGGCCGCCGGAGAGCAGGGCCGTGCAGCAGCCCACGATATTGCCGGTACCCACCTGGGCGGCAATGGAGGTAGCGGCGGCCTGGAAGGAGCTCATGCCGTCCTTGCCCACCTTCTTGCCGGAGAGGCTGAAGCTGCCGAACATCTGGCGCCAGCCGGCGCCGAACTTGCGCACCTGAATGAAGCCCAGGCGGATGGTAAACAAAATACCGGTAAACACCAGCACATACAGCAGCACGCTGTTCCATACAAAATCGCTGGCAACACTGACGATGTCCGCCAGCTGATTCATAATCTGTTCCATTTTTTATTTTCCATTCCTTTCTCTCCCCTGAAAGGGGCGTCCTTTTCAGATCCGGCTCTCTCCCGGATCCTTTCTGCGGCTGCGCTCCCCAGTCACCTCCTCCCATGCCATGGACAAACCGTTGCACGCATAAAAAAAGCCGGCCCCGGCGTCCGGGTCCGACCTGGCAAAGCGCCCCGCAGAAAGCTTCGCCTTCCGCTCCGCGCTCCACTCTGTCCTTTTGCCTGAGAGATCGGCGCCGCTTTCGCGCCTTACACCTTCGGCCCCCGTCGCTGGGATTCTCCAGAGGGCGGACGCCCTGCTTCAGCCAAGGCACCCCCTTCTTTCGAAAAGGCTGGCCCGGCCCAAAGTCCGCGTCCGCATCTTTCTTTATGCGGTTGTTTGATATATTCTTAACATACTCCTTTTCTCCTTTCCCGTCAAGGCAATCCCAAGGAAACCTGTATAGATTTGTTCTATAAACAGTATTTTTTACAATTTTCAATAAACTTTTTCGCCATTTTTGGGCAGTATCCCTCTAGACTCTCTTTGCCGCCGAAACCCGGCCCGAAATAGGACAAGGGCCCCGGACCAAAGTCCGGGGCTCTTGCCTTGGGAACAATTCAGGTATGGCTGTCAAATCGCAGGAGAAGCGATCGAACAC
>JAGHHM010000109.1 GCA_017887695.1 Oscillospiraceae bacterium | reverse complement strand
CCCCTGCCCTGGCTCAGCTCCTGACGAAGCTGGCTGGAGGAAATATCCACCACCCGCTGCAACTCCACCAATACAGATTTCGCCCCGCAGGCCTCCTGCAAAAACGCCATATGCCGGCGCAGCACCGCCTCGCTGTCGTTTTTGCTGCGGCGAAAAACGCAGAGAGTACACGTCTGAGCAATCCGCCGGGGATGCTTCCAGTTCTGAAAGGACAGAAACATATCTGTCCCCATCAGTAAATATAGCGTATCCTTCGGATGCTGCTTTTTAAAAGCCTCCACCGTCTCCCAGGTATAGCTCTTCCCTTCACGCCGCAGCTCCATGTCAGAAACCTCCAGCACGTCGGGCAACTCCAACGCCTGGACTCCCATACGGGTCATCTCCAACCGATGCGCATGGCCCGCAGCCCCCTCTACCAGAAGCTTATGGGGCGGGATTCCCGCAGGAACCAGGTACAGCTTATCAAGCTTCAGCTGCTCCACTGCCTGCTTTGCCGCCGCCATATGTCCCAGATGGATGGGATTAAAGGTCCCGCCATAGATGCCGATATTCACCGCTGCACCTTCCTTGTTCTTTATATAAGACGGATTATCCGTCCTTTTTGTCTTGCCTTAATCAAATATTAAACTTCCCTGAAACACAGTAAAAGGGAGATTACCGCCGCACCAACTGGATCCGCTTGTCCTTTTCCTTGCTGAAGCTGGTGCGGTAGAGCACAAACTTGGTGCCGATCACCTGGACCTGCTCGCTGCGGGTCAGCCGGGACAGCTCATCACAGGCCTCCCGGGCAGTGAGCATGGAGTTCTCCAGCACCTTGCATTTGATAATCTCCCGGGCCTCCAAGGCATCGTCCGCCTGCTTGACCAGGTTCTCCGTTATGCCGTCCTTTCCGATGATGACAATGGTATCGATGGTGTTGGCAATGCCTCGCAGCTGAGCGCGCTGCTTGCTTGTCAGTTCCATACGTTCTATCCTTTCCTCATAATAGTTGAAATTGGCCCCTGTATGTTTCCACTGCACAGAGCCTTCATACTTGCCCTTTCCCCGGGAAATGAAATTTCCCGGACAAAAGTTTCTTTTGGTTCTTTTCTTTTCAAAGAAAAGAATGAACAAATGATTACTTCTTTTCCGCCAGGTACGCCCGGAGCTTCTGGTCAAAGATCTCCAGGGCCTTGCCACGGTGGGACACCGCCGCTTTCTCTTCCGGCGTCAGCTGGGCATAGGTCTTGCGCAGCTGGGGGAGGAAAAACACCGGGTCATAGCCAAAGCCGCCGTCCCCCTGGGGGGCGTAGGCAATGGTGCCGGGGCAGATACCCTCAGCCTCGATGGTATCCCCGTTGGGGAAAATACAGGCAATGGCGCTGGTAAAATGAGCAGACCGATTGGTGGCCCCCCGGAGGTTATTCAGCAGCAGCTGGTAACGCCCCTTGTCATCCAGCTCCGGCCCGCCGTAGCGGGCGGAGTAGATCCCAGGAGCGCCGTTGAGGGCATCCACACACACACCGGAATCGTCAGCGATGGCGGGCAGGCCGCTGGCCTCCATAACAGCCTTGGCCTTCAGCATGGCGTTCTCCGCAAAGGAGGAGCCCGTCTCCTCCACCTCTACATGGAGCCCCAGATCCCCCTGGAGCACTACCTCCACCCCGTGGGCAGCGAGAATATCCTGCATTTCCACCAGCTTGTGGCGGTTCTGCGAAGCAAGAATAAATTTCATGTTACAGGCAACCTCCCAATATCTCTTTCTGCTTGGCAATCAGCTGCCGGATGCCGCCGGCGCAGAGGCTTACCAGCTCCTGCTGCTCCTCAATGGTAAAGCTGCGGCCCTCACCAGTACCCTGGATCTCAATAAGGCGTCCCTCCTCATCCATGATGCAGTTGAGGTCCACCATGGCATGGCTGTCCTCCTCGTAGCAGAGGTCCAGCATAGGCGCATCCCCCACGATGCCCGCCGACACGGCGGCCACACAGCGGCGGATGGGATTCTCGGTGATCCAACCCTCCGCCACCATCTTCCGGCAGGCCAGGGCCAGGGCGATAAAGCCGCCTGTGACAGAGGCGGTACGGGTACCGCCGTCCCCTTGCAGCACGTCGCAGTCAATGGTAATGGTGTAGTCCCCCAGGGCCTCCATATCCACCGCCGCCCGGAGGCTGCGGCCAATGAGGCGCTGGATCTCCGCGCTGCGGGGGCTGAGCTTGAGCTTGCTGATATCCCGACGGCTGCGCTCCCGGTTGGCACGGGGCAGCATGGAGTACTCCGCTGTCACCCAGCCGGTGCCCTCCGGCACATGCCGGGGCGCTCCCTGCTCCACACTGGCACAACAGAGCACCTTGGTATGACCGCACTCAATGAGGACGCTTCCCTCGGCATAGTCCACAAAGCCGGTAGTGATCTTCACCGGCCGAAGCTGATCCAATTTTCTTCCGTCAATCCGGTTCATTTTCTCTGTCCTCTTTTCTTACATACATCCGCTGGGGGCCCATCAGATCAGGGCGCCCACATATTCCTTGGCGTCAAAGGGCTGCATATCGTCGATGCCCTCTCCCAGGCCCACAAACTTTACCGGCACCCGCAGCTCCTGGGCAATGGCGATGACGATGCCGCCCTTGGCGGTACCATCCAGCTTGGTGAGGATGATGCCGGTGCAGCCGGCAGTCTCCTGAAACTGCTTGGCCTGAATAAGGCCGTTCTGGCCGGTGGTGGCATCCAGCACCAGGAGGGTCTCCAAAGCCGCCTCCGGCAGCTCCCGGTCAATGATCTTCCGGAGCTTGTGGAGTTCCGCCATCAGGTTTGCCTTGTTGTGGAGCCGTCCGGCGGTGTCGCAGATGACCACGTCCACTCCACGGGCCTTGGCAGCCTGGATGGCGTCGAAGAGGACGGCACCGGGATCGGCTCCCTCCTTCTGGCGCACCAGTTCACACTTGGCCCGGTTGGCCCAGATCTCCAGCTGGTCTGCCGCCGCCGCCCGGAAGGTATCCCCGGCGCACAGCAGCACCCGCTTGCCCTGCCGGCGCAGCCGGCTGGCCAGCTTGCCGATGGAGGTGGTCTTGCCCACGCCGTTGACGCCGATCACCAGGATCACCGACGGCTTGGTGGAGAGGTTCAAACCGCTGTCCCCCACCTGGAGCTTCTCCGCCAGGATCTCCCGCAGGCACTCCTTCACCGGCTCCTGGCCGGAGATCTTGTCCTCGATCATCCGCTGGCGCAGCTCCTTTACCGCATCAACCGCAGTTTCCATGCCCACGTCCGCCAGGATCAGCATCTCCTCCAGATCCTCGAAAAACGCCTCGTCGGCCTCGCTGATGGCGGAGCCGAACACGTCGCCCATATACAGCTTCTTCAGCTTCTGCCAGAGCCCGGTTTTCTTCTCCTCTGCCGGCGGTGCAGCCTGCTGAGTGGCCTCCGCCTCCACGGTTTCCGCAGCCTGCTCCGGCACCTTCGTCTCCGCTGCCGCAGCCTCCACAGATTCCGCTGCCGGCTTCTCTTCCAGGCTCTCGTTCTCGTTCACGGCATCCCGGAGTTCTGTCTGCGTCTCCCGGGGCTCCTTATTCTCTTTCCGCCATTTATCCCAAAAAGCCATGTTGTTTCTCCTTTAAACTAATATGATAGCAGTTTCCCGCTTAATCCGTCCTGCCAGGCGTGATGCCCTACTTGATCTTCAGTTCCTTCGCCACATCGTTTAAATTGATGGTCAGCATCTTACTGACGCCCTTCTCCTGCATGGTCACACCGTAGAGGACATCGGCGGCCTCCATGGTGCCCCGGCGATGGGTAATGACGATAAACTGGGTCTTATCAGAGATAGTCCGCATATACCGGGCGTAGCGCACCACGTTGGCGTCGTCCAGGGCGGCCTCGATTTCGTCCATCACGCAGAAAGGCGTGGGATGTACCTTCAAAATGGCAAAATACAGGGCGATGGCTACAAAGGCCTTCTCACCACCGGAGAGGAGGGTAATGGTTTTCAGGGTCTTGCCCGGGGGCTGGACCTTGATCTCGATGCCGCAGCCCAGAATATCCTCCGGATCCTCCAGCTCCAGCGTGGCCCGTCCCCCACCAAAGAGATCCACAAAGGTCTCCTGGAAGGACTGGTTGATAAGCTGGAACTGCTCGGCAAAGATGGCGGTCATTTCCCGGGTGATCTCCTCGATGATACCGGTAAGTTCCCCCTTGGCCTTCTCCACGTCGTCCCGCTGGCCGGTAAGGTAGGTATAGCGGGTATTCACTCGCTCGAATTCCTCGATGGCTCCTACATTGACCGGCCCCAGGCCGCTCATCTCCCGACGCAGTTCGCCGATGCGGCGGTTGGCCTTGGGCACTGACTCCAGCTCGATACGCTGCTCCATGGCGGCGGAGTGACTGAGCTCGTAGTTCTCCCAGAGCTTATCGAGGATCTGCTTTTCTTCCCACTGGCCTGCGGAGAGCTTCTGCTCCAGGCGGGAGGCCTCCCGCTCCGCATCCAGCACCTCGTCGTTGCAGGCCTTCATCTTCTGGCTCATGGCGCCACGCTCTTGCTCCATAGCCAGCTTTTCCTGGCGCAGAGCCTCCAAGCGCTCCTTGCAGGCGGCGCTTTGCAGCCGGAGGGAAGCTGCTGTCTCAGTCCGACGGTCGATCTCCTTCTCGGTATCGGCAATGGCTGCCCGGTATTCCTCCAGCCGCCGCAGCCGCTGGTCCCGGTCCCCTGCCATATCCCGGCAGACCTGCTCCATATCCCCCAGGGCCTTGGCGGTAGCGTCCCGCTCAGCAGTGAGGCCCGCCAGGGCCTCCTTCTTTCCGGCCACCTCCTGGCTGAGACGGCCCGTGAGAGCCATCAGATCGCTCTGGCCTGCCAGCTTTTCCTCAACGGACTGCCGCAGGGCCGTGAGCCGGGCCTCCTGCTCGGCGATCTCCGCCTTCACCCCTTCGATCTGGCCCTGGTTGTCGGCAAGCCGCTGCTCCAAAGCAGCCTGCTCCCCCTCCAGGGACTCCAGGGAACGCTGGGCATTCTCCAGCAGAGCACTGCAGCGGTTCACCTCGCCCTGGGAGCGAAGGACACCGTCCTCAGCACTCCGGCGCTCCCCTTCCGCCACCTCCAGCGCATAGCGGGCAGCAGCCAGCTCCCGGCCAGCCTCCTCTTTCTCCCGCCGGGCTGTCTCCAGTTCCCCGGCCAGAGCCTCCTGGCGGCGGCGCAGGGTCTGGAGCTCATTGGTACGGGACAGGATGCCCGCACTGCGGGACACGCTGCCGCCGGTCATGGAGCCGCCCCGGTTGATCACCTGGCCATCCAGCGTGACGATACGGAAACGGTTTTGATACTGCCGGGCCATGGCGATGCCGCAGTCCAGATCTTCTGCCACCACCGTGCGTCCCAACAAGTTCTGAAAGATATTCTCATATCTCGGGTCGTAGCGCACCAGTCGGGAGGCAATGCCCACAAAGCCCGGGGCATTCTCCACGCCCCGCTCTCGCAGCTCATCCCCCCGGATGGCGCTCAGAGGCAGAAAGGTGGCCCGGCCACCGTCCCGCTGCTTGAGGTAGGAGATAGCGCCTTTAGCGTCCTCCTCCCGGTCCACCACAATGTTCTGCATCCCTGCTCCCAGGGCAATCTCAATGGCCACGGTGTAGCGGTCTTCCACCTGGATCAGGCTGGCCACGGGGCCGTGAATTCCCCGGAGAGACCGCTTCTCCCCGGCCTGCATCACCACCTTGACCGCCTTGCTGAATCCTTCGTACTCCTTCTCCATCTCCGAAAGGAGCCGGATCCGGGAGTCCAGGTTGCTCTGCTCCATGGTCAGGTCCATATGGGCCTTTGCGGCGGCCTGCTCTCGCTTCACCCGGCTATCCATCCGCAGGGTATGGCCTTCAATCACATTCTTGGCAGCAGCGGCGGCATCCTCCGCATCCTCCAGGGCCCGCTTTGCTGTTCGCAAGGCTTCCCGGGCACTCTCCTGTTGGATCTGGGCGGCCTCCAATTCCTGAGCTACCGCCTTCCGCCGCTCCTCGATCTGCTCTACGGCGGCGGCAAGGCCGGAAAGTCTTTCCTTCTGGTCCGCGGCGGCAGCTACCGTCAGAGCTTCCTGGGCCCGAAGGGCCTCCACCGCGTCGGCGGCACTGCCGGCACTCTGTGCAGCCACTCGGGCCTCCTCCAGCAGTTTGTCCAGCTCTGCCTCCAACGCTCTGGCTCCGGCGTCGATGTCCTCGATCCGCCGGCGCTGCTCCGCCATCTGCTGCTGGATAGTCTGGCTACGGCTGTCCTGGTCCGCCATCTCCCGCTCCAGCAGATCAATCGACTCTCTGCTGTGCTGAACTGTGGTACGCAGCACAGCAATGGCGCTGTCCTCTTCCGTCGCCCGACCCTCATAGCCTGCGCTCTCCGTGCGGGCCTGTTCCTGGCTGAGATCGTTGTCCTGCATCCGCTGGGAAAACCGCTCGTTCTCCTCATACAGAGCTTCCAGGCGGCCGCTGGCCTCTTCCTTGTTCTTGAGAGCGGCGCTATATTCCGTCTGAAGCCGCATGGCGCTGGTCTTAATCTCCTCCAGCTTTTCCAGCCACACGGAAATCTCCAATGTCCGCAGCTCATCCCGCAGCAGAAGGTACCGCTTTGCCTTTTCCGCCTGATCCCGCAGGGGCTCCACCTGGAGCTCCAGCTCCGCGATCTTATCGTTGATGCGCACCAAGTTTTCCTCAGTACGGTCCAGCTTCCGCTCCGTTTCCTCCTTGCGGTGGCGGTACTTGCTGATACCCGCCGCCTCCTCAAAGATCTCTCGGCGCTCGGCGCTCTTGATGGAGAGGATCTCGTCGATCCGTCCCTGACCGATGATGGCATAGCCCTCCCGGCCAAGGCCTGTATCCATAAACAGCTCGTTGACGTCCCGGAGACGGACGGATTGCTTATTGATGTAGTACTCACTTTCCCCGCTGCGATAGTAGCGGCGGGTAACCATGACCTCGCTGCTGTCAATGGTAGGAAAGATATGCGCGCTGTTGTCCAGCACCAGCGTCACCTGGGCAAAGCCCACCGGGCTGCGCTTCTCAGTGCCGCCGAAGATCACATCCTCCATCTTGGCTCCCCGCAGGCTGCGGGCGGACTGCTCCCCCATAACCCAGCAGATGGCGTCGGAAATATTAGATTTTCCCGATCCGTTGGGGCCCACAATGGCGGTCACATCCTCACCGAAGTGAAGGACCGTCTTGTCCGGGAAGGATTTAAAGCCCTGGATCTCCAATGCTTTAAGGTACATACGCACTCCTTGGTAACCGGCGCCACAGCGCCGCATAATCGTCCAGTATAACTAATGTATTATAGCAGAACACTACCCCCTTGACAAGTTGCTTTCCGTGAACAAAGTTGTAATATTTTTGCCTCACAAGAGCAAAAAATGATCCCGGACGCCATACAGCGCCCGGGAAGTCCTCCAGTGGCTGAAACGTGTTTCCGCCAGCCGGAACAGGCTTGGTCTGTGCCTCCCTGTGCGGCCTCTTTCCCATTCAGCCTTCTGCCACCGCATCCATTGTCAGCCGGGGAAATTGGCAGCAGAACAGCGGAGGAGTTTACTCTTTTTTCTCTTTCTTTTCCTTTTTCTCTTTTTTCTCTTCCAGCTTTTTTTCCGGCTCGTTTCCTTCTTCGCGGCGCTCCTGTCGGGCCTTGGCGATCTGCTCATAGAGACAATCCAAAGCGTCGCTCAGTCCGCCGATACGGTCGATGAGCCCCAGCTCCACCGCCTCCTCCCCATAGATCACACTGCCCACATCCGCTGCCATCTCTCCCGTCTTCAGCATAAGCCCCAGGAACTTTTTCTTACTGATGCGGCTGTTCTTTGCCACAAAGCTCACAATACGCTCCTGGATGCGTTCAAAATAGTTGAAGGTCTGAGGTGCGGCAATAACAGTGCCGTTCATCCGCACGGGATGGATGGTCATGGAAGCTGAGGGAACAATCATACTCACCTTGGGCGCCACCGCCAGAGGTACGCCAATGGAATGACCTCCGCCCAGCACCAGACTTACCGTAGGCTTGCGCATGCCGGCAATCAGCTCTGCGATCCCCAGCCCCGCCTCAATGTCGCCCCCCACCGTGTTGAGCAGCAGCAGGATCCCATCAATTTCCTCACTTTGCTCCAAACTAGCCAGCAGCGGCATCACATGCTCGTATTTGGTGGCCTTGGCTGTTTCCGGCAGTACTTGATGACCCTCCACCTGGCCTACAATTGTCAGCGTATAAATATTGCCTCGCCGATCCCGGTTTACCGCCGCTCCCAGATCCACCAGCTGCTGGGGATCCCCAAAACGGCCATCTTGTTTTATGTCGTCCTGTCTTTTGGTCTCAGTATCCATAAGATTCCTCCTCTCGTCCTCCCTTTATTCTCTGCATCCCATCCACCACTCATACAGATTTATTGGATTTTTTCATATTTTCAAAAACTTTCCTGTTTATTCACAAAAATTTCTTGAATTGCTTATCTAAAGGTGTTATATACCCATTAGTAGCAGAAAAAAGTTTTCAGGAGGAGAACCTTATGCAAAAGGTACAGAAACCGAAAAAGCCTTTGATTTTCTATTACCTTATCGTTATGGTTGTATTGGTCCTGCTCAATACGTTCCTATTCCCCAGAATCATGCAGCAGGAAATCACCCAGGTGTCATACAGTACCTTCCTTTCCATGCTGGAAGAACACCAGGTAGCGGCAGTCCAGGTAGAAGAAGACGCTATCTACTTTACTGACAACACGGAAAACCACGCCCTGTACAGTACTTCCGCTTTTAACGACCCGGATCTGGTCAACAGGCTGCTGGATTCCGGCTGCCAGTTCGACGAGGTAAAAGCTCCAGAGATGAATCCCATCCTCAGCTTTCTGCTGACCTTCATCCTGCCTATCGCCATTTTCATTATCATTGGGCAGCTGATGAGCCGGATGCTGATGAATAAGATGGGCGGCGGGCCTATGGGCAACGCCATGCAGTTTGGCAAGAGCAACGCCAAGGTCTATATCGCCAGCGAAACCGGCATCAAATTCAGCGATGTGGCAGGCGAGGACGAAGCCAAAGAAAATCTGATGGAAATTGTGGATTTCCTCCACAATCCCGGAAAATATCAGGAAATTGGCGCAAAAATGCCTAAGGGCGTGCTGTTGGTCGGCCCTCCGGGTACCGGCAAAACACTTCTTGCCAAGGCAGTGGCAGGCGAGGCAAATGTTCCCTTCTTTTCCATCTCCGGCTCGGAATTCGTAGAAATGTTTGTAGGCATGGGCGCTGCCAAGGTCCGTGATCTTTTCAAGCAGGCCAATGAAAAAGCTCCCTGCATCGTCTTTATAGACGAGATCGATACCATTGGTAAGAAGCGAGACACCCAGGGCATCAGCGGCAATGATGAGCGTGAGCAAACCCTCAACCAGCTGCTCACTGAAATGGATGGTTTTGACGGCAGCAAGGGTGTTGTGATCCTGGCGGCCACCAACCGCCCCGAAACACTGGACCCCGCCCTGCTGCGGCCCGGCCGGTTTGACCGGCGGGTACCGGTAGAGCTGCCGGATCTTCAGGGCCGGGAAGCTATCCTGAAGGTTCACGCCAAGAAGGTAAAAATCGGCGACGATGTGGATTTCAACGCCATCGCCCGGGCCGCTTCCGGCGCCTCCGGCGCGGAGCTGGCCAACATGATCAATGAAGCTGCTCTGCGGGCTGTCCGCTGCGGCCGGAAATTCGTCAACCAGTCCGACCTTCAGGAAAGCATCGACGTAGTTGTGGCCGGTTATCAGAAGAAAAATAAAATCCTATCTGACCACGAACGGCTTATCGTATCCTACCATGAGATCGGCCACGCCCTGGTGGCGGCTCTTCAGAGCAACAGCGCTCCCGTTACCAAGATCACCATTATCCCCCGCACCTCCGGTGCTCTGGGCTACACCATGCAGGTGGAGCAGGAGGAGCGCAACCTTATGAGCCGGGAGGAGCTGGAAAACCAGATCGCCACCCTCACCGGCGGCCGGGCCGCCGAGGAGCTGGTGTTCCACTCCATCACCACCGGCGCTTCCAACGACATCGAAAAGGCCACCAAGCTGGCCCGGGCTATGATCACCCGCTACGGTATGAGCGACACCTTTGGCATGGTGGCTCTGGAGACCGTAACAGGACAGTACATGGGCGGGGACACCTCCCTGGCCTGCGCCCCTGAAACCTCCGCCAAGATCGATGACATGGTGGTGGAAACCGTAAAGGCCCAGCATGAAAAGGCCATGGAGCTGCTGAAGGGCCACGAGGCCAAGCTCCACGAACTGGCCAAATTCCTCAATGAAAAGGAAACCATTACCGGCGAGGAATTCATGGCGATCCTGCAAAAGCAATAACCCTCTGCGGCATACAAAAAGGGGCCCGGGACAGCATCCCGGGCTCCCTTTTTGTTCTATTATCTTACTGCAGGGCCGTCATCACATCGTAATAGAGGCCCGGATCACTGTAATGGGGGATGTTCCCCAGCCGCCAGACCGACACGCTGGTGATACCAAAGAGCTTGGCCAGGTCCACCTTTTCCTCCACGCTGCGGGCATCCTCATACCAGAGGAAAATGTGCTGCCCGGACTCGGTAGTATAGCGCAGGTAGGGGTTGCGGTAGGTCTCTGACCACCCCATCTCCGCCCCGCCGGCAAGGCGGCTGTATATGGTAGCCGTGGTGGGATACAGAGGCGTGGGAGAAGTCAGGCGTCCCCCCTCATCCGTCTCCCAGGCCAGGCTGGCAATATTGATGGCCAGGGTCACCTTGGAGCGGTCCGCTACGCCTGTCTGCCCATCACATACCGCCCGCAGGGAATAGTAGACCGACTGGATGGGCGTAAGAGCCGTAGTCTGATAGTAAGTGGAGTCCTCAAAGCCAGAGAGGTTCATGGCATTGTAGTTGTGGGCCAGCAGAATCACCTTGTCCGCCAGCTCCCCAATGGCCCGGTAATCGTAGCCGTCGTAATAAACGCCATCGGCGGTGGCAGGCAGTACCGCCACATACAGGGTCTTACCGGCTGCCTCCAGCCGGGTCTCCAGCTCCGTAAGGAACTGGGTATAGTCCGCCTTCTGGGCAGCACGCAGCCCCTCAAAGTCCAGTGTCACACCGGTATAAGGATTATAGCCCAGCTCCTCATAATTCCGGCTCAGCTCTGCCATAATGGCATCCACTGCCGCTGTTCGGTAGGCGGCGTTCCCCAGAAGAGCCGCCAAATCTCCGGAACTATTGTCCATAAACACGCTCAAGTGGAGCTTTACCCCGGCACTTTGCAGGACCTGGACAGGCTCCTCGTATCCCTGGGGTACGGCATATTCATTCCCACCGGCGCTGGTAGTTTCCAGATAAGGCCCCGCCTGGGTAAGAGTCATACGGCTCCAGCCAAAGCTCACTGCGTCGAAGGATTTTGCCAGCTCCAGCTGGCTGTACGAGGAAATGGCATAAAAGGCGTGGGTCCAGTCCGTGTCCGCCGTGCGCCGCTCGTAAACCCGCACCAGCATAGCCGCCGCCTGTTCCCGGGTGGCAGTGGACTCCGGCGAGAAAGTGGTGGCGGAAGTACCGTTTACCATACCGATATCATAGGCAACAGCGATGTAGCCCCGGTCCTCCGTCACATCCGTAAAAGGCAGGGCATAATCCTTTGCCTCCTTCTCTGCCAGGTCCTGATACCCCAGGGCTCGCACCAGCATTACCGCCATCTCCCGGCGGGTGATGGCTTTATCCGGAGAAAAGGTGCCGCCGCTGTCCAATACGCCGTTAGCAGCTGCCGTGTTGATATAGCCGCGGGCCCAGCTCTTGCTGATATCGGTAAAGGAATCTGCTCCGCTCACTTCACTCCAGCCGAACATCCGCACCAGCACCGTTACAAATTCTGCGCGGCTCATGGTCTGGCCCACGCCAAAGATCCCGTCTCCTTTCCCCATCATCAGGCCGTACTCGCCGGCAGAGAGGATCGCCTCCCTGGCCCAGCCTGACGCAGGCAGATCGCTATATCCGTCGGCCTGAGCACAGGCCCCCGGGGCCAAGGCAAAGACCAGCACAGCGGCAAGCAGCAGAGAATATAATCGTTTCATGGCAGACTCCCCTCTCATTTGTTTTCTGGCAGGCCGGAAACGGTCTGTCGCCTGTATCTGCTATATTCATGTTAGCACTGTGGACTACAACCGTCAACCTATTTACCTAGCCAAAAGGCGAAAAAAAGCGGAGGTTCCCATAGGAACCTCCGCTCTCCTGCACAAAATCTTACTCAGCCACGGTGGACTTGACGACCTTAACCTGACGGCCGTTATAGGTACCGCACTCAGTGCACATTCTGTGGGGCAGGCGCATCGCGCCGCACTTGGGGCACTTGACCAGACCGGGCACCTCCAGCTTCCAAACGGAGCTGCGGCGCTTGTCACGTCTTGCCTTTGAAACTTTACCCTTGGGGACTGCCATGATGACACCTCCTGTATATCTGAATTTTTATTTTTTCTCGCCAGTATCCTTGTCCAGAAGCTTGGCCAACACCGCCAATCGAGGATCCACTTCCTTTTTACAGGTGCAGGTCCCCTGGTTGAGATCAACGCCGCAGCCCGGGCAAATACCCTTGCAATCCTCTGAACAAAGAGTCTTTGTGTCCATATCCAGGATAAACGCCGTCCTGGCCAGATCCTCAAGGTCAACGGCCCCGTCTTCCAGCAGGATGATATCGTCGCTCTCCTCGTCCTCCAGCTCCTCCGCCAGCATGCACTCATACCGGATCGTTTTGGGCTGATCAAAGGGTTTGAGGCAGCGGTCGCAGACAGATTTCAGGACAGTACTCGCTTCAAACGAAAGGAGGAGCATCCCCGCGACATTCCGCACATCGCCGGTAACCACAACCGGGTTCTGTATGGGACGCCTGCCGCCGAAGTCCACATCGGAAAGGTCCATATCAAACTGGAACGCAATCCGCTCTCCAGGGGCGTTGATGATCTTTCTTACATCTAAAAGCATAGCACACCTCGCAAAGACACGAGTAGTATTATAGTAGAAAGAAGTCGGATTGTCAAATACTTTTTTCATTTTTTCTTGCAAAAATACAGCTCCATGATACAATGGCAGTGGCAGAGCCTCTCTGCCCGTATTACCGACACCGGAGGGCCTTCCCCATGCGTGAACTGACCATCGGAAAAAACGACGCCGGACAGCGGCTGGACCGCTTCGTGGCCAAATCCCTGCCGCTGCTGCCCCCTGCCCTGCTGCAGAAGTATATCCGCATCAAGCGCATCAAATGCAACGGCCAGCGCTGCCAGCGGGATCAGCGGCTGGTGGTAGGGGATGTGCTGCAGCTATATATCAACGACGAATTTTTTGACCAGCCCCGGGAGGATAACCTTTTCCTCACCCTTTTCCAGCCCCGGCTGGACATCCTCTACGAGGACGAAAACCTGATGCTGCTGGACAAGCGGCCGGGCCTGGTGGTCCACGCCGACGAAACAGAAAAGGTCAATACCCTCATCAACCATATTCAGGCTTATCTCTATCAGAAACGGGAGTGGAATCCCCGGTGGGAAAACGCCTTTACTCCCGCTCTCTGCAACCGCATCGACCGCAACACCGGCGGCATCGTCATCGCCGCCAAGAACGCCGAGACCTTGCGGGTCATCAACGATAAGATCCGGGACCGGGAGATCACCAAGAAATATCTCTGTGTCACCCTGGGAAAAATGGCACCGCCCCAGGGAGAACTCTCCTGCTTCCTCCTCAAGGACGAAGGGAAAAAGGAGGTTTCTGTCTACCACCACCCGGTTCCCGGCGGGAAATCCGCCCTTACCCTCTACCGCACTTTAGCCAGCCGAGAGGGACTGAGTCTGGTGGAAGCAGAGCTTCTCACCGGCCGCACCCACCAGATCCGTGCCTCCTTTGCCGACGCAGGCCACCCCCTTCTGGGGGATGGCAAATACGGTCGCGGCGAGGTGAACCGACGGTACGGCGAGACCCGCCAGGCCCTGTACAGCTATTTCCTCCGCTTTGATTTCCCTACCGACGCTGGGATCCTCTCCTACCTTAAAGGAAAGAGCTTCCAGGTACCCCATGTTCCCTTTGCTGACAAATACTTTCCCGGCGTATCCTGGACAGCGGAGTAGACCGCAGTATGAAGCAATGTTAAAGCAGCCGCCTTCAAGAGGAAGGCGGCTCCTTTTACAACAGAGAGGCCCGGACAGTTTGCCCGGGCCTCTCTGCCATCTTGTGTTATCTGCTCCCGCCTGGAAACTTCCCTCACCCTTAGGAAAGACCCAGCATCCAGAGCACGCCGATAGACTGGAGGAAAAGGAAAAAGAGCATGATGGGCGTAACCACTTTTACCATGACCACATACAGCTTCTTCCGGCCAAAAGCACAGCCACCCTCCGTTACCTCGTCGATGACTGTCTGGGGCTTTACTACCCAGCCAATCAGAATGCAGGTAGCAATGGCTACAATGGGCATGAGGAAATAGTTACTGATATAATCCAGCACGTCCAGCACCTGGCCCACCGTATGATTGGGCAGCGTTACCTCAAAGAACAGCACATTATAGCCCAGGCAGACCACCACGCCTACCACCAGCGCAATGGCAGCCACAGTCAGAGTGGCGCCCTTGCGGGTAAAGCGGAATTTGTCCATGGCACTGGATACCAGTGCCTCCATAATGGACACGGAGGAGGTCAGGGCCGCAAAGGCTACTGTTACAAAGAACACAGCGCCCACGATGCCGCCCACAACCCCCATAGCATCAAATACCTTGGGCAGGGATTTGAACATTAGGCTGGGCCCGGTGGCCATCCCCTCTACGCCCATGAAGGTGTAGACCGCCGGGACGATCATCAGCCCCGCCAAAAACGCTACCGCCGTGTCGAAGATCTCGATCTGGTTAACGGATTTAACCAGGTTGGTTTCCTTCT
>JAGHHM010000108.1 GCA_017887695.1 Oscillospiraceae bacterium | reverse complement strand
TCTGGTTCTTGACACGCTGCTGCCAGGAGTCGGCTCCTACCTGACGGCCGGTTTCCAGCAGTCTTTCGGTAGCGGCTTCCATTTGCTCGACAGTGATCAGTTTCATGGTCGGAATGGGGAAAACACAATCTCTCTTTGTGTTTTCTTTGCTCCTTTCTCTCGGGAATTTTTCTCTTGAATGCGCATCGTTACAATTTTAACAATGCATCCTGTTTATTGTAACAAAAAACGCAGAAAAAAGCAAGGGTAAAAATCCCCCCTCCGGGGGATTCGACTCTTGCCACCACATGGTTTTTCAATTTTTGTACGAATGCACAATATTCAGGGCTATTTTGTCCGGCAGTTTCATCCTTTCGTTCTGCTTTCCATTTGGCCCATAGGCCAGCATGGACTACTTGACAAACTGCTCAATGGCTTTGTTGAGCTCGTCGATGGTAGTATGATCGTGGTTCTCCACCGCCTCCACGATGCAATGCTCCAAGTGGTCCTTCAATATCACTTTACCGGTGTTGTTCAGGGCGCTGCGCACCGCCGCCAGCTGGATCAGGACTTCAGAACAGTCCCGTCCCTCCTCCACCATGGCCTTCACCCGTTCCAGATGACCAATAGCCCTGGCCAGGCGGTTGACCACCGCGCGGGTGTGCTGATGGCTGTGGACATGGCCGCCGCTGTGCTCATGGGGAATCCCCCGTTGGTGCATTTCGTCGTGGCTCAGCTCCATACGCTCCATTTCTTCCCTGCTCTCCCCGCACATAGAGGATCCCTCCTTTTTTTACATCATTTCAGCGTTTTTCCACTGTTCTCAGGAGAAAAAGCCATTGTGTGCGTCATTATACCAGTCTTGTTCCGGAATTACAAGCCCCCGCCGGGGATATGACTTCCTACACCGCCGGGGATATGACTTCCAAGTCTGTTCCCCGCTCCACAAGTATTCTGCGCAAAAAGGAGAAAATATTGTTTGCAAAATAACAATCTTTCTGATAGGATAGGGACGGAACAATTCATGTATTGGAGGCTTTCCCCCTATGAAAAAATTAGTGGTCAGCAAAGAATACCCCTGCAAGGCCTGCCTGTCCTGCGTCCGGGCCTGCTCTGAAGCCTTTTATAAGAAGTTTGATCCCGATCTCAGCTGCATCCGCATCACCGCCAAGACCGACGGCGAACCCAAGGTCATGAGCTGCATCATGTTCGGCAAATGCGCCCGGGTCTGCCCCGAGGAAGCCATCAGCCAGAATGCCAAGGGCGTGTACATGATTGACAAAAAGAAGTGCGTAGGCTGCGGCAAGTGCGTGGAAGCCTGCCCCATGCATGTGATGGTCCTGGCCCCCGAAGTGGGCAAGGCCAGCAAGTGCATCGCCTGCGGCATCTGCGCCAAGGCCTGCCCCATGGGCATCCTCTCTGTGGAGGAAAAGTAATCCACCCTATGCCTCAAATCCAGGCCCGCATCATGAGATGCGGGCCTGGATTTTTTCTCATTCTTGGCAGTTCCCCCTTGTCTTTTGCAGTCGATTTGACAATTTGCGCCCCAGGATATACAATGTAAAAAACATTTTTAGGAGGGCTCTCCATGCTGTATTCCGACAGTCCCCGTGTACATTACAACAAACCTCAGCTGGCGGAGGTGATCTGTCAGCTTCGCTTTCCTGCCATCCTGTCCATCGGCGCCCGGGAGCCAGTGGATTTTCAGGACGCCATCCGTTCCATGTTCCCCCGCTATGCCGCCAAGCAGGAGCAGCCCGCCCCCAAAATTACCGGTCTCGGCACCCCCGCTGCTAAATTGGAGCAGAGCCAGCCTATTACCAACTACAACTTTATATCCGCCGACGGTAAGTGGAAGCTGAACCTTACCAACAGCTTTATCTCCCTGTCTACTGTGGCATATCCCGGCTGGGAGGAATTCGGTAAGCACTTTGACCTGCCTCTGGCCCAGTTCATCCGGATCTATCAGCCCGCTTTCTTTGAGCGCATCGGCCTGCGGTATGTGAATATCTTTTCCCGGAAGGCTCTGGAGCTGGAGAGTGAACCCTGGCGGGAGCTGATGACTTCCCCCTATCTGGGCGTGCTGGCCGAAGAGGACGTAGACGAGAGCAGAACCCAGAAATGCTCCGTGGACGTGGAACTGAGCCTGGACAGCACCTGCCGTGCCAAGATCCACGCCGGCCCCGGAATGATCAAGAAAAACGTTCCCAACGCCCCCCAAGATCCGGAAGTCAAATTTATCCTGGATATGGACCTCTTTATGGGCGGACAGATCGATCCCCGTATGGCCGCCGGCGGCCTGGAAACCCTCCACGGTCACTCCACCGCCCTCTTCCAGGGTGCCATCACCGATAAGCTCCACTCCGCCATGGAGCCCCGATAACGCCGCCGCAATACCCCCTTCCCTTACTTTTCTTTTGCAAAAGAAAAGTAAGCAAAAGAAAACCTTTGCGCGAAACTGCGTTTCGCTTATCTCCGTCATAGAAACTCCCCAATACTCTTCCCCGGGCAAAATAGCATTTTGCCCGGACAAAGTTTGGATCAAACCTTTTCAAAGGTTTGCGGGGTACGGGGCAGAGCCCCGCGAATAAAATAAAAGGAACCCGGCACGCTGCTTTAAGCGTGCCGGGTTCCTTTTATTTTAAAATTCCATGAGATAGCCGTACCAGCCATCTTCCAGGCACCAGGTTTTGTAGTGATTGTCGCCGTCCTCCTCCTGCCAGGAGTATTCCCCGACGGCATCCTCTGTCAGAACCATATCCGTCCCCTGGAAGCCGGCGGGCCCGCCGTCGGTGGTACAGTAAATTCCCCAGTATAGGGTGGAGGAGCCAAGGCCCCAGGCCCCGGTGGTAAAATCCGCCAGCTGCACGTCCTCCGCCCCTTCCTTTGGCCAGACGTTCAGGTTCCTGACGCCAGGGACATCCTTCCAGGGTTCCCCCGCCAATGCCGCTTCCGCCGTCGCTTCAAAGGCTACCCGATGAGCGGCAAACTGCCGCTGGGTCCACAGCCGGGGTCCGCCATGGAGCCACCAGAGTCCCAGAATCAGCAGCAGCGCCAGCACGACGCCTGCACTGCCCAAAATCCACCGTTTCTTTCTGTTCATGGCTTGCTCCCTTCCGCCCTCTCTCAGACAAAGGACTCCAACACCCACAGCGTCTCCCCCTCAGGAATGTACAAAATCACCAGCTGATCCCGTGGATCTTCTTCCCGAATATTGCCGTGCCAGCTCAGGCAGGCAGAAAAATCCGGCCAGGTCTCCTCCGGCACTTCCAGCTCTTCCAGCATTTCCTTTGCCAGAATAGTACCCTCCGCATCCTCCTCTGACCAGGGTAGCAATTCCTCCAGGGCGCTGCTATCCTGCCAGGTAAACACATGGCACCGCAGACCGTCACCGCCGAAGCTGGCTTCGGTTTCCCTCTCGTAAACCACGGTATACCCTTTGGGCAGTTCAAGCCCCCAGTTGAGATAGATGGCACCGGCATCGTCCGGGAACAGAGCACAGCCCGCCAGAAGCAGCGCCAGCACGACGCCTGCACTGCTCAAAATCCACCGTTTCTTTCTGTTCATGGGGCACTCCTTTCCGTCGTTCCTTTTTCTCCCCGATCGTACCTTCCCTTCACAGCGGCGCACCGCCAGCCGTAGAGCAGAATCAGCAGCATTCCTCCGGTTATTGCATAGGCGGCAGACAATATCCGCTCATGGTGGGAAAAGTGAAACGCAAAATACACCAGGAAGGCGGCAATGGCCAGAAAAACCACTCTGCCAACCATCTCACGCCGGTTCAATCCCTGAAAGCGGAAAGCAGCCAGTGGATCGGCTTTGGCGTTCCGCGGGATATGCCTTCCATCCACAAAGGTAACTATGTTGAGCACGACAAAAACGATGGCCGCCGCAATCCAGAAAAGGGGGATCATCAGCAGCGCCCCCTGATTATCCACATCGGGTATCCCCCGCCGCAAAAGGGCAAAAGTCATCTGGAAAAAAAGCAACCCGTTCATCATGGAAAGCAGACACATCAACATCCAAAACGGCAATCGTCTCATATCGTTTCCTCCTTCACGAGACCATATGTGCCCCTTTGTGCAGAGCTGTCCTATGGCTCCTCCGGCAGATACTCCAAAATGTCCCCCGGTTGGCAGTCCAGGGCCTTGCAGATAGCCTCCAGCGTAGAAAAGCGCACCGCCTTGGCCTTATTGGTTTTCAGAATGGAGAGATTGGCCAACGTCACGTCCACCTGCTCCGACAGCTGGCTGAGAGACATTTTCCGTTTCGCCAGCATCACATCCAGATTTACCACGATGGGCATTTCTTCTCCCCCCTCTTATATGGTCAAGTCATTTTCATCCTTCAGCTCAGCGGCTTTCAACACCAAATGACTCAGCAAAAATGCCGCAAGAGCAATGGCCAGCCCCACCAGAATGGCCGCTGTCGCCACCAACAGCACTCCCGGGTGGCCCCCGGTGATGGCAAAAATGGTCACCGTCCCCACCACGCAGTAGGCGGTGTCCGCCATGGCGCAAAAACCAATGCCGCTCAGGCGCTGGGCATTGCGGCGGCAGAAGGAATTGTCCCGGCCAATGTCCGTACAGATTCCCCAGAACAACACCAGTGCAACGACAATGGGAAGGGCGCTGATACTCACCGCTACAATGGCTGGTGTCACCAGCCAGGAGAAATCCACCGCCCCCATGTCCCGAATCAGCTGGGGAAACACAAAGCCATAAAATATGGCCGCCAGCACTGCCAGAAATACCACCACGCCCTTGAGCGTCCGCACCAATGCAACTCGCTTCATCTCGTTCTACCCTCCTCAGTTTATGTTTTCAGTATATACTGTATTTTTTTGTTTGTCAATATATTTTTATTGTTTATCAATAAATTCGTGGACTTTACCTATTTTGTCGAATGTGGTATACTGTTGGCGGAAATTGTAATGAACAGAAGGAGAAATCCTATGAAAATTGCCCTTGCCTACGCTATGAACGGCGAAATCGAGAGTCTGCTGGAGGCTACCGGCGCAAAGCTTCTGGAGACAGTCCACGGAGTTCCTTTCTATGAAATCGAGAAAGACATTATCGCCTACGCCGGCGGCATCGGAAAGGTAAACGCCGCTATGGCCGCCCAGCTGCTCATTGACCGCTATCAGCCCGACTGGGTGGTAAATGCCGGGGTGGCCGGAAGCTTCCGGGACCTCCCCATCGGCACGGTGGTGGTGGCAGAGCGCTTCCTCCAGCACGATGTGGACACCTCCCCCATTGGCGATCCGGTGGGCCTCGTATCCACGGTGAACACCCTCCACTTCCCCACTGCCGCCGCCGGCGAGATCGCCGCTTTTCTGGCAAAGCAGGGTGTGACCTGCGTCACCGGCGATGTGGCTACCGGCGACGCCTTCCTGGTGCGGGGAGAGCGGGCGGATTGGATCGCCCAAACTTTCTCCCCCACCCTCTGCGAGATGGAGGGCGGCGCTATCGCCCAGGTGTGCCTGCGCTGCGGCATTCCTTTTTCCGCCGTCAAATCGGTATCCGACCGGCTGTGCATGGAAAACAGCCCCGACGAGTATTTCAACTTCGGCGAGGCTATGAAGCACCTCAATACCCTGGTGCTGCCTCTGGCCCGGTTCCTCCGGGACCGCGGCGTCTAACGGCAGTCTGCTTCGGTCTGCCTGCTTTTCTTTGAAAAGGAAAGCAGCAAAAGAAACTTTTTGCGCGAAACTTCGTTTCGCTTATCCCTACTATAAGAGCAAACTATGCCTTTCCCCCGGGCAAAATGGCATTTTGCCCGGACAAAGTTTGGATCAAACCTTTTCAAAGGTTTGCGGGGTGCGGGGCAGAGCCCTGCGCATGGAAATCTTTGGGGTGTGGGGAAGTACCCCACACCATGAAACTGCACAAGAGGAGGAACGACCTATGGACCGTATTGCCAGTTTTCAGGTAGATCACACCAAGCTCCAGCCGGGGATGTATCTCTCCCGCCGGGATGGGGATATCACAACCTTTGACCTCCGGTTCAAAAAGCCCAATACCGGAGACTTGCTCTCTCACGCCGAGATGCACTCAGTGGAACATGTGGCCGCCACTTTGTTCCGCAACAGCGCCGCCAAGGATGCAGTGATCTACTTTGGCCCCATGGGCTGCCAGACCGGATTCTATTTCCTGTTTGACAGCCGGCAGCTCACCGACAGCCAGGCGGTAGATCTGGTCAAGGAGGTCTTTGCCGCCGGGGCCGCCTGGGAAGGCCCCATGCCGGGAAAAAGCGCCGCCGAATGCGGAAACTACATCAATCTGGACGTCTGTCTGGCCCGGGCCCAGTGCGCCTTTTACTCTGAAGTGATCCAAAACTGGACAGTGGACCAGCTCAGCTACTGAGGAGGGACAGGACATGACCCATCAGCAGCGAGCCGAAGAGAACTTCCTGGCCGGGTATAACTGTGCCCAGTCAGTGTTCCTGGCCTTTGCGGAGGATCTGAGGCTGACAGATGACTTTGCCCTGCGTCTTTCCTCCTCCTTCGGCGGCGGCATGGGCCGCCTGCGGGAGGTCTGCGGCGGGGTCAGCGGCATCCTCATGGCGGCAGGGCTCCTCTATGGCTACACCTCCCCCAACGACGACCAGGCCAAGGCAGAGCATTACGCCTTAGTTCAGGCCCTGGCAGAGGAATTCCGCCGTGAAAACGGCTCCATCATCTGCCGGGAACTGCTGGGCCGGGAGGGCGCCGAAGCCCCTGTCCCTGAGAAGCGCACCGCCGCCTATTACGCCCAGCGTCCCTGCGCCCGGCTGGTAGGCTCCGCTGCCGCTATTTTGGAGCGGTATATGGCTCAGCACCCGCCAATTTCCGCTCCAGGCTCCGTCTGCTCTCCGGATACCTCATCCCTCAAAGTACATCTGTAATATCCCGTTCCACCTGTTCGGCTGATTTCCAGAAAAACTTCAGTTTTTTTCAAAAAACCGTTGACTTTTTTGGCAGCCGCTGATATACTAGGTGAGCCGCTTTGAATGGGCATAAGTGCGTCCTGAGGACACCGCCCCCGACAGCGAGCCCGTAAATGAAGGAGTTGAAACGTAAATGCACGCAATCATCGTAACTGGCGGTAAGCAGTACAAGGTGACCGAGGGCGAGACCCTGTTCATCGAGAAGCTGCCCGTAGAGGCTGGTGACAAGGTGGTCTTCGACAAGATCCTGGCGATCCTGGACGGCGACAACGCCACCATCGGCACCCCCGTCGTGGCCGGCGCCACCGTGGAGGCCAACACCGTGAACAACGGCAAGGGCAAGAAGATCCGCATCTTCAAGTACAAGCCCAAGCAGGGCTACCGCAAGCGGCAGGGCCATCGGCAGCCCTACAC
>JAGHHM010000107.1 GCA_017887695.1 Oscillospiraceae bacterium | reverse complement strand
TTTCACCAGGACCGGAACAAGAAAATAAGGCTATGCAGAAGTACCCAAGTGGCCGAAGGGGCTCCCCTGCTAAGGGAGTAGGCGTGTAAAAAGCGCGCGAGGGTTCAAATCCCTCCTTCTGCGCCAACGCGCCGCAAGCGATTTCCGCTTGCGGCGCGTTTTTGCGTTGACCCGGCGGGGAGTTTCAGAGGGAGCTCCGCCGCGTTGGACCACTGGAGAAAAAGAGGCCCCGGGGCCTCTTTCTTCCGTTTCGTTATTCAAAGGGATAGCGCAGGGCCAGCTGGGCACGGATGTGGTCCATCAGGGCCATCATATGGATGGTCTCCTCGTGAGGCATGGAGGGGCACTCCAGACGTCCCTCCCGGATGCACTCCGCCGCCTCCTGTACCTCGTACTCATAGCCTGTTAGCTGGGGCGGGCACAGGGTCTCGGAAACCAGCCGATGGGCCCGGTCGTATACCCGAATAGCCTGGGGATTGTTGATGTTTTCCACCATGAGATATCCGTCGCTGCCGTAAATAACGCCGAAGCGATCGGATACGGAGTGGATGGCGGCGGTCAGCACCGCCATACGGCCGTCAGGCCAGGTGAGGGTGATGCTGTCGGCCAGATCCACCCCCTGGTCGGATTTGAGGCAGGAGGCCTGGACGCCGGCAGCCCGGCCGAAGGCCATCTCCGCGAAGTTCAGGGCATAGACGCCTACATCCAGCAGAGCTCCGCCGGCCAGCTGGGGCTGGATGATCCGCTCCTTGTCCGTGACGGCATAGCCCAGGTTGGCAGTAAGCATCCTGGGCTGGCCGATGGCGCCGGAGTCCAAAATATCTGTCAGAAGGTGCCGCATGGGCTGGTACCGGGTCCAGATGGCCTCGGTAATGAGCAGTCCCCGCTCCCGGGCAAAGCGGGTCAGTTCCTGGGCCTGGGCGGCGTTGACGGTGAAGGCTTTTTCACACAGCACATGCTTGCCGTGAGAGAGACAGAGCATGGCGTGGTCGTAGTGGTGGGAATGAGGGGTAGCGATGTATACCAGATCCACGGTGGGATCTGCCAGCATCTCCTCATAGGAGCCATAGGCTTTTTCCACGTCCTGCTCCCCGGCAAAATCCCGGGCCCGCTGGAGATCCCTGGCGGCCACGGCGTAAAGGCAGAGGTCATGGTTGCCGTTTTTGTTCATTTTACGAATGGTTTGGGCCATGACGGCGGCAATGCGTCCGGCGCCCAGCAGACCGATATGAAGCATAGTGATTCCTCCTGCCGGCGGTCCCTTGAGGGCCGCCTGTTTTTCCTTTACAGTATAGTGTCCTCTGTCATAGATGTCAAACCGGAACAGAAGGGACAAAGTGCTGAAAACAGGAAAAAACCAGGAGGCCGCGGCAACGGCACCCTGGCTTTCCTATTGGAGGATTGGATGAAAAAGAAGCTCTTGTCACTTGCAAGTTTTATGATACACAGAGGTTGTTAACAAAAACAGCATAGGATATTACGAAAGTATAAATTCTTTGCACAAAAATTGTTTCCTGCCGGTGGCCGCGGCTGTGGCGGCGGTTATTCTATATGTCCTGGCCGGTGGAATCCGCTTTGCGGCTCATGATATTTTCCATGGTGCTCTTGATAAAATAGCCGGCGCTGCCTGCCACTGTCTCCACCATGACATAGCGGGCCAGGGTTTCCAGGGTGTCGGTGATACCCCGGAGAGCCAGGTAATAGCTGGCCCCGCCCATTACCGTGCCGGAGGCCATCAGCCAGATCACCAATATATGGCTGAAGGTAATGCGCCCGTCGGCGTAAAGCCAGCGCAGCACCCAGCCCCAGAAAATAGCCACGCAGATGATCCCCAGGACCAGAATACCTTCCGCCCCGAAATATTTCCGCAGCAGCAGGACTCCTGCCGTCACCAGAACCGCTCCCAAAGCGGTAAGCAGCACATAAACCAGCCGGGCGGGCTTGGGAAGCCCCGGCCCGCCCAGACCCAGGGATGTTACTTCTTTACCGGCGGAAAACAGGCGGGATAAGAAAGTCAGCATACTCCCTCTCCTTTCCGGGCCTGTGTAAGGGCCACTGTTCCGGCATATGCCCGGTATAACAGCGCGGTGCCTGTCCCCTGGAGGCTGGCGGTCCGGAAGCTGACAAGGCCCCGAAGGCAGTTGCCTTCGGGGCCTTGCTTGACAATAAGGAAGAAGGGATCAGCCGTCAATGGTGGAAATCCGGCTGGAGATGGCCTCCAGCACGTCCAGAAGAGCTCTGACGGTGTCCAGGGAGGTAAAGGTAGTGAGGTTATTCTCAATGGCCAGGCGGCGCATCTCCACGCCGGCGTTGACATGGGCGGCGGAGTTGGGATCCCGGGTGTTGATGAGGTAGGCCACCTTGCCGCTGCGCATGGCGGTGGTGATGTCGGTGGGATCCTCGGTGTAGTCCTTCTTCACACGGGTGCGGATGCCGTGCTCCTTGAGATACTCGGCGGTGCCGGTGGTGGCCTCGATGTTGAAGCCCAGGCGGTAGAACCGCTGTACCAGGGGCAGGGCCTCGGGGAGATCCTCCTCGCACACGGAGAGGAGCACGGTGCCGTGGTCCTGAAGCTTCATGCCGGCGGCCTCCATGGCCTTATAGAGGGCGTAGGGCAGCCGCTCGTCGTAGCCGATGGCCTCGCCGGTGGACTTCATCTCCGGGGAGAGGTAGGCGTCCAGGCCGGAGAGCTTACTGAAGGAGAATACCGGCACCTTGCAGTACCAGCGCTGCTTCTCTGCCGGGTACAGCTGGGTAATGCCCTGGTCCTTCAGGCTCTCCCCCAGGATCACGTTGGTGGCGATGTCCGCCAGGGACCAGCCGGTGGCCTTGGAGAGGAAGGGCACCGTCCGGGAGGAGCGGGGGTTCACCTCGATGATGTACACCTTGTCCTGGCGATCCACGATGAACTGGATGTTATAGAGACCCACGATGCCGATGCCCAGGCCCAGCTTCTTGGTGTAGTCCAGGATGGTGTCCTTCACCGCCTGGGAAATGGAGAAGGTGGGATATACGCTGACGGAGTCGCCGGAGTGGACGCCGGTGCGCTCCACCAGCTCCATGATGCCGGGGACGAACACGTCGGTGCCGTCACAAATGGCGTCCACCTCCACCTCCTTGCCGATGATGTACTTATCCACCAGCACGGGCTTGTCGGCGTCCACCTCCACGGCGGTTTTCAGGTAGCGGCGGAGCATCTCTTCGTTGGCCACGATCTCCATGGCCCGGCCGCCCAGAACGAAGCTGGGCCGCACCAGGACGGGGTAGCCGATCTCCGCGGCGGCCCGGACGCCGTCCTCCACGCTGGTGACGGCCTCGCCCCGGGGCTGGGGGATGTTCAGGCGGGTAAGGACCTCCTCAAAGACCTTCCGGTCCTCGGCCCGCTCAATGGCGTCGCAGTCGGTGCCGATGATCTTCACGCCGTGGTCCCGGAGGGGCTGGGCCAGGTTGATGGCGGTCTGGCCGCCCAGGGAGGCGATGACCCCCTCGGGCTTCTCCAGCTCAATGATGTTCATCACGTCCTCCACCGTCAGGGGCTCAAAGTAGAGCTTGTCGCTGCAGGTGTAGTCGGTGGATACGGTCTCAGGGTTGTTGTTGATGATGATGGCGTCGTAGCCGCTCTTCTTGATGGTCTGGACGGCGTGGACGGTGGAGTAGTCGAACTCCACGCCCTGGCCGATACGGATGGGGCCGCTGCCCAGGACGATGATCTTCTTGTGGGGGGAGACGACGGACTCGTTCTCCTCCTCATAGGTGGAGTAGAAGTAGGGGATGTAGCTGTCGAACTCGCTGGCGCAGGTATCGATCATCTTGTACACCGGGAAGAGACCCATCTCCTTGCGCTTGTCAAAGACCGCCCGCTCGGTGGTTTTCCACAGCCAGGCGATGGCCTTGTCGGAGAAGCCCTTGCGCTTGGCCTTGCGGAGCATATCCTCATCCCAGGGCCGGGCCTTGATCTCCTCCTCGTAGCGGACGATGTTGGCAATCTTGTCCAGGAACAGCATATCGATCTGGGTGGCGGTGGCGATCTGGCCCAGGTCGGTGCCCCGGCTCATGAGCTCGGCGATGGCGAAGATCCGGTCGTCGGTGCCCAGGCGGATGTACTCCAGGAGCTTGCGCTCGCTGAAGTCGTCGAACTTGCTCATGTAGATGTGGCCCACGCCGATCTCCAGGGAGCGCACCGCCTTGAGGATACTCTCCTGAAGGGTGCGGCCCACAGCCATGACCTCGCCGGTGGCCTTCATCTGGGTGGAAAGGATGTTGCTGGCGGAGTTGAACTTGTCGAAGGGGAAGCGGGGCATCTTGGTGACCACGTAGTCCAGGGCCGGCTCAAAGGAGGCAGGGGTGTTGGCGATGCGGATCTCGTCGAGGCGCATGCCCACGGCGATCTTGGCGGATACCCGGGCAATGGGGTAGCCGCTGGCCTTGCTGGCAAGAGCGGAGGAACGGGATACACGGGGATTGACCTCGATGACATAGTATTGGAAACTCTGGGGATCTAAGGCGAATTGAACGTTGCAGCCGCCCTCGATC
>JAGHHM010000106.1 GCA_017887695.1 Oscillospiraceae bacterium | reverse complement strand
TAACGGTGCTCGTCGTCCCGGAAATAGGCATGGAGGAACTTGAGATCATCCAGGGCCATGGCAAGGCCCAGCTCCTCCAGAAGGGAGGCAAGGCCCCCCTCGTCCAGGGAGGTAAAGCCGGGGAGGGTGCGGACGCTGTGGGGCACCTCGTAGGTGCGGCGCAGGGTTTCCGGCTTCTCCAGGGAGGCCTCCCGGCTATCCACAGGGTTGATGAGGTAGCGGCGAACCTTCTCCAGGTCCTCTCCGGTAAGGTCTCCCTCCAGGAGGTAGACCTTGGCGTAGGCCACCAGGGGGCGCTCCACGCCGGCCATCAGCTGGATGCACTGGGCGCAGGAGTCGGCACGCTGGTCAAACTGGCCCGGCAGGGCCTCCACCGCCAGAGCCTGCCAGGCTCCCTCGGGCATGGGGAAGGTCTCTTCGTAGGTCACATCCACCTGGGGCTCGGAGAACACCACGTCCCGGGCCTTGTCATAGACCTCCCGGCTGAGGCCCTCCACGTCGTAGCGGTTGAGGATCCGCAGCCCCTTCAGGGCCTCTACCCCCAGGAACCCTTTCAGGTCCTCCAGGAGATTTCCCGCCTCCGGGCTCAGACCCGGACGCTTTTCCACATAAATCCGATATACCATCTTACTTCTTTCCTCCCAGGGCCTCCAGGGCCCGCCGGCCAATGTCCCGGCGGCAGAAGGCGTTGTCAAAATGGATGCGGTCCGCCAGGGCGTAGGCGGCGGATACGGCCTTGGGCAGATCGTCGCCCACCGCTACCGCGCCCAGTACCCGGCCGCCGCTGGTGAGGAGCTGTCCGTCCTTCTCCTCGGCGCCGGCAATATAGATCTCCTCTCCGCTCTGCAAAGCCGGGAGAGTGATGGGATAGCCCTTCTCATAGCTTTTGGGGTAGCCCTTGGAGGCCAGCACCACGCAGCAGGCTGCGCCGTCGCGGAACTTCACCGGCACCTCATGGAGCCGTCCCTCCGCTGTGGCCAGCATGATCTCCAGCAGGCTCCCCTCCAGCAGGGGCAGCACCACCTGGGTCTCCGGATCGCCGAAGCGGCAGTTATACTCAATGACCTTGGGGCCGTTCTCCGTCAGCATAAGGCCAAAGTACAGACAGCCCTTGAAGGGGCAGCCCTCGGCCTTCATGGCCCGGATGGTGGGCAGGAAAATCTCTTCCATGCACCGCTGGGCAATTTCCGGGGTGTAGTAGGGATTGGGGGCCACGGTGCCCATGCCGCCGGTGTTGGGGCCCTGGTCGCCGTCATGGGAGCGCTTGTGGTCCATGGAGGACACCATGGGGACAATGGTCTCTCCGTCGGTGAAGCTGAGGACAGACACCTCCGGGCCGGTGAGGAACTCCTCCACCACTACCCGGGTACCGCTGTCACCGAACACCTTCTCCTCCATCATGGAGCGCACCGCCAGCACCGCCTCCGCCCGGGTGGTGGCGATGATAACGCCCTTGCCCAGAGCCAGGCCGTCGGCCTTGATAACCGTGGGCAGGGGGCAGCTGTCCACATACCGCAGGGCCTCCATCTTGTCGTCAAAGACATGGCAGGCGGCAGTGGGGATGCCGTAGCGGGCCATCAGGTCCTTGGCAAAAACCTTGCTGCTCTCGATCCGGGCGGCGGCCCGGTTGGGGCCAAAGCAGGGGATCCCCACCGCGTTCAGGGCGTCCACCGCCCCCAGGGCCAGGGGATCGTCGGGGGCCACCACCGCAAAGTCAATGGCCTCCTTCTGGGCAAAATTCACCATGCCGAAAATATCCTTGGCGCCGATGGGGACGCACACCGCGTCGGCGGCAATGCCGCCGTTGCCCGGCAGGGCGTAGATCACCTCAACACGGGGATCCTCCTTCAGCTTGCGGATAATGGCGTGCTCCCGGCCACCGCCGCCGATGACCATAATTTTCATCCGTTTTTTCTCTCCTTTATGCCGTTTCTCTCCGTCCCCCAGGGACAGTTTCGCCCCTGGCGGGGACAGCCGGTAAAAAAGCCGCCTCCGCCAGGGGTGCCGTATGATGTTTCTTAGTGGTGGAACAGCCGCATGCCGGTAAAGGCCATGGCCATATCGTAGTCGTCGCACTTGGCGATGACCAGATCGTCCCGGATGGAGCCGCCGGGCTCCGCCACATACCGCACGCCGCTCATCCGTGCCCGCTCGATGTTGTCAGGGAAGGGGAAGAAGGCGTCGCTGCCCAGGGCCACGTTATTGAAGGTGTCCAGGAAGGCACGGCGCTCCCGCACCGTGAGGGGCTCCGGCTGGGTGGTGAAATACTTCTGCCAGTAGCCGTCGGCGCACACATCCTCCTCGTTGCCGTTGATGTAGCTGTCAATGACATTGTCCCGCTCCGGCCGGCCCAGGGTGGGCAGGAAGGGCAGGTTCAGGGTCTTGGGATGCTGGCGCAGGAACCAGGTATCCGCCTTGGTGCCCGCCAGGCGGGTGCAGTGAATGCGGCTCTGCTGGCCGGCACCCACGCCGATGGCCTGGCCGTCCACCGCATAGCACACAGAGTTGGACTGGGTGTACTTGAGGGTGATGAGGGCCACGATCATATCCCGCTTGGCGCTCTCCGGCAGGTTCTTGTTGACAGTGACCACGTTCTCCAGCAGGTGGGCGCCGATCTTGAAGTTGTTGCGGCCCTGCTGGAAGGTGATACCAAACACGTCCTTGGTCTCCTGCTCGGCAGGGACATAGTCGGGATCGATCTGCACCACGTTATAATTCCCCTTGCGCTTGGTCTTGAGGATCTCCAGAGCCTCGGGGGTATAGCCCGGGGCGATAACGCCGTCGGACACCTCACGCTGGAGGAGCCGGGCGGTAGTCTCGTCACACACGTCGCTGAGGGCGGCCCAGTCGCCGAAGGAGCACAACCGGTCAGTACCCCGGGCCCGGGCATAGGCGCAGGCCAGAGGACTCTCATCCAGGCCCGCCACATCGTCCACAAAGCAGGCCCGCTTCAGGTCGTCGCTCAGGGGCAGGCCCACGGCGGCGGAGGTGGGGCTCACGTGCTTGAAGGAGGCGGCGGCAGGCATCCCCAGGGCCTCCTTGAGCTCCTTGACCAGCTGCCAGGAGTTGAAGGCGTCCATAAAGTTGATATAGCCCGGCTTGCCATTGAGGACGGTGATGGGCAGGTCGCTGCCGTCCTTCATAAAGATCCTGGCGGGCTTCTGGTTGGGGTTGCAGCCGTACTTCAGTTCCAGTTCGTTCATCGTCACATACTCCTCTCTCAAACACTCAGTTCCGCGTGGATATCCTCGTCGGGGTACCGTGCCAGCAGCTCTGCCACAGGGCCCTCCAGGAACTCCGTCACCTGCTCCGGGGCACGGCCCACATACAGGGCGGGATCCATCTGGGCCTTGATCTCCTCCCGGGTGAGGGGGAAGAGGGGATCGGCCACGATCCGGTCGATGAGGTCGTTTTGTCCGCCCTCCAGCTTCACCTTGGCGGCGGCGGCATGGGAGTGGGTACGCAGGGCCTCGTGAAGCTCCTGGCGGTTACCGCCCCGCTTTACCGCCTCCATCATCACGTTCTCCGTGGCCATGAAGGGCAGCTTCTCCATCACCCGGCGGCGGACCACACGCTCGTAGACCACCAGGCCTGCGGTGACATTGATATAGATCTCCAGGATGGCGTCCACCGCCAAAAAGGCTTCCGCCACGGCAATGCGCTTGTTGGCGCTGTCGTCCAGGGTCCGCTCGAACCACTGGGTGGCGGCGGTCATGGCGGGGTTCACCGCATCCTGGATCACATAGCGGCTCAGGGCGCAGATACGCTCGGAGCGCATGGGGGTGCGCTTATAGGGCATGGCGGAGGAGCCGATCTGGTTCTTCTCAAAGGGCTCCTCCATCTCCTCAAAGGACTGGAGGATGCGAAGGTCATTGGCAAACTTGCAGGCGGACTGGGCAAAACCGGAAAGCACCGCCAGGAAATAGGCGTCAGTCTTCCGGGAGTAGGTCTGGCCGCAGACGGGCACCCACTTGGTAAAGCCCATCTCCGCCGCCACCAGGCGCTCCAGCTCCTTGACCTTCTCCCCGTCGCCGCCGAAGAGCTCCATGAAGCTGGCCTGGGTGCCGGTGGTGCCCTTGACGCCCCGGACCGCCAGGGTGGAGAGCTGGTACTCCAGGTTCTCCATATCCATCATCAGCTCGTTCATCCACAACGTGGCCCGCTTGCCCACGGTGGTGAGCTGGGCGGGCTGGAGGTGGGTATAGCCCAGGCAGGGGAGATCCTTGTACTGCCGGGCAAAGGCGGAGAGATTCCGCAGCACCTGGGCCGCCTTCTTCAGCACCAGCTTGGAGGCGTCCCGGAGGATCAGCACGTCGGTGTTGTCCCCCACATAGCAGGAGGTGGCGCCCAGATGGATAATGCCGGCGGCCTTGGGACACTGCTGGCCGTAGGCGTAGACATGGCTCATAACGTCGTGACGGACCACCTTTTCCCGCTCCTGAGCCACCTCGAAGTTGATGTCCTCAGCGTGGGCCTCCAGCTCCGCGATCTGCTCGTCGGTAATGTTCAGGCCCAGCTGCCGCTCGGCCTTGGCCAGAGCGATCCACAGCTGCCGCCAGGTACGGAATTTATGCTCCTCGGAAAAAAGATACTGCATCTCCCGGCTGGCGTAGCGGGTAGAGAGAGGGGAGACATAGCCGGTACGATTGGGTTCCATTGCCATCCTCCTTACTGATTCTTGTTGAAGATCCGGACGGACTCCTCGCCGGTGGCAAGGTCGATCCAGTTGATGTAGAGGGATACTTTATTATCGGCGTTGAGGCTGTCCCACACCTGGGCGGCAAAGGCCTCTGGGTCGTTCCCCACGGCCACCCGCTCCGGCTCCCCCTGGAAGGTGGGGATGACGGGATTGCCGTCGGTGACATAGGTGTGGAGGAAATGGCCCACGCCGGAAAGAGCGGGATAGCTGAAGGTGAAGCGGCTGCAGGCCGTCCCTTCGGCGTCGGCGCTCTTGAGAATGCTCATCTCATAGGTGAAATCCCCGTCTGCAAAGGTCAGCATGGCGCTGATGCGGGGGGTCCAGTTGGGGCCGTCGGGCTCGAAGCACCGGCGGGTCAGGGCCTGGGAGAAGCTCTCCCCGGCCAGAAGGCCGTCCCGGACGGTATCCGTCTGGTCGCCGTTGGTGACGATCAAGCGGTTTTCAAGCCGACGGACGGGGTGATAGATGATAAGGCTAGGGTCCTTGAGCTTGGCGGGGTCGAAGGCCTGGGTACGGATGCCGTCCTCGGTGGCGGCAAAGACCCGGTTGCGGCTGTTTTCGCTGCGGCC
>JAGHHM010000105.1 GCA_017887695.1 Oscillospiraceae bacterium | reverse complement strand
GTGGCCATCCCCTCTACGCCCATGAAGGTGTAGACCGCCGGGACGATCATCAGCCCCGCCAAAAACGCTACCGCCGTGTCGAAGATCTCGATCTGGTTAACGGATTTAACCAGGTTGGTTTCCTTCTTTACATAGGAACCGTAAGTGATCATGATACCCATGGCCACGCTGATGGAGTAAAACAGCTGTCCCATGGCGTCCATTAATACGACAATAAACTTGCTCACCGTCATGCCGGAGAAATCCGGCACCACATAAATAAGGAATCCCTCCAGGCCCGTGCGGGTCACACCGGCCTCGTCGGTGTGGCGCAAGGTCAGCGAGAATATTGAAATACCCAGGATCAGCACCAGCAGTACCGGCATCAGGACCCGGGAAAATCGCTCAATTCCTTTATCCACTCCCTTGTACACCACCAGGGTAGTGGCTGCCAGGAAGATCGCAAACCAGATGATCGGACTCCAATAGCCGGATGTAAACGCTTTAAAATAGGTGTCGGCCGCCGCCGCGGAGCCGCTGCCGGTAAGATACACTGACAGATATTTCAGCACCCAGCCGCCAATGGTACAGTAATACGGCAGAATAATAAGAGGCACCACACAGGCTAAAATGCCGATCCATCCCCAATGCTGGTTCAGTTTCGCGTAAGCAGTAAGAGGGCTTTGACCGGTTTTACGCCCAATAGCGATCTCCGTGGTCAACAGGGTGAAACCAAAGGTAAGGGCCAGGATCACGTAGCACAGCAGAAATACGCCCCCTCCGTCTTTCGCTGCCAGATAGGGAAAACGCCAGATGTTTCCCAGACCCACGGCGCTCCCCGCTGCCGCCAGGACAAAGCCTACCGACCCGGTGAAGCTGCCCCGTTTGTGTTGTGGTTCCATTGCCTGTTCCTCCATTGTCTTATCAATTCGTTTTCACGTCCGGCGTTCTCTTCTTCCATCGCGGGAAGGCACCACCGGTTAAACGCGCCGTCTTGTAAGTATATGCGCTATTTCTCCATTATGCAAGCGTTTTTTGCATTTTATTCACTTTGCAATTTAGCTTTCTTTCCTCACGCATAATTCCTTCTTGTATACTGTATGCTGTTCTGTTATGATATACAATGTTTCGTTGTATTTTGCAACGATAGGTTGTGCTTTACGGAAAAGCTCTTACCGGGTATAATAATATTGTATATCCATAAGCAGCCCGGCACCCACTGGATATCTTTCTTGTACCAGTACGCCGCGGCAGCTATCCGCCGTTTACTCTCTCACCAACACGATTAAGGAGGTTTAAAGGAGGTTCCTATGGAAAAACAAGGAGCAAAATCCTATGATGTAGTCGTCATCGGCGCAGGGAATGGTGGTCTTGCCGCCGCTATCCGGGTGCTGCAAGGCGGCTACTCCTGCCTGCTGCTGGAAAAGCACAACTTGCCCGGCGGCTTCGCCACCAGCTTCAAACGCGGGCGTTTCGAGTTCGAGGCCAGCCTCCACGAGCTCAATGACTTTGGCTCTTCGGAGGAGCCCGGTGACATTCGTACTCTGTTCCGGGAGCTGGGGGTAGAAGACAAGATCGACTGGATCCGTATCCCCGAGGCCTATCACCTCATCACCACCGACAAACAATATGACTGTGAGATGCCCTTTGGCATTAACGCCTTTATTGACAAAATGGAGCAGTATGTTCCTGGCTCCCGGCCCTCCATGACAGCCTTTTTTGAGCTGTGCAACGAGGTAAGGGACGCTCAGACCTACTCCAGCTCCGTCAACGGCAACACCGATGCTGCCTACATGAAGGAGCACTTTCCCAACTTCATCAAAGCCGGCAGCTACTCCGTCAATGAAGTGCTGGACGCCCTGAAGATGCCGAAAAAGGCCCAGGACATTCTGGGGGCCTACTGGTGCTATCTGGGGGTGGACCTGGATCGGATGAGCTTTCTCCACTACGGCTCCATGGTGATCCGTTACATCACCCGGGACGCCTGGATGCCCAAGATGCGCTCCCACGAAATCAGCCTTGCCATGGACCAGCGGATCCGGGAGCTGGGCGGGGACATCTGGTACCACTCTGAGGCAGAGAAGATTCTCACCGACAGCAAGAACGCCATCACCGGTGTCCGCCTCACCGACGGTACTGTCATCGCCACCCGCCACATCATCGCCAACTGCTCCCCTCACCTGGTGTTCGGCAAAATGCTGGAGGAAAAGTCCGTTACCGAGCAGATGGTCCGGGCCACCAATTCCCGCACCTTTGCCGGCCGGGGTTTCTCCCTGTTCCTGGGCCTCAACAAGTCCGCCCAGGAGCTGGGTATCAAGAGCCACAACTACTTTATCTATGACACCGCAGATTCTGTTAAGCAGTATGATATGATGCGCAAGGTGGCCACCAACCACGTCCAGGCCACCGTCTGCCTCAACAATGCCTATCCGGAGTGCTCCCCTCCCGGCACCTGCATGATGTATTTTACCACCATGTTCATGTCCGACGACTGGGGGAACGTATCCGAGACAGACTATTTCAAGGCCAAGGACCGGGTGGCTGACGATATGATCAACGTCTTTGAGCGGGAAACCGGCTGCCATATCCGGGATGCCATCGAGGAGATCTGCGTGGCCTCCCCCACCACCTACGCCCGCTACTGCGGCCATCCCCAGGGCGTGATCTACGGCTATGAGACGGCAGACTGGGACAGCCTCATGCCCCGGATGATGATGATGGCCGAGGACGCCAAGCTCTTCCCCGGCCTGCGGTTTGCCGGCGGTTATGCCATGCGCTCCAGCGGTTATTCCAGCTCTTATGTCTCCGGCGATCTCTCCGGCCGGCAGACTGTGGGCGATCTCAAGCGGGAGGTGCGCTGATATGAAATTCAAAAAACAGGTCTTTGGCTTCATGGACATGCTCCGCTTCAAGAAGCTGGTACCCAACCGCCGGGAAGCCCTGGCCAACGGCGCCAATACGCCCCTGCCCAAGTCCTACCGCACCAATGAGTTGGCGAAAGCTCTCCACCCCGGCACCATGGAAGTGGAGCTGACGGCAGTGCGGCCTCTCACCGCCGGGATGCGTGAGCTTACCTTCCGCCGTCTGGACGCCCCCGCCTTCCCCTTCTTCCGGGCGGGACAGTATGTGTCCCTCCAGTCCAAGGTGGGTGAAAGCCTGGTAAGCCGCCCCTATTCCATTGTCTCCAGCCCCCGGGAAGCCCTGGAAAACAAGCTGGTACTGGGCGTGGAAGAAGCAGGCTTCTTCTCTGGCTATCTGGACAAGGAAGCCAAACCCGGTGATCGCTTCACGATGACCGAGCCCTCCGGCGAGTTCCACTATGAGACCCTCCGGGATAAAAAACGCATTGTCTGCATTGCCGGCGGCGCAGGTATCACCCCCTTCCTCTCCATGGCCAAGAGCATGGTGGAGGGCGATGAGCCCTATGAGATGACTCTGTTCTATGGTGCCCGGGATGAGGCGCGTATCGCCTTCAAGCCGGAGCTTGACGCCCTGGCGGAAAAGGGGCTGAAGGTCATCTACGTCCTCAGCGATGAGGAGCGCCCCGGCTATGAGCACGGCTTTGTCTCCGCCGCCCTGCTGGAGAAGTATGTGGACGTCCGGGATGTCTCCTTCTTCCTCTGCGGCCCCAAGGCTATGTATGATTTTATCCTCAAGGAACTGGCCCCCTATGGCCTGCCGGTGAAGGCCGTCCGCAAGGACGCCACCTTCTGCGGCGACCGGGCAGTGGACACCCCCCGAACCTTCCAGCTTACCGTCCATATCCGGGATCAGGTATACACCGTACCCGCCCGGGAAAACGAGACCCTTCTCACCGCTATGGAACGCGCCGGCATCAACGCCCCCAATAAGTGCCGTGCCGGCGGCTGCGGCTACTGCCACAGCAAATGGCTGAGCGGCGAGTATGTGGTTGCTGATGGCCGGGATGGCCGCCGGGAGGCAGACCGGAAATTCGGCTTTATCCATCCCTGCGTCACCTATCCCGCTGGGGATATGGCCATCGACGTACCGCCGGCGGAGTAACCGCACCGTTTCCGGCAGCGAAAGCCTATACAGCAAAAAGCTGGCAGACAAATGTCTGCCAGCTTTTTATCTGGTTTATTCTAATTTGCGGAACTGCTATGCATTCTCCGAAGCCTCTTCCCCGCTTGAGGGAGATCCCGTCTTTCCCTCCTCCGGAAGCGCGCCGGCGTGGTGGGCGTTGGTGTGAACATTGATGTATTGGGCCTTCAGCTTGGAATAGAGGATGGTCTGGCTGGAATAGAGGCCGCTGTATCCGGAGAGCAGATAGCTCACACCGCAGGCCACGGCAAAATACAAAAGCCCTCCGTCTCCAAACAGCTCCACCGACAGGAGAATAGACGCCACAGGGCAGTTGACCGCCCCACAAAACACAGCTACCAGCCCCAAAGCCGCCGCAAACCCGGCGGGGAGCCCCAGCAGAGGCCCCGCCACACAGCCAAAGGTGGCCCCCACGAAGAAGGAGGGTACCACCTCCCCGCCCTTGAAGCCGGCAGAGAGGGTCACGGCAGTAAAGAGGATCTTCAGAAGGAAGGCGGCCGGGTGGGCCTGCCCCTCCTCCACCGCCCGGGTCACGATATCCATACCCGCGCCGTTGTAGTCCCGATTTCCCACCAGCAGGGTCAGCGCGATCACCGCAAGGCCCCCGGCAGCAGCCCGAAGCCAGGCATTGGGTATCCACTTGACCATCTTCCGCTCCGCGAAGTGGATGGTCTGGCAGAAGAGAATGGATACCACAGCACACAAAGCCGCCAAAACAGCCACCTTCAACAGTGTCACGGCATCCAGATCAGGCGCTGCCACAGTAAAACGGGTTGGCGCCACCCCCATCAGGCCGGACACCCCATAAGCCACCAGCGAAGCGGTCAGGCAGGGCAGAAAGGCGGCATGATAGAAAACACCGATGCTGATGACCATCATGGCAAACACTGTGGCAGCCAAGGGGGTACCGAAAAGAGCGGTAAAGAAGGCCGCCATACCCACCATGGTGGCGGTGCGCATGTCCCGGTCATCCAGGCGGAATACTCCGCCCACATGGTAACCGATGGTACCGCCCATCTGGAGAGCTGCTCCCTCACGACCGGCGGAGCCGCCGCACAGGTGGGTCAGGACCGTACCCACAAAGATGGCGGGCAGCAGCAGCAAGGGCAGCCCCTTCCCCAAACGAACCACATCGATCACATTGTTGGTTCCCTGGCCCTCAGTGCGTGTAAGCTTATAAAAGCCCACGATCAGGAGGCCCGCCAGGGGCAAACACCACAAAAGCCAGGGATACGTCCCCCGCAGCACCTCTGCGGTGTGGATACCGATATGGAACGCCGCGCCCACTGCACCACAGATCCCGCCGGTGACTGCCGCCAGGGCCAGCCACTTCACCAGCGCCTGAAGATATAGGCCAATATGCTTTTTTTCTGCGCCGACCACCCGGCGTATCCACTCCTTCATTCCGCTTCCCCCTGCCCCAAATTATTTTACACCTTACACCAAAAATTCCGCAGTCGACCAGGCCTGCCCGCCCCTTTTGGGACGGGCAGGCCTGGCTGCCGTCTACACTTTTTACTTACAGCTTCATGCACACATCCCAGGCGCCCCAGATAACGGTGCGCAGGTTACCCACGCCGTTGGCATCGCCTACCAGATGGACATGGCGGGAGGCAGGAGCCACCGGCTGAGGATTGTAGCCAATGGAGACGATAACGTTATCGCAGGCCACATCAAAGGTCTTTCCGTATTTATCCTTGAGGGTCACGCCGTCAGGGCGAATCTCCTGGACAGTGGTCTCCAGGTATACCGGCGCTTTGTGGTAAGCCAGCGTTTCCCGGAGGAAGGAGGAGTTGGCAAGGCACACGCCCCGCAGAGCGATAAGATCGTTCTTCATCTCCACCACAATGGGCTGCTTACCCTTGCGGATCAGGTCATAGGCGATCTCGCAGCCGCTGAGGCCGCCGCCCACGATAACTACCTTCTCCCCGGTTTCCTTACCATAGAGGTACTCGGTGGCCTCCATGGCGTTCTCCAGGCCGGGGATGGGCAGCTTCTTGGGCACCGCGCCGGTGGCCACGATCACCTCGTCGGCGTTCAGGGATTCCACATCGGTGATCTCCGTATTCAGATGGACGGTGATCTCCCGCTTGGCAATCTCCCGGCGGTACCACTCGATAAGCTCCTTGTCCTTCTCCTTGAAATCAGGAGCCGCCGCGGCAATGAACACGCCGCCCAGGCGGTCAGACTTCTCGTAAAGCTCTACCACGTGGCCCCGGGCCGTCAGCACCAGAGCGCACTCCATGCCGCCGATGCCGCCGCCGATGATGGCAATACGTTTGGGCTTGTCGGTTTTCTGAATGCGGTACTTCTGGGTCTGCATGGTCCGGGGATTGAGGGCGCAGCGGGCCATATGAATGGCATCCATCAGGTCCTGGTCATTGGCAGAACCTTCATACCGGGCCATGGTAAAGCAGGCATTGTGGCAGCAAATGCAGGGCTTGATGTCCTCCTCCCGCTCCTCCATAAGCTTGGTGACCCAGGCGGAATCGGTAAGGAACTGCCGGGCCACACCCATGGCGTCGATCTTCCCCTCGGCAATGGCGGCAGCGCCATCCTCCGGGGTCATGCGGCCGGCGCAGACCACCGGAATGTCCACATACTTCCGGATGTGAGCCACATCCTCCAGGTTGCAGTTGAGGGGCATGTATGCCGGGGGATGAGCCCAGTACCAGGCATCGTAGGTGCCGTTGTCGCAGTTGAGCATGTCATAGCCCGCATCCTGCAGGAACTTGGCGGCGATCTCCGACTCCGCCATATCCCGGCCCACTTCCTCGTAGTTGTCGCCCTCCTCAGGCAGGGCTCCTTTCCGGAAGCCCTTGGTCTTGGACACCACAGAATAGCGCAGAGACACAGGGAAATCCTTGCCGCAGCGTTCCTTGATGGCCTTGACGATATCGGCAGCAAAACGGTAGCGGTTCTCCAGGCTGCCGCCGTACTCGTCGGTACGCTGGTTGGTATACTTGGTGGCAAACTGGTCCAGCGTGTAGCCCTCGTGAACCGCGTGGACCTCGATGCCGTCCACTCCCGCGTCCATGCAAAGCTTGGCAGTACGGGCAAAGGCCTCCACGATCTGGTCGATCTCCTTCACCGTCAGAGGCCGGGAGTACACCTCATCCGCCCAGCGGTTGGGGGTGGCGGAGGCACTGGCCGTGATCCAGTCCATATCGAAGATGGGCTTGCCCAGGGTACCCAGCACCTTGTTCTGAAGCATCTTCACCATCAGATCATTGATGGCCATAGCCCGGCCGAAACCGGCAGTGATCTGAATAAAAAGCTTGGCTCCGGTCTTGTGGAACTCCTCCATATAGGCCTTGAGCGCCTTGAACTTCCCGGTGTTCTGGTAGAGCCAACGGCCACCCATAGGATCCCGGATGGGAGCGATACCCGGCAGGATCAGTCCCACGTCGTTGCGCGCCCGCTCCAGCAGGAAGCGGGCCGCCTCCTTGTCGAAGTGGTTGGGCTCCATCCAACCAAAGATGGAGGTGCCGCCCATAGAGGTCATAACAATGCGGTTCTTAATCTCCACATTGCCGATCTTCCAGGGAGTAAACAGTGCCTCGTACTCTTTCTTCATTGTGTCTCTCCTTCCCGTTTATTCTGCATCTTCCACTGTAACTGTACCGTCCTCGGCCAGATTGATCATCATACCGTCCTGGACATAATTCAAAAACTCTTCTCCCAGGGAGTCCACCACGGGCATGCTGGCATCCGTCCAGTTGGCTGCCAGAATGGCTCCAGAGGCTGCCAGAGAATCGATGGGCTTGGAAAAGAGCATGCAGGCGGGCTGCTTGCCCATAGCACAGGCAGTGTAGAGCACCATGCCGCCGGTGGTGGAACCGATGGTCTCCGGCAGACACAGCGCCTTGCCGATCATGGGCTTTTTGTACAGATCAGGGTTGTTCTGATCGCCGCACTTCACCTGCTTGTCCCCAAACATCAGCGCCATCTGGTAACTGGCCAACGTGTTGAGCCCACCATGGGATACCAGAGCAGGTGCTTTGGCTGCGCCGGGGGTAATCACCCGTCCCTTGAATACTCTGCTCATGTCACTTTCCCTCCTTGGTGATCTTGGCCAGGATCTCCTCCTCAGAGTAGAACCGGGCGCTGGAATAGGTCCGCAGCTTGTTGGACGAGGTGATAACCGGCATCTTCTTGGACAGGGGATTATTCATGTACATCAAGGGACAGATGGTGCTGAGGATCACCCCCGTGGCCTTGAGTCGGCCGGCATAGGCGGTCTTGTTGAACTCCTTTACCACTCCCGGAGCGGAGGTGAACACCGTGGGGATCAGGACCTTCTTGTTGCCGGCAGCCTTAAGGCCCTCCTCCACCCGCACCGTCCAGTCCTTCAGCTGGCTGAGGGTCATGTGGGGACAGCCCATGAAGCAGAGCTTGGGCGTAGCGTCCAGGTCCTTCCAGATGCAGGGATAGCCGTTGCGAATCCGCTCCAGCTCCGCGTCATCCACTACATATACCGGAGCATTCTCCCGGATAAGGCTCTCGCCCTGGTCCACCGCCTCCGGAGTAAGATGCTCAATATGGTAGAGGCCCACAGAGCCGTTGGAGGCGCAGGCGGCGCCAAAGTCCTTGAGATAGGCGCAGGCGGACTCACTGAGCTGCGTCCCCAGCCACTTGTCCAGGCCCCGGACAAAAGGCACCTTCTCCAGCACCTTCATCCCCACGGCGGAGCCCAGCAGCTGGGCGTCCGGCAGCTTGGAGGTACGCACCTCCACGATCCAGTCCGCCTTCCGGCCATCATCGGTGAGAAGGCCAAACTCCGGCACAAAGCCGGCAATGGAGCCCATGAGCTCGATAATACCGGAGTTCCGGTTGCAGCGGGCCCCCAGGACGCTGTTGGCATAGACCACCGCTGAGGATTCTGCCCAGGAGAGAATCTCTCCCCGCTTGGGCACATTCCCCGCCTGGGGCAGATAGCAGGCGCAGGTATAGGCATTCTTATTCATAAGGCCCAGCTGCTGCAGCTGCTCCTCATAATGCTCCTGCTGGCTATACATAAATTTAAAGACAATATTCTGTAAAAACGAAGACGGGATATTCTTATCCAGAGGCCGCGGGTCCGCCGAAAAGGGCTGCTTGCTGACCGCTCCCGCCGCCAGCAGCTGATCGTACAGCTCATAAACCGGCTTCATCACGCCGATACCAAAGCTGATGACCGTGTGACCATACTCACTGGTAACAGGCACCATTCTTTCCGCACCGAAGGCCTCGCCGTACATAACCAGGGTTTTGACCACCTTGGCCATGATTTCTCCCTGCTGGCCGTCCAGCAGGGCTTGCTGATCCTTGGTAAGAATCATTGCTAACCTCTCCTTTTTCCACCAGCTGTCTGCCGGCTGTCTCTCATGCATAGATGCTGGCTTCAGTATACCACAGAAATTTCCAGGATACAAAGGAAAAGAAGCAAGATGTTCTGGGCGCGAGCAATATTTTTTTGCAGTTCTTTTTTCTTTGTTGGTTTTTTCATATAACATTGATTTAACAATATTATTTATTTGTAAATTCTATTATTGAATTTTATTATAGTTTGTGATACACTCCAATTGTTTGGCGTTATGACCTCTTTCGCCAAATACAATATATCAATACAAACGAAAGGATTGCGTGCAGATGAAGAAGAAACTGACTGCTCTGCTCCTGGCCCTGGCCATGGTCTTTACCCTGGCTGCCTGCGGCACTACGGCAGACAACAACAGCGGCAATAACAACGCTGTTAACAACACCACCAACAACACCGGCAATGATACCGCCAACAATGCCACTGACGGCGAGACCCCCACCCTCTCCGGCACCATGAAGGTGGTTGCCACCAGCGAGAACTATGTAACTCTCTTTGACAAGTTTACCGAGGAAACCGGCGTGACCGTGGAGCTGCTCTCCATGTCTTCCGGCGAGGTCCTCTCCAAGCTGCGGGCTGAGGGCGGCACCCCCTCCGCTGACCTGTGGTTCGGCGGCGGCATCGACGCTTTCATGAGCGCCAAGGCCGACGGCCTGCTGGAGCAGGTCAACTTTGACGCAGCCGCTGAGCTGGATCCCCTGTACAAGGACGAGGAGAATTTCTGGTTCTCCAAGGGCATTACCATCGTGGGCTTCCTGGTCAACAACACCCTTCTCAGCGAGCTGGGCCTCACCGCCCCCACCAGCTGGAACGATCTGCTGGATGAGTCCTACGCCGGCGAGATCATCATGTCCAACCCTGCTGTGTCCGGCACCAACTACGCCGTAGTCAACGCCCTGCTTCAGACCATGGGCGAGGAAGAAGGCTGGAACTACTTCGACGGTCTTAACAATAACATTGCCTACTACGCCAAGCGGGGTTCTGATCCCTCCAACAAGGTCATCAGCGATGAGTATGCCATCGGCATCACCTATATCGACGGCACCATCGAGGCTCTCCTGGACGAGTATGACGTGTCCATCGTCTACCCCGAGGATGGTATTCCCTGGGTTCCCGAGGGAGTGGCCGTGTTCAAGAACGCGGACAATGTGGACGCTGCCAAGTACTTCGTGGAGTGGCTCTTCAGCAGCGACGAGAACCTGCAGCTCCTGGCCGAAATCGATCAGAAGACCAGCGTAAAGGCCATCAAGCCCACCATGGAGGGCATCGAGCTGGGTTACGACACCGGCATCCTTATGACCGAGGATCTGTCCCTGTTCGGCAGCGAGCGGGAGAACATCCTGGCCCAGTTTGAGACCCTGATGGGCGATAAGGCCGTCGATGAATAAGCGGCAGCCGCAACAAGCCAAAAAAAGGGCATCCCTGCGGGATGCCCTTTTCGGCATTCCTTCAGCTTCTTCTCCCATGGGCAAAAACAGCGGCGGTCTGCTGCGCTATCGGCTGGGCACGATAGCGGACCGGCTGATTTTACTGCTGCTGTTAGGCGCCGTGTGTCTCTTTATCCTGTGGCCTATGCTGTGTATTCTCCTGCGGAGCCTGGGAGACGGCGAAGGCGGCTTTTCCCTGGCCGCCTACGCTGAGGTGTGGCAGCGCTACCGCGGGAACCT
>JAGHHM010000104.1 GCA_017887695.1 Oscillospiraceae bacterium | reverse complement strand
TCATACCATATGTACCCGGAGGACTGACAAATCCCGGCGCTTTCCATATGGGAAAAGGCGTAATAGCTGTCGTGGAAGCAGTTGAGTCGGGCCACAGAAATTACATTTTCTCCGCCGCACAGCTCCCCCAGCAGAGCACTGTCTGCACCGCCCCCCACCGCGTCCCGCAACGCCACGGCAGAATCATAAAACACTTTACCGGTGTTGTCCTTAACTGTATAGACAAAGCCGTTGGCTCCCTGGGCGGAGAGCTCCGTCTCAAGGGCCACGCTGTCGGCTGGGAGCGCGGCCAGCTGGATCAGCTGATGATCCCCGTAGGGCACAGCCGCCATTTCCCCGGCGCCATCCGCCTCCCCGGTATCCCCACCGGACTCATCTATCACCAGATTCATGTCTCCCCCGTCCGTATCCTGCTGTCCTTCCGCCTCCGTAGTTTCCTCCTTTTGGAAGAAAGGTAAATCCAGCCGAACCTCGCCGGCGTCTGTAAAAATCACATACCGCTGTAAAAACAGGTATACACAGGCCGCTATCAGAATCAGCGCCAGCAGTACAATCACCAGCAGACGCATTCCTCCCCGGCGGCCCCGGTAGCTATGGTATCCTTTGGTCCCCACAGGCATTCTCCTTTCGGTCCTCTTTGCGGTGGATTGCCTATACCATACCATTCTCAGCCCCAAAAAACAACCCAAGGCAAGGAAAAATCCCCCGTTTCCCCCAAATCCCCCTCTAAACTGCCCCGTCTGAGGAATGGGGAAGGCTTCGCCTCACCTCAGGAAACAGGGCCGGGGACGTTTTGTCCCCGGCCCTGTTGATCAGCTGTTTTCCACAGCCGTGATCTTATCCACCCGGCGCTGGTGGCGGCCGCCCTCAAACTCAGTGGTAAGGAAGGTCTCCACAATCCGGCGGGCCAGCAGGGGCCCTACCGCACCGGCGCCCATGGCCAGCATATTGGCGTTGTTGTGCCGGCGGGTCATCTCCGCGCTCCAGGGCTCACTGCACAAAGCGCAGCGGATTCCCTTCACTTTGTTGGCAGTAATGGAAATACCGATGCCGGTGGTGCAGATGACGATGCCCCGCTCACACTGGCCGGAAGCCACTGCCCGAGCCGCTGCTGCCCCAAAATCCGGGTAGTCGCAGCTCTCCTTGCTGTGGCAGCCGAAATCCTCCACCTCGTGGCCCATCTCCTGAAGCCAGACCTTCACCTGCTCCTTAAGGTCAAATCCGCCGTGATCCGACGCGATGGCAATTTTCATCGTCTTTCTCCCTTCTCTTTCTTCTCCGGGTTATTTCTTGAACTTCTTGAAAAAGCTCTTGCGCTCCTCGTAATTATTCTCCTTCAGAGTCTCGCTGAATTTCTTCAGGGCTTCCTTCTGCTCTCTCGTCAGGTTCCGGGGAGTCTCAATATACACGGTGACATACTGGTCGCCCCGGCCCCGGCCGTTCATGTTGGGGATACCCTTGCCCTTGAGACGGAAGGTGGTGCCGGTCTGGGTACCCTCGGGGATCTCGTACTTCACCTTGCCATCGATGGTGGGGATCTCCATTTCCCCGCCCAGCACCGCCTGGGTAAAGGTGATGGGGGCCTCACACAGCACTGACGTACCCTCCCGCCGGAACAGGGGGTGAGGCCGCACGGAAATCACCAGCAGCAAATCGCCGGCAGGACCGCCGTTGCGCCCGGCGTTGCCCTGGCCTCTGAGGGAGATGGTCTGGCCGTCGTCGATACCGGCGGGGATGGAGACCTTCACCGTCTTGCGCCGCCGGACCTGGCCGCTGCCGCCGCAGTCCTTACAGGGGGTGTTCACAATCTTGCCCTTGCCGCCGCAGCGGGGACAGGGGCCGGTGGTGGCAAATACGCCCATAGGCGTCTGGCGCCGCTGCTGAACCTGGCCGCTGCCGTGACAATTGGGGCAGGTTTCCGGGCTGGTGCCCGGAGCCGCGCCGCTGCCGTGGCAGGTGTCGCACTGCTCCACCCGCTCCAGGGTCACTTCCTTCTCACAGCCGAAAGCCGCTTCCTCAAAGGTGATGGTCAGCCCCATCCGGAGGCTTTCACCCCGCTGGGGACCGGTGCGGCTGCGGGTACTCCCGCCAAAGCCGCCGCCAAAGAAGCTGCCGAAAATGTCCCCCAGATCGCCGAAATCAAAGCCGCCCTCAAAGCCGCCGTAACCGCCGGCTCCAGCGCCATAGCTGGGATCTACCCCGGCAAAGCCGAACTGGTCGTAGCGCTGGCGCTTGTCGCTGTCGCTCAAAACCTCATAGGCCTCGTTGATCTCCTTGAAACGGGCCTCGGCCTCCTTATTGCCGGGATTCAGGTCGGGATGGTTCTCCTTGGCCAGCTTCCGGTACGCCTTCTTTATTTCCGCCTCCGTGGCGCCCTTCTGGACGCCCAGGACCTCATAATAATCTCGTTTCTGTTCTGCCATGTATGTTCACATCCAATCTGCCGCGGGAACCATCCCGCCCGGTATCCCGCTGCGCCAAACATTCCAAATGGGGCGGAGTCCTCCCCCGTCCCATTGGAATACACAGCCGGATAGCTTACTTGTTCTCGTCCTCATCCACGACCTTGTAGTCAGCGTCGTAGTACTGCTGGCCATTGTCGCCGCCGGCAGCCTGGCCGCCCATGTCGGGGCCGGCGCCCTGAGGATTGGCCTGCTGGTAGAGCTTCTCGCTGACAGCGTAGAAGGCCTGCTGCAGCTCCTCGGTGGCAGCCTTGATGGCAGCGGTGTCCTCGCCCTTGAGCTTCTCCTTCAGGTTGTCGATGCCGCTCTGGACCTTGCTCTTGTCCTCAGCGGGGATCTTGTCGCCCATTTCGCCCAAGGTCTTTTCTGCCTGATAGACCATCTGGTCGGCGTTATTGCGGGTCTCCACCGCCTCCTTGATCCGGGCGTCCTCAGCGGCGTACTGCTCGGCTTCCTTGACGGCCTTCTCAATATCCTCCTTGGACATGTTGGTGGAGGAGGTGATGGTGATGTGCTGCTCCTTGCCGGTGCCCAGGTCCTTGGCGCTGACGTTCACGATGCCGTTGGCGTCGATGTCGAAGGTCACCTCGATCTGGGGCACACCCCGGCGGGCCGGGGCGATGCCGTCCAGGTGGAAGCGGCCCAGGCTCTTGTTGGCCGCGGCCATCTCCCGCTCGCCCTGGAGGACGTTGACCTCCACGCTGGTCTGGTTGTCGGCCGCGGTGGAGAAGATCTGGCTCTTCTTGGTGGGGATGGTGGTGTTGCGCTCGATGATCTTGGTGCACACGCCGCCCAGGGTCTCGATGCCCAGGCTCAGCGGGGTGACGTCCAGCAGCAGCAGGCCCTTGACGT
>JAGHHM010000103.1 GCA_017887695.1 Oscillospiraceae bacterium | reverse complement strand
TAGATGGAGTTGATGTTCTGCTCCTCGAAGATCACCGGGATGCCCAGGCCCCGCAGCTCCCGGGTGAAGTTGAGGGTGTCCACGGTGTTGCGGGCGAAGCGGGAGACGGATTTGGCCAGGATCTCGATCTTCCCCTGCCTGCACTGGCGGATCATCCGCAGGAACGCCTTCCGCTTGCAGGTGGAGGTGCCGGTGATACCCTCGTCCGCGAACACCCCGGCCATGGTCCAGCCTGGTTCCTTCATGATCTTCTCGGTGTAGTAGGCCAGCTGGTTCTCATAGCTGGATAGCTGCTCCTCGCTGTCGGTGGATACCCGGCAGTAGGCCGCCACCCGCAGATGGCGCTTCTTCTCCTGTTCCTGGGGAGTCTCCACTTTGGCTGGAATGACGATGATGTTGGGCGCGGTATCGTTCATGTACCATTTCCTCCTTCCAAGGTCTGGTTATTTTTCAGCAGGACGGTGACCGTCCCGTTGCTAACGGTGATATGTCGGACGCTCTCATGGAGCAGTTCCTGCTCCAGTTCCATCATAGGCTGGCGGTTTTGAAACAGCCTCCGAAGGCGGAGGGTTTCATATTCCTCCGGCCCAATGGCGTCCAGCTGGAGGGCGGTCAGCCGGAAGGCCAGATCCCTGGCCTGCTCCTCGTCCACCGGCGGGCGGTGCAGGAGCTCGTCCAGTTCCCGGCGCAACTTCTTTGTCTCTGGCAGGGGCTCATCCTCCAACACGGGACAGGTGATGAGCTCCGGGTGCCGGATCAGGCGGTTCAGGGCACCCAGCACTTGCCTCTCCACCCAGGCCGGTGGGCTGCCGCCGCACAGCTTCCGCAGTTCCTTCTGTGCCAGCGTCTTTTTGCAGGGGCTTGCCCGCTCCTGACGCCGCACCCGGGCCATGTGGAACTGCCCTTCCGGGATGACCTGTGGGAAGCCGTCCTCGCCGGTGTACCGACGGTCTGCTAAAATACGGGCCGCCATGTTCTTGTTCCAGGGTTTGTCCCCGTCGTAGGGGACGCCCCGCTCCTTGAGCTTGTCCACCAGGGCGTTGTAGCTGGCCCCGGCCAGGTAGCTGTCGTAAATCCAGCGCACCGTCTCTGCCTCTGCCGGGTGGAGCACGATTTCGCCTAGCTCCATCCGGTAGCCGAAGGGCCGCTTCCGGTTGCTCCCCATCATCTCACCGTCCGTTCTATGGGCTCTGTCAGCTCCAGGCCGTTGACCAGCCGGAACCGCAGGCGGTCATTGCTCTCCACGATGATTTTGTCCACGAGCTCGCGGAACAGCTCCCCATCGAAGGTGCCCAGGAAGTCCGGCCCGGCCTTCAGGACTTCTATCAGCTCCTGGGTCTGCTGGATCGTCTGATCCTCCTCGGCCTCCAGGAACCGTTCCTTGTCCAGCTTTGCGGCGCGGAACTGTTCCGCCAGCTCGTTCCGGCGGGAGATAAAAATATCAGGATCAACAAGCCCCTGCTGCTTGAGCTGGGCCAACAGTCGATCCTGACGGGTGATGTCTGCAGTTTTCTGGTTGATCGCCACGATATCCAGGCTCCAGAGCAGCTTTCCCTTCCGGGCTGCCTGGAGGTCTGTAAGCAGTTGATTCAAGATGGGGAGCCCTTGGTTCCGGAGCTTGTGGTACAGCCGAAGGAAGGCATCGTATATGGCGTGCTCTGGAATGGGGCCGATGGGGCATTCATCCAAATTCACGGTGTGGGTGCGGCAGATAAAGTAAGTAATCCCGCTGTTTATCTGCTTCCGGAAGATCGCCCCGCAGTGACCGCACCTCAGCATCCCGCTTATGGAGGTGCTGCATTTTACCTTGCTGAAATAGTGCTGCTTCCGTTCACGCAGGAGACTTTGTGCTTTGTCAAATACGGCCTGGTCGATAATTGCGGGGTGTGTATTTGGTGCATAGTATTGATTGAGCTCTCCTCTATTAGTCAACGAGCGGCGGGGCAGTGTGGGTGTCCGGAAAGACTTCTGCCAAAGGGAGTTCCCCGTGTATTTTTCGTTCTTCAAAATTCGGGCAACCGCCTTGACCGTCCACTGATAGGGACTCAGCACAGGGTCAACGCTCTGACACTTTTTCATGCGGTCGGCAATTTCCAACGTGTTAGCCCCCTTCAGGAAATCCGAGAAGATTTCCCGCACATACTTTGCCTGTCTAGGGTCAATGGTGATTCCGCCATCTTCATCCTTTTTGTAGCCGAAGGGAAGGGAAGAGGGGACGAATGTACCGCTTGCCATCCGCTTTTGGATGCTCCAGCGGATATTGTCCGAGATGTTCTCGCTCTCCTTCTGGTCCATCATGGCGAAGATGGCGGTGAGAAACTCACCGACCAATTCAGAGGTATCGATGCCCTGCTCCTCGAAGCACACCCCCACCCCCAGGGCCTTCAGCTCCCGGATGGCCTCCAGGCACTCCTTGGCGTTCCGGGCGAACCGGGAGGAGGACTTCACCAGGATCTTGTCCACCCGGCCCCGGCGGCAGTCCGCCAGCAGCCGCTGGAAGTCCTCCCGCTTCTCCGCCGAGGTGCCGGTGATCCCCTTGTCCGCGTACACATCCACGAACTCCCACTCCGGGTTGGCAGTAATGAGCTCCGTATAATGGGCGTTCTGGGCGGCGAAGGAGTTGAGCTGGTCCTCTGAACTGGAACTCACCCGGGCGTATGCCGCCACCCGCAGCTTCCGGGCTCTGACCGGGTTGCTGGGCGGGATGGTGATCACCTGGGGTGTGCTGTTCAGCGCCAGGGAACCGCTGGTTTTCTTCTGCTTGCCCACGGAATCACCTCCTTTTCAGCAACACACAATACCAGCACTGCCGCAAAATATCCATATCCAAACGTAACAAAAATCAGGGGAAAAATATGACGTCCGCCCCGGTCTCTACACGGAGCCGGGCAGCAATCCTCCCGGCCTCCTTCCGGCTGACAAGGCCGGCGTTCTGGAGGTGCCGGAGGAGGTTTACCATTCCGATGTAGTTGATGTTCTGGTTCATCTCGTATCTCCATTTCGAAATGGGGGCCGTTATGAGGCTCATGGCCGCAGAACGGCCCCCACTGAGTTTCTCAAAAATACATTTCGCTGGTTGGCCCTATTCGACACTACTTCCCGGGCCCTGGGCGGCAGCAGACGGACTGTGTTGGCACACATCACGGGAATCTCACCCCTCCGAGGATCTCTCCGAGCTTCCCCCATTGCTTGATCCCGGTTTCACCCGGGGCTGTGGCTGGACAGGAGTATCATTATCAGATTGCTGACGAGGGTCGGATCAGGAAAATCCTGACCGCAATGCGAAACAGCCCGCCAC
>JAGHHM010000102.1 GCA_017887695.1 Oscillospiraceae bacterium | reverse complement strand
TTTGAATTTCCCGTTTATGTGCAAATTACAGCACATAAACGGGAAATTTTATTTGAACTATACTGCGGTCATCTTACAGCTTCAGATCACCAGTGGTGGGACCGTCGATGCGTTTGCCGCCCTCCTCAAAGCGGGAACCGTGACAGGGGCAGTCCCAGGTGTGTTCCTGGGAATTCCATTTCAGCGCGCAGCCCAGATGGGGGCAGCGCCTTGTTGTGGGTGTCAGCATACTGACCATGGCTTCCCAACCGTTGGCAACCAGTTGGGGGCGGAATATTGAGCGGGAAGGAGAGAATACTTCTGCAAAGGGATGCTCCTTTTCTTGAACGAGATCGCTTAAAATCATAGCGGACACCATGGAGGAAGTCATCCCCCACTTATTAAATCCAGTGGCCACGTACAAACCTGAGGTGGAGGTAGAGTAAGGACCGATATAAGGCGCTCCATCCAGACTCATACAGTCCTGCGTGGCCCAAAGGTACTTCTCTACGGCTTGCGGATGATGCTTTGCGGCAAAGTTCCGCAGTTCATGCCATCCGCCGCCCTGCTTTCCGGTGCGGTGGCCACCCCCGCCCACCAGCAGGAGATTTCCGTGGTTACGGAAGGAGAGACCATCCTCCGCTTCATCGATATACATACCGTCTACATTTGCGGCGTGTTCCAAAGCAATGACATAGGAACGACGCTGATATAGCTTCAAAAAATAGCTGCCGCGCTTGTTGAGAAAAGGAAAGTGGGTGGTTACAATGATCTTCTTTGCCCGAATTCTTCCGCGATCTGCCACGGCGGTAGTTCCAATCAGTTCTCGTACAGGAGTGTGCTCATAGATGTGCAGATCCTTTGAAATTGCGGAGACAAATTTCAGGGGATGAAATTGCGCCTGATTCGGAAATTTAACGGCACCTGCTATGGAGAAGGGGAGCGGCAGATGTTCGACAAACTCCGCGCAAAAATGTAATTTTTCTAAGGCGGCCAGTTCCTGTTCGAGTTTCCGCTTGTCGTGCAGGGCATAGACATAGGCGGACTTTTCTTCAAAATCACAGTCGATATGACGGCACAATTCCCGGTATTTCTGAAGGGCTGCTTCGTTGGCGGAAAGATACTGCTGTGCCCGGTCAACGCCAAAGGTTTGGATGAGTTTGTGATAGATGAGTCCGTGCTGACTGGTCAGCTTGGCGGTGGTATTTTTGGTAATGCCGCTGCAAATCGTTTTTTCTTCTGCCAGCACATAGGGTATTCCGGCCTGCTGCAGAAAGTAGGCGCGCAGGACGCCTGCCATGCCGCCGCCAATGATCAGAACACCTGTGGTCTCGTCTCTCTCGAGCCGCCCAAAGTTTGGATGAGCCCAGGTTTGTTCCCATAGTGATTTCATGTGATTCCTCCCAAAACATACGCTTGGTTATAGTGTGGTCGAAAAGGGAGAAAGTATGCCTGGGAAAGCTGCTCCTGGCGTATAGACGCAGAGTGAGATGCATAGGCTGTTTGGGGGGATGGTGTATGAAAAAACCTTCATGGAAAACATATGCGCTCTGGATTGTGGGCGTGGAGGCAGTGGGGGCACTTTCCGGCTTTCTCACCCGGGATGGTGCGGAGAGTTACAGTGAAACGATCCGGCAGCCGCCTCTCTCGCCGCCGGCTATCGTATTTCCCATTGTCTGGGGCATACTGTTTCTGCTCATGGGGGTCAGCGCCGCCAGAATCTATGGGGCACCGGCGTCACCTGACCGCACCCGGGCGCTGCGGATGCTAATTCTATGGATGATTTTCACTTTCCGTAAGGTGGATCGGCTGGCTGCGTGGTTACAGATACCGTATGTCCTGTGGGTGACCTTTGCGGCTTACCTGAATTTTGGCGTATGGATGCTCAATCGGTGACAGAACAGGGTATAAGACGTATCCATATTGCTGGAACGCTCTTTACCCAGCGGCTGAATCAATGGGGGAGAAAGCACAGAGGATCGTAGCATGGTCTTGCCATGCTACGATCCTCTGTGCTTTATAAAATTGGTGCCAATGTATTGGCATAACAAATTACAATTGCGAACAGTGCTTTTAAAACAGCAGTGCCTGATCCACATAGGGTGCTGGTGTGGATGGGAAATGATATGACACTGCCTTGTATTTCGCAGAACCAAAGGTGGAATTGTCCACAGTAGTGTGGTAGAATTTATCCCATCTTTCAGCTGGAAATCCAGCAAACAAAGTGCTTTCACAACTTTGTTCCAGTAAGGCGGTTATGCCATCTCCCGTTGTTTATGAAGTTATCTTCTGTGAATTTACTGTCAGCAAGTATAGAAAGAAAAAGATGGAGGGTTATTAAAATGGAGAAAGAACTTACATTTCGATATGCAGAGCGAAAAGATACGCATCTGATCCTGCAATTTATAAAAGAACTTGCAGATTACGAAAAGATGTTACATGAGGTTGTTGCTGATGAATCGACACTGGAAGAATGGATTTTTGATAAGCAGAAGGCAGAGGTTATTTTTGCAATTGTAGATGGAAAGGAAATTGGGTTTGCTCTTTTCTTTCATAACTTTTCTACTTTCCTTGGCAGAGCGGGGATCTACCTTGAAGATCTATATGTAAAGCAGGAGTACCGTGGAAATGGATATGGAAAAGCTATATTGAAAAAGTTGGCATCCATTGCCGTGGAGCGAAAATGCGGACGATTGGAATGGTGGTGCCTGGACTGGAATAGACCCAGTATTGATTTTTATCTATCACTTGGTGCGGAGCCAATGTCGGATTGGACCGTGTATCGCATTGCCGGCGATACACTTACGAAGCTTGCAGAATAGGATTTCTATTGATCTACAACAACTGGATACCGAAGACTGGCCGTTGACCGATATTGAAGTTTGAAGTCAACGGCCTTTTTTGTTCTCCTTTTACAAGGGAGCTTTTGCACAAGCAAAGCGCCTGTGAATGTTTTTGAGGACATTTCTTGACAACCAGCTGTTCTTACACTATTATGTAGCTTGCGACTCGATTATGTAGTGTGCTACTAATTTATATAAAAGGAGGTGGCATCCATGTCACCGGTCGGCAGATATGACCTGGGATTCAAGATCAAAATCATTTCCAAGCTGCTGACACAGAACATGAATAACAGCATCACGTCCCTGGACCTGACCAGCTCGCAGGCCCGTGTGCTTGGCTACCTGTGCTACCGAACCCAACGGCAGGAGACGGTCTATCCGCGGGACATTGAACGGCATTTCCGCTTTACCCATCCCACGGTATCGGGGCTGCTGCAGCGGTTGGAGGCGAAGGGCTATCTGAGCAGCGAACCATCCACGGAGGACCGGCGGTGCAAGCAGATCCTCGTCACAAAGCGGGCACTGGAAGCCAACCAGCAGGTCCTCGATCAGCTGGCCGCATCGGAGCAGCGGCTGGTCAGCGATATGTCCCGCGCGGAAATCATCCAGCTCCAAAGCTTTCTGGATCGGATGATTCAAAATCTCAGCGCTTCCAACGGCGCGCCGCAGTCGGCGGACCAGTTTCCACGGTTCGTTGATGAGACGGAGAGAGAACGCGAAGATCGCGGTTGTCAATCTCCGGATTTTCGTTAAAATTTGTTTTACAAACTCCGGATGGGAGGGCTGTGCCGCGGGAAGTGCGGATCCTGCGTGGTACGGCGGCCCACGGTGGCGGAAGGCTCCGGGAGTTTGGATAGGAGGAATTTTCTAGTATGACTGATATGATCAAAACACTGAGTAAAAGCATACGGGAATTCAAGAAACCGGCAATCCTCACACCGATCCTGGTGGTGGGCGAAGTCGTCTTGGAATGCATTATCCCGTTTATAATTGCTAATCTCGTCAACGAGATGCAGGCCGGCTGCGGCATGGACGTCATTATCCAATACGGCACGCAGCTGGTTGTCATGGCCGTGCTGTCGCTGATTCTGGGCGTGGCGGCCGGCAGCACCTGCGCCACAGCCTCCACGGGTTTTTCGCGGAATCTGCGGCAGGATATGTTCTACCGCATTCAGGATTATTCGTTTGAAAACATCGACAAGTTCTCGGTCTCCAGCCTGGTGACCCGGATGACCACCGATGTCATCAACGTGCAGATGTCCTTTATGATGATCATCCGTGTGGCCATCCGCTGCCCGCTGATGCTGATCTTCTCCTTCGTCATGGGCTTTGCCATGGGCGGCCGTCTGGCCATGATCTTCCTGGTGACTATTCCTCTGCTGGGCTTCGGTTTGGCTATGGTGATCCGCAAGGCCACCCCCATTTTCCGCCGGGTGTTCCGCAAGTACGACGCCCTCAACGACTCGGTGCAGGAGAACGTCCAGGCCATGCGCGTGGTCAAGAGCTACGTCCGCGAGGACTATGAGAAGAAGAAGTTCGGCGCTGCCGCCGAGGACATCTGCAAAGACTTCACCCGTGCCGAGCGCATCATGGCCATTAACACGCCCATGATGCAGTTCTGCGTGTACAGCGGCATGGTCTTCGTCCTGAGCTTTGGTTCCTATGCCGTCATTTCCAGCCAGGGCATGGAGGTCAACGTCGGCCAGATGTCTGCCATCCTTACATACAGCTTCCAGATCCTCATGAGCCTGATGATGCTCTCCATGGTGTTCGTGATGATCACCATGTCTATGGAGTCCGCCGAGCGTATCGTCGAGGTGCTGCAGGAAAAGAGCAGCCTGACCAACCCCGAGAATGCGGTCACGGAAATTCAGGACGGGTCCATCGATTTTGACGGCGTCAGCTTTAAATACTCCAAGACCGCCGAGCGCAATGCTCTGGAGAATGTGGATCTCCACATCCGTTCCGGTGAACTCATCGGCATCCTGGGCGGTACGGGCTCGTCCAAGACTACCCTGGTGCAGCTGATCCCCCGGCTCTACGACGTGACAGAGGGTACGGTTCGGGTCGGCGGCGTAGACGTGCGGAACTATGACCTGGAAACCCTCCGCGACAGCGTGGCCATGGTGCTGCAGAAGAATGTGCTGTTCTCCGGCACCATCAAGGACAATCTCCGCTGGGGCAACCCCAACGCCACCGACGAGGAGATGTATGAGGCCTGCCGTTTGGCCCAGGCCGACGAGTTCATCCAGCAGTTCCCCGACAAGTACGACACCTGGATTGAGCAGGGCGGCAGCAACGTCTCCGGCGGTCAGAAACAGCGGCTCTGCATTGCCCGGGCCCTGCTGAAGAAGCCCAAGGTTCTGATCCTTGACGATTCCACCTCCGCTGTGGACACCAGGACCGACGCCCTGATCCGCCAGGGCTTCCGCCGGTTCATCCCGGATACCACCAAAATTATCATTGCCCAGCGTGTGGCCTCGGTTCAGGACGCCGACCGCATCATCGTCATGGACGGCGGCCGTATCAGTGCCATCGGCACCCACGAAGAGCTTTTGAAGAGCAGCGATATTTACCGCGAAGTGTACACTTCCCAGACGAAGGCAGGTGATCATGATGAAGCGTAAAAACACGATAGAAGAGAGAAACGCCGCCCCTGCTGCGACCCGTACCACCACCAAACGCGGCCGCCGCGCCCCCAAGGGCGTACTCCGCAGACTGCTGAAAACCCTGTTTGAATTCTATCCGGTACTGTTGCCGGTCACGCTGGTGTGCATCCTGATTAACGCTCTCGTCAGCTCTCTGCCGGCGGTCTTTCTCCAGAAGGTCATCGCCTTGGTAGACCAAAGCTACAAGAGCGGCGACTGGTCGGCGATCTCCGGGAAAATTCTCGGTCTTGTAGGAATTCTGGTGGCCATGTATGTGGTCAGCCTCATCGCCGGCGCCTTCTACACGCAGATGATGGCCATCATCACCCAGGGCTCCCTGAAAAAGATGCGTCAGAAGATGTTCAACCATATGCAGGACCTGCCCATCCGGTATTTTGATACCAATGGCCACGGCGACATCATGAGCTACTACACCAACGATGTCGACACCTTGCGCCAGCTTATCAGCCAGAGCCTTCCCAATATTCTCATCTCCGCCATCACGCTGTCCGTGGTGTTCTGCATTATGGTCTACTACAGCGTCATTCTGGCATTCGTAGTGGTGGTCGGCGTCATCTGCATGGTCTTCGCCGCCCGCGCGATCACCAAGCGCTCCTCCACCTACTTCCTGCGCCAGCAGATCACGCTGGCCAACGCCGAGGCGTTCATGGAGGAAATGATGACCGGCCAGAAGGTCATCAAGGTCTTCTGCCACGAGGAAGCCGCCAAGGCCGACTTTGACAAAGTCAACGACGAAATCTTCTTCAATGCCCGCAATGGTAACCGTTTCGCCAATATTCTCATGCCGCTGCTGGGCAATGTCGGCAACGTGATGTACGTGGTCGTGGCACTGGTAGGCGGCGCCCTGCTGCTGTCCGGCGCCCCCAACATCAGCCTCTCCGGCATGGCCTTCAGTATCAGCATCGTGGTGCCGTTCCTGAATATGACCAAGCAGTTCGCCGGCTCCATCGGACAGGTGTCCAACCAGATCAACATGGTCATCATGGGTCTGGCCGGCGCCCACCGGATCTTCTCCCTGCTGGATGAAGAGCCCGAAACCGATGATGGCTACGTGACCCTGGTCAACGCCAAGGAGAACGCCGACGGCACCTTGACCGAGTGCCCCGAGCGCACCATGGTCTGGGCCTGGAAGCATCCCCACCACGACGGCACCGTCACCTACACCAGGCTGACCGGCGACGTGCGGTTTTTCGACGTGGACTTCGGCTACACGCCGGAAAAGATCGTCCTCCATAACATCTCCCTCTACGCCAAGCCCGGTCAGAAGATCGCCTTCGTAGGAGCCACTGGTGCCGGTAAGACCACCATCACCAACCTTATCAACCGGGTTTACGATAGCGACGACGGCAAAATCCGCTACGATGGCATCAACATCAACAAGATCAAGAAGGCCGACCTGCGGCATTCCCTGGGTATGGTGCTTCAGGACACCAACCTCTTCACAGGCACCGTCATGGAGAACATCCGCTACGGCAATCTGGAGGCCTGCGACGAAGACTGCATCGCGGCGGCCAAGCTGGCCGGTGCCGATGACTTCATCCGCCGTCTGCCCGAGGGCTACAACACCGTGCTCCGCGGCAACGGCGCCAACCTGAGCCAGGGGCAGCGGCAGCTGCTGAGCATCGCCCGAGCCGCTGTAGCCGATCCTCCGGTTATGATCCTCGATGAGGCCACCTCCTACATCGATACCCGTACCGAGGCCATTGTACAGCAGGGCATGGACGCGCTGATGTACGGTCGGACGGTGTTCGTCATAGCCCACCGGCTCTCCACGGTCCAGAACTCCAATGCCATCATCGTCCTTGAGCACGGCCGCATCATCGAGCGCGGCAGCCACGACGAGCTGATTGCCCAGAAGGGCAAGTATTATCAGCTGTATACAGGTGCCTTCGAACTCGAATAATTTCCCCAAAAGAGGCGTGCTATCTCCTGCCGCCTAAGATGTAAAATCAGAAAATTTCATACTGGCAGAAAAGGGTGCTGATGTAAAATATCAGCACCCTTTTTCTCTACCAAATGCCCTGGGAAAAACTATGGCGTTTTTACTGTAAGCGAAACCGCCGTGGTATCCTGCCTACGGCGGTTTTTATATGTCCGGAATCTGCTGGAACCGCGCGGCGTTTATTTGGTATTGTCAGAGGAGGGAGATGTATCGATGAGTTGGACATACCCGGAAACGAGTAGCCTCAGTCTGACGACTGGATCGGCCACATTCTCAACCTCCCTATCTTGTCGGAACCGGACCTACGACTTTCTGCTGAAGGGATTGATTTTTTGCCACGAGTGCGGCTACCCACTAGCGGTGTTTAATCGAAAAAACGCCAGGGGAGAGGATGTGCTGTACTTTGTCTGCCGCACCTACCAGCGCTTCACAAAAGCGGGCGTCTGCACCTGCCACTCCATCAAGGAAAAGACGGTGACCGATGCGGTGGTCGCCAAGGTGCGGGAGATCTGCCAGGTTTACCGCAATCCGGACGAACTGCTGCCAATGCCCCGCGAGGCTGTGGAGAACGCCAGAAAGCAGAGCAGTTTGGAAACGGAACTCCAGCCCTTCCAGTCCAAGATCGACAGTCTTACCGCCAACCTGGACCGGATGTATACGGATCGGCTCAGTGGACTGCTGCCGGAGGAGGATTTTCAGCGGATCTTCAATCGGACGAAGCTAGATCGCAAACTGCTGGAGGAAAAACGGCAGGAGCTGGAGCTGCAGAAAAAAAGCCCCGTTTACAGTGACGACAGGGCCAGGGAACTAGTGCATAGGTTCATCGAAACCGCTGGAGAGAGCCGGGAACTGCTGGTCAGTCTCATCGAGCGGGTGGAACTCACCGAGGACAAGGAAGCCATCATCAAATTCCGATTCGCCCGGCTGAACGAAACGGCAAAAAGCCAGACACCGCAAGGGGTTGCAACCTTTGAGACGGCGTAATTTTCCGGAGTCAATCACTTGCAGTAACCGAGATGCTATGTATCCCGTATTGAGAAACGGGCCCTTTCCAAGCTGGAGGAAGCGCTCAACAAGGAAATGGACTGACGGAGACCTGCTCAAAAGGTGAATGGCAGCCCCGAGAAAAAGAATGACCTCCCGCCGCAGGCGGGAGGTCATTCTTCGTTTTCATGGAGGGACAATGCGTCGCCGGCGGTCTCGCCATAGGTAATGGCTCTAGTGCCGTAACGGCGGCGGATGTTGTCCATAACTTGCTCCAACTTTTCCTGCCGCCGTTCCTGTATGGGGGCGGAGGGAGAGAAAAGATCCTCTTGTTCATAGGTTTCCCACCGGTCTGTGAGATCCAGAGCGGTAATGCTGATAAGGCGGACGGGGGAGGGGGCACGCCAGATCTGGTCGATCAGCTCCATAGCGGTGTCCAGCAGTTCCCGCATCAGGTGGGTGCTGTGAGGCAGATGCTTTTGCCGGGAGACATTGTGGAAAGCGGGATCCCGCAGTCCCACCTGTACCGCCCGGCAGTAGAGTCCCTGCTGACGCAGTCGAGTAGCCACGCTGTCACAGAGCAGGGCGGCGCCCCGGCGAATCTGTTCTCGTGAGGTGAGGTTTTCCGGGAAGGTAGAGCTGTTGCCTACGCTTTTTACCGGCTCTTGGAGGTGCTGAGGCCGGACAGGGGAGTCCTCCAGACCATTGGCGCAGCTCCAGAGCTGACGGCCCAGCTTCCCCAGAAGGTTTTCCAACAGGGCGTTGTCTGCCGCTGCCAGCTGGCCGATGGTGCGGATGCCGTATTGCCCCAGGATCCGCTGGGCGGCAGGGCCGGCAAAGAGCATGGCGCCCAGGGGCAGGGGCCAGACAATGGACTGCCAGCCTTCTGGGGGAATGACAGTGGTGGCGTCGGGCTTTTTGTAGTCGCTGCCCAGCTTGGCAAAGACCTTGTTAAAACTGACGCCCACCGATAAGGTGAGCCCCAGTTCCCGGCGAATCCGCTCCCGGATGCCGTCGGCGATGGCCCGGGGATCTCCTCCAAACAGGTGCATGCTGCCGGTGATGTCCAGCCAGCTTTCGTCAATGCCAAAGGGCTCCACCAGGTCGGTGTACTGACCATATATCGTGTTGATCAGATGGGAGTATTCCCGGTAGCGGTCATGATGGGGCGGAAGGAGAACCAGATCAGGGCATTTTTGCCGGGCCTGCCAGATGGTTTCCGCCGTTCTGACGCCGTAGCCCTTGGCGGCCTCGTTTTTGGCAAGGATGATGCCCTTGCGGCTGGCGGGATCGCCGCAGACCGCCACCGGCAGTTCTTTCAGTTCGGGATGGGAGAGAAGCTCCACCGAGGCAAAAAAGCTGTTAAGGTCACAGTGCAGAATCACTCGACTCATGGCAGAGCTCCCTCCTTTCAAACAAAAAAGCTGTGGTATACCAATTAGTATACCACAGCAGAAGGCATTTGCCAATAGTTATCGAACAAATGTATGATTTTACTTGTGGAGCAGGGGGGACAGAGGCTTGTAAATGAGGAAGGCCAAGACTACGTCCAAAACTCCCTTCAGCAGGGTGAAGGGCATGTTGAAGATCAGCAGGCAGGCCAGCAGGCCATCCACCGAGGGCAGCAGCTCCTGGTACATGCCGATGATGGTGTCCAAGGGCATGAAGGAGGTGTAGAAGGGGTAGGAGATGAAGTAGTTGACAGGCACACTGAGGAGGGCCATGGCTACCGCGCCGATACCGGCAGCCAGCAAAGCGCCGGAACGGGTCTTACGGGCCTTGTAAATGAGGCCGGTGGGAATTACGAAGCAGGCACCCAGCAGGAAGTTGCACAGTTCCCCTACGCCGCTGGTGGTGGTAAAGAGAAGGTTGATGAGGTTTTTCACCAGGCACACCATAAGGCCGCTGATGGGGCCCATGCTGAAGGCTGCCAGCAGGGCGGGCAGCTCGGAAAAGTCCATCTTAACAAAGGGCGGGATCAGGAAGGGAATGGGGAAAGAGACGAACATGAGGACGGTGGCCACCGCGCTGAGAATGGCGGTGACAGCAATCTTGTGGGTTTTTGTGGACAGGGACATAAAAAACACTCCTTTGCGGATAGATAGTAACCCCCGAAAGACAATCCATCCCCGGAGTACTGCCGCAAACGAGTGCGCACATCTTCTTCCATCCAGACTATTACTGTCGGTACCGGAATCGCACCGGTTCAACGCTTACGCGGTCGCGGACTGAGGGCCTTTGGCCCATCACCGCCGGTGGGGATTTACACCCCGCCCTGAAGATGAATGATTCGGTTGTCGTATTCATTATACGCATCCTGCGGAAAAATGCAAGGATTATTTTCTTTACAAAATAGAATGTATGTTCTATAATAAAGGAAAACAAGGTGGGAGGACCGCGCTGATGAGGGAGAGGAGAAAGGCCTGCTGCTTTACCGGCCATCGGCCGGAGAAGCTGCCTTGGGGAACAGATGAGGGAGATCCCCGCTGCGTTCAGCTGAAGGATGCCATTCAGGATGCGGTGGAGGCCGCCTATGAGGAGGGGTACCGCCATTTTATCTGCGGCATGGCCCGGGGCTGTGATTTTTACTTTGCAGAGGTGGTGTTGGCTCTGCGGGCGGAGCGGACGGATATTACCCTGGAGGCTGCCATCCCTTGTCCCACCCAGAGCCGGGCCTGGCCCGAGGAAGATCGCCGCCGCTGGCAGGCCCTGGTGGACCGCTGCGACTACGAAACCATGGTCCAGGGTCAGTATACGCCGGACTGTATGCACCGGCGAAACCGGTACATGGTGGATCACAGCGGTTTGATCATCGCCGTATATGATGGGGCGGAGGGGGGCACCCGCCGTACACTGGAGTACGCTATGCGGAAAAAAGTGCCGTTTCTGGATATCAGACCGGAGGGCCTGGAGTGAGAGAGGAGCCTTTTTGTGGGTGTCCGGCGTTTTTCCCGCAAAAGTCAAGGGGCGCTTTTTTGCCGGCCAGCAGCACCGGGGTTTGACAGCCGGCGTATCCTGGGGTATAATACAACCAGTTTGACAGGACGCCGGGTGGGCGGATCCCTGCCTGGCCGCCTTGTACGGAGGGGGAAGGATCATGGAATACCGCAAGGGAGAGGGGTACGACTGGATCCTGATGGGGTTCGGCGTGATGATTGCGGCTGTGCTCACCCAGGAGAGCGTTTTGTCGCTGGTGCTGGGCCTTGCCGTGGTGATGCTTCTTTTTGCCGGCGTGCGGCTGGCGGCCTGGTGGCTGGAGCGGCGGGAAAGCGGCCGTGGGTAAGGCGCAGGTTCCGGCGTGAAAGCCGCAGCAGGATATTGGCGTGAAAACGTAAGAAAACGTGAGATACTATACGGCGGGGCAGTTGCCCCGCTTTTTCTATGACAGGAATCCGCAGCAGAGCCCCGGCGGCATGGCTTGCAGAGGGGACCGGATCCGGGAAAGGACGTGGCTATGAAGCCCTTGAGTGAAAAGCGATATTTGGTTTTGGACATGCCCACGGAGGAGGATGCCCGCAGCGACCAACGTCGGCTGCTGGACGCCCTGGCGGCGGAATTTGGCCCTGTGGAGATCCCGCTGGCGCAGCTTCAGCGGTTGTATCCCCTTTGCCGGACAGCGGAAGGGAAATTGACGGTTACCCTGATTTGGAATGGGGAGCGGTGGAGGCTGGCGGATCTGGAGAGAGGGGACACCACTGCCTGGCACTACGGCCTGGCGGTGGATCTGGGAAGTACCAGCGTGACCATGGAGCTGGTGGATCTGAATTCCGGGACTGTGGTGGCCAAGGAAAGTATGTATAACCGGCAGACGGCGCTGGGATCTGATGTGCTTACCCGAATCTTTTATGCCAAAGATAACCCATCCCATTTGGAGGAACTGCGCCAGGCTGCTGTGGATACCCTCAATGAGCTGATGGGCCATCTGACGGAGGCGTCAGGCGTGGATGTGAGCCGCTGTGCCGCCATGGTGCTGGCGGGGAACACAGTGATGACCCATTTTCTTCTGGGGTTGGATGGCTTTCCCTTGTTCCTTTCCCCCTATGCGCCGGTGGCGGCGGAGCCGGGATTCCTCACCGGAGCGGAGCTGGGGCTGGAGCTTGCGGGGCTGGTATACCTCTATCCCTCCCGGGCCAACTATATGGGCGGGGATATTATCAGCGGCGTGGTGGCCACCGATATTGCCCGCTCCCCGGAGATCCGGCTGTTTTTTGATATCGGCACCAATGGGGAGCTGGTGGCGGGCTGCCAGGATTTTCTGCTGGCAGGAGCCGGCGCTGCCGGGCCAGCTCTGGAGGGCGGCGTGATCCGTACCGGTATGTGTGCCGGGCCCGGAGCGGTGGAACGGGTGGATATCCGGGGGGAACAGGTGACGCTGCAGGTCATCGGCGAGGAGAAGGCCCGGGGACTGTGCGGCTCGGGCATTGTGGATCTTCTGGCAGAGCTGTTCCTGGAAGGCATCATGGATTTTCGCGGCAAGCTGCTGCCGGAGGCCTCCCAGCGGATAGTGGAGGCGGAGGGGGAGCTGGCCTACCGCTATGCCGACGGGGAGGAGACGGCGGATGGAAAGCCTCTGCTGTTCTACCAGAGTGACATCGAGCAGTTCCTGGCCACCAAGGCCGCGGCCTACACCATGGTGGAATATATGCTCAAGGCCATTGGCATGACCTTTGACGATGTGGAGAAGTTCTATGTGGCGGGGGCCTTCGGCACCTATATCCGCACCTCCTCGGCAGTGACGATTGGGCTGTACCCGGACCTGCCGGAGGAGAAGGTGGCCTGTGTAGGCAACAGCTCACTGGAGGGAGCCCGAACCCTTCTGCTGGACCGGGACCGTCTGGGGGAGATCAATGAAATTCTGGAGAAAATGGACTATATCCAGTACGGGGCCATTCCGGACTTTGTGGACAGCATGAGCGCCGCCCGGGCCGTTCCCCATTTGGATACTTCCCGCTATCCCAGCGTGATGGGATGGAAGAGAGAGCGGGAGGCGCGCCAAGCGGCAGAGCGGGACGCTGCTCAGGGATAATTGCCAGGGGGGCAAAGGTACCCTGCCTTAGGGATCCCTCCCAGAATACAACGAAAGAAGAGGCGGCAGCCCTTACACAGGGCTGCCGCCTCTTTCTGATTATCAAAAAAGTCTGGTGAGCTTATTTTACCTTGATGTGCCGCTCCTGAAGCCGATGGTACACAAATTCCCGGAACAAGGTGTAGATCACGGAGGTCAGCGGGATAAACAGCAGCATGCCCACAACGCCCATAAGGCTGCCGCCGATGGTAACGGCGAAGAGAACCCAGATAGAAGGAAGGCCCACAGAGCTGCCTACTACGTGGGGATAAATGAGGTTTCCTTCCACCTGCTGAAGGATCAGGAACATGACCACGAAAATCAGCGCCTGCATGGGAGAGACCATCAGGATCAGGAACGCACCCACAGCGCAGCCGATGAAGGCTCCCACAATGGGGATCAGGGCGGTGACGGAGATAAGACAGCCTACCAGCAAAGTATAGGGCATCTTGAGAATGGACATGGCCACAAAGAACACGGTGCCCAGAATCACCGCCTCCACGCACTGGCCGGTGATAAAGCTGGAGAACACCCGGTGGCTGAGGCTGCACACCCGGATAACCTGGTGGGCAGCTTCCGTGGGAAGGATGGCATAAAGCACCTTGCGGCACTGGAGCCCCAGTTTTTCCTTCTGCAGCAGGATATAACAGGCGAAAACAAAGGCAATGAAAGAAGAGGTAAGGACGCTGACCATACTTTTAGCGGCGGAAATGGTGGAATTGAGAACGTCACCGGCGCCGTTGCGCAGGAAATCAGCCACCCCGGAGAGAATGGACTCCCAGTCAATGGAGCGCCAATCAATGGTCAGATTCTCCAGCCATTGGGCTACCTGAGGGTTATTGGAGAACTGGTCTTCTGCCCACATAAGGAATTGAGTTACCGCGTTTTGTATGGTAACAGTGAGGCCGGAAATGGTTTCTGTCAGCTGCGGCATAATTACCAGCACCAGAACCATCAGAACCAGAGCCACCAGTACAAAGGTCAAAAGCAGGCTGAGAATGCGTACCAGGCTCTTGGGCAGACGATCCTTTCCGCTGCGGTTTTTTCCCGCCCAGGAGAAAAGATTGCGCTCCAGAAAGCGCATGGGTACGTTAAGGATAAAGGCCAGGGCTGCCCCGCCCAGGAAGGGGGAGAGAAGCTCTGCCAGAAAGCTCAGTGCCACCGCCATGCCGTCGATCCATTGGAAGGCGGTAAAAGCCAGGGCGGCAAAAGCGATCAGCAGCAGCAGTTTTTTCATGGTTGCACGGGAAATTTCCATAAGCAATGACCTCCGTGGACGCCGGTGTAAGACAGGGGGCATAGGGTACGCCAATAAGGTGCCGACGTGTATATGCCTGCGCCTAAACGCCCATTTTCTTTATCCTATCTTGTTCCGCCTCTGCCGTCAAGTACAGACCGTATTAAATTTTCCCTAAGGCAGAGCAGGGGAAGGAAAGCTACTTTATTTCCGGGGTGGAGTGTGTTATACTTAACCCCAACGACAACCCGTGGTGACGGAGGTATCCATGAACAGGAAATTTCATCAGGACTATGCCGACAGCGTCAGCCATTTTTGCCAGAGTATTCCACCGGAGTTGGGGATCTCCACCCAGGAGGTGGACGCCTATTTCCGGGCCTGTGCCCTCTGCTTGTGGGCAGGGACGCCTGGCCGGGGCGGCGGCGTGGCGGCCATCAGTCAGATTTATACCAGCCAGCCTGTGCGCTTTACCGATGGACAATTTGAAAAGGCCATCAGCTATTACCGGGAGAACCCGGGCTATACGGTGGGCGTACCGGAGTTTTTCCAGAAGCTGGCGGAAAACGACGTTCGCCGCGGCACCAGCAACAGCCGTACCTTTGCGGAAGTCCAGAAGAACCTCCTGATGCTCTTTGCAGCCTGTGACGGAGACTTTTCCTTTGGAGAGAGCCGGCGGATCACGCTGCTGTATAACCAGCTGACGGAGGTGTGCGACAAGGCGGGGGTGCCCGCCATTACCCTTACTCCGGGGCCGGAGCACTACCTGGGCGGGATCCGCCGCAGCCACGAAGAGGCCGCCCGTGAGCTCAATGATATTATGGACGAATTCAGCAAGGTAATTTCCCGGGACAGATCCCGTTCCCTGTATGGTGATTTTTTTGGGACGCCTAACCAGACGCCGAACCAAAAGCCGTCTCAATCCTCTGGTTTCAGCCCTCTGGATCCTCTGCCTGTGTCCCCGGAGCCGGAGGAAGGGGCTCCGGCGGAGGAAAGTCCCTCCGGAGCGGAGGCGGGGAGCGGCGATGCCGGAGCAGAGCAAGCGCCGGAGCCCCCCAAGCCCACCCTGGAGGAGGCTATGGCGGAGCTGGACAGCCTCATCGGCCTGGACGCGGTGAAGAAGGACGTGGACAGCCTGGTGAACCTGGTGAAGGTGCGGACGCTGCGGAAGGAGCGGGGTCTCAAATGTCCGGAGCTGTCTCTCCACCTGGTGTTCTCCGGCAATCCCGGCACCGGCAAGACCACCGTGGCCCGGATTGTGGGAAAGATCTTCAGCGCCCTGGGCCTTCTCAGCAAGGGACACCTGGTGGAGGTGGATCGCAGCGGCCTGGTGGCGGGCTATGTGGGCCAAACGGCCATCAAGACCCAGGAGGTGATCCAAAAGGCCCTGGGCGGCGTGCTGTTTATTGACGAAGCCTATACCCTGGCTCCGGAAAACGCTGATAAGGACTTTGGCCAGGAGGCCATCGACACGATCCTCAAGGCCATGGAGGACCACCGGGATGATTTTGTGGTCATCGTGGCGGGATACGCCAGCCTTATGCCGCGGTTTATTGACAGCAACCCGGGACTCAAGTCCCGGTTCAATAAGTACCTGTTTTTTGAGGACTACAACGGAGCGCAGCTCTATGAGATTTTCCTTGGGCGGGTAAAGAGCAATGACTACCGGCTGGACGAGAAGGCTGACCAGGCAATCCGGGAGCATCTGGAGGAGCTGTATGAGGACCGGGATGAGAACTTCGGCAATGCCCGGGACGTACGCAATCTCTTTGAGCGGATTGTGGCCAACCAGGCCAACCGGGTGGCGGCTCTGGCCGCTCCCACTGATGAGGATATCCTGACCATAACCACTGCGGATCTGGAGGGGCTGGTGGACCTGCCCCTTTCCTCTGGGGCTGAGGGGACGGAAGCAGCTGAGGAAAAAGAAACAGAGGAGTGACGGTTGTCACTCCTCTGTCGCATACCGGGCCCGATAGCGGCGCATGCTTTCAGCAAAGAGCTCGCCGTTGGTGGGCGGGGTGTAAGTAATGGCGTTAGCACCGGCGCGGATGGTTTCCATAATGCTCTCGTCTGTGGGGCCGCCGGTGGCGATGATGGGAATGTCAGGGAACTGCTGGCGGATCTGGCGGACGATCTCCGGTGTATAGGCTGCCCCGGACACGTTGAGGATGTCTGCTCCGTTGGCAATGCGCTTGGCTACATCCATCTGACTGGAGACAATGGTGGCGATTACCGGGATATCCACTACATCCTTGATCTGGGCAATGGTTTCATCAGCGATAGGGGCGTTGACCACCACGCCGAAGGCGCCCTGATGCTCAGCGTAGGTAGCCAGACGCACGCTGCGCCGGCCATTGGTAACGCCGCCGCCTACACCAACAAACACCGGCACGTCCGATACGTTGATAATGGCCTGGGCAATGCTGGGCTGGGGGGTGAAGGGGTAGACGGCGATAATGGCGTCGCCGTTGATGTTTTTGATGATGGCCACATCGGTAGAAAACACCAGGGACTTAATCCGCCGGCCGAAGATCCGGATACCGGTGCATTCAGCGATGCACTGGGGGACCTCTACAAGATGGCTGCGCAGGGTGCCGCTATAAGATGGTACGATCTTCTGCATGGTTGTCTCCTTTCCTGTAAAAACCGGAATCCGGCCGGAGGGACGATGCGCTCTGGGCCTGATCCAGCGTTGTTCCTGAGACAAAGTATACCAAATTTCAGACCTGCCCTCAAGTTACAAACCGATGTCATTGATGAAGAAACTGTAAATTATGTAAACAAAATGCTAAGGAGGCAACACGGATGACGGAAAAAGTCACTGTAAAGCAGGCCGGGCAGCTGCCTATGCCGCTGATCTATCTGGCCTCTCCGGAGGAGTTGGCCCAGTGGTATGTTTCCCAGCTGGAATGGGCCTTGGAGCAGGGGGAACGGGAACTGACCATGTCTTGTTTCACCACGGAGAGCCTGGGATTTCCCACGGCCCGGGCAGCCGCTGCCGTGCTGAAGGCCGTCATGGATGTTTTGTATGACCACCCAGAGGTGGAGAGCCTCACCGTTCTTTGTGCCGGGGAAGAGGCCTACCGGGCCTATTCGCTTCACTGGAATATGTGGTATGCGCCCTACAAGCCTCACCACAGCCATGACGAAGATCTGTAACTATTGTCACCAAACCTTTACAATTCTTCATAATTTCTGCCTTGCTTTTGGGGACGCTTCCATGGATAATAGGATTATGCAAAATACTGTCGAAGGAAGGCCCCCTTGCCATGAAACGTGTCTTTTCCTTTTTATTAATAGTTGCTCTTCTGCTGGGCTGTACCGCCTGTGGAGGCAGAGTTGCCGGTGCGGCCGGTGTTGATCATGCGGAGCACCCTCTCCGGGGAGAGGAGCCTCAGGTGCCTTCCCATCCAGGGGGGATCGCCGGTGTGACGGACGGCAAAGAGGAGCCCTCTGTGCCGGAGGAGCCGGATGTACAGGAGCCTGACGAGGGTGAGACAGATCTCCCGGTGGATGTGCCGTCCACAGACCCTCCTCAGGAACCGGAAGAGCCCTATGTCCGTACAATAGATCCCACCAAGCCTATGGTGGCTCTGACCTTTGATGATGGCCCCCATGCGGTGTATACCGATCAGATTCTGGATATCCTAGAAGAAAACCACGCTGTGGCCACCTTCTTTGAGGTGGGCCGCAATGTAGCCAACTGCCCTGAGCCGCTCAGCCGCATGGCGGAGCTGGGCTGTGAGATCGGAAGTCACTCCAACGCCCACAAGGACCTCAGCAAGCTCAATGCATCGGCTCTGGAAAAGGACCTGGATACGGCAGATGAGGCTTTCATCAATGCGGTGGGATTTGCGCCCACTCTGGTGCGCCCGCCCTACGGCGCAGTGAACAAGACCGTAAAACACGGTACTGGCCGCACGGTGATCACCTGGACGGTGGATACAGAGGATTGGATGAGCAAGGACACGGATAAGGTCGTCTCCTATGTCCAGTCCCTTGACAGCCTGGACGGAGAAGTTGTCCTGCTCCACAGCATCTATGAAAGCACGGTGGAAGCGGTGCGTGTTCTGGTCCCCTGGCTGATAGAGAAGGGGTATCAGTTGGTTACTGTCAGCGAACTGATGGCCTACTATTACGGCGAGCTGCTGGAACCTGGTGAATTTTTCGGATATACATATTTTACCACCCATGGCCGGACAGATACGCCGGCGGTGCTGCCCGATGGATCTGCCGGAGGGAACGGGACAAAAGATGAGGCGGCAGACAGCGTCCACTCTGATGAGACGGTCCAGCCTCCGGCTGGTGAGGCGCAGCCCGGAAAGCCAGACGGCGGAACAGATCCTGCCGATCCAGGCTCCACAGAAGTTCCCGGCGATACAGTTGTCCTGGACGGCTCCGGCGGGGCGGAAACGGTCCGGCCGGAAAAGCCCTCAGTCCCAGCTGCGCCATCCGGAGAGGAGAACCCGCAGGAGACGCCTGCCCCTGAAGGCGGCGCTGCCGCGGGAGAGGGAAGTTCCGGCGCTGGCAGTACCGATCTGCCGGCGTCCCTGTAAAGAAGCTGATTTGTTGGAATGTCTCAGCCCGGCCAGATACATTGGCCGGGCTGTTTTTTGCCATGAAGTTCCTGGGAGAAGGAAGGGGCGGCTATTGCGCTCCTTTATGAACTGTGGTACCATGAGGCTCTATTGCTGTGTGGATACCGGCTTTGAATGGGCCGCTATTCGCTGTTTGGGCCTCCGTCCGCCTGGGTTGGGCTGTCAGGAAGCGCAAAGCTCTCCCCGGAATGGGCCGGGGACAGAATACCCAAAGGGAGGAGGCGGTTTCCTGTGTTGAAGAGAAGCGAGCGGAAAAAGCCAAACTTTCCAGCTTGCAGATTATTGCCCTTGGTTTTTTCATTATCATTCTGGTGGGGACATTTTTGCTGATGCTGCCGTTTTCCACCCAAGTTCCCGGAGGTGCTTCCTTTGGAGACGCCTTGTTTACGGCTACCTCTGCTACCTGCGTTACCGGCCTGGTGGTACAGGATACCGGTACCTACTGGAGTGTGTTTGGCCAGATCGTAATCATTGCCATGATCCAGGTGGGCGGCCTGGGCTTTATGACCATTGCCACGTTGTTTATGCTGCTGCTGCGGCGGCGGCTGGGCTTGCGGCAGCGGGAGGTGGTGGTGGAGAGCATCAGTCACTACCAGCTCAGCGGCATCATCCCCTTCGTTAAGCGGATCTTTTTCGGTACATTGCTGGTGGAGGGCCTGGGAGCGGTGCTGCTGTCCCTGCGCTTTGTGGAGGATTTTGGCCTGGAGCGGGGAATTTACTATGGAATATGGCATTCCGTTTCCGCTTTCTGTAATGCGGGCTTTGATCTTATGGGCCCCCACAGCGGGAAGTACTCCTCCTTTGTGGCCTATGTGGACGACCCTCTGGTAAGCCTTACCTTGATGGGCCTGATCATCGTAGGTGGTATTGGTTTCCTGGTGTGGGATGATGTGCTGCGCAACCGCTGGCACTGGCGGCACTACCGACTGCAGACCAAGGTGGTGCTTTTCACCACCACACTGCTGATTTTTGGCAGCGCGCTGCTGTTTTTCCTCTTCGAGCGGAACAATTTGGGGGCGGGGCGGCCTCTGGGAGAGCAGATCCTGGCGGCGCTGTTCGACGCCGTTACGCCCCGCACCGCCGGCTTCAATACCACTGACACCGCTTCCCTCAGCTCTGGGAGCCTCCTTTTGACCATGGCCCTTATGTTCATCGGCGGCAGCCCTGGTTCCACTGCCGGCGGTATCAAGACCACTACCATTGCGGTGATCCTGCTCCATACCATTGCCGGTGTGCGGCGGGAGCAGAGCACCCATATTTTTGGCCGCAGTATCGGGGATGACGCGTTGAAGAAGGCCACGTCTGTACTGTTTACCAACCTGTTCCTGGTGCTGGGCGGAGTGCTGCTGATCTGCGGTGTGCAGACCCTGCCGCTGACAGATGTATTGTTTGAGGCGTTTTCCGCCATCGGTACGGTGGGTATGAGCACCGGCGTGACCCGGAGCCTGTCCCAGTTCAGCCGGGCCGTCATTATTTTCCTGATGTACTGCGGCCGGGTAGGCAGTATTTCCTTTGCGGTGGCTCTGCTGGAGAAGAAGGCTCTGCCGCCGGTGACGCTGCCTCAGGAACGGATTACAATCGGTTGAGAAAGGGAGATTGCTTGCGATGAAGTCATTTTTGATTATTGGCCTGGGATCCTTCGGCCACCACCTGTGCCATGCTCTTGCCCAACAGCGCTGTGAGATCATGGCGGTGGACAAGTCCGGAGAGGCTCTGGAGGATGTGCTGCCCTATGTGGTCAGCGCCAAAGTGGGGGACTGTACCAACGTGGATGTACTGCGGTCCTTCAGTGTGGACAATTTTGACGTGTGCTTTGTGTGCCTGGGATCCAATGTCCTCAGCAGCCTCCAGATCACCAGCCTCCTCAAGGAGCTGGGGGCCAAACGGGTATTCAGCAAGGCGGATGACGACACCCATGCCAAGTTCCTTTTGCGCAATGGCGCCGATGAGATCATCTATCCCGAGCGGGAAATCGCCACCAGCATTGCCGTCAGTGCCAGCTCGGACAATATCTTCGACTGCATCCGCCTTAACGCGGACTATTCCATCTATGAGCTTCAGCCCCTTAAGCGCTGGCTGGGCAAGAGCCTGAAGGAGCTGAATTTCCGGGTGAAATACAATATGACGGTGATTGCGGTTATCAAGGACGGCGTCATCCGCCCCAACCTTCACCCGGACTATATGTTCCGGGAGGAGGAGCATCTCCTGGTGCTGGGCCGCAGCGAGGATATCCAGAAGGTTATCCGCTGAGGCAATTCTCTGAAAGGGCGGAACCTTTCCGGGGAATGGAGCCAACAGAAGAATAGAAATCAGAAGAAAAAGGGAAGGCCTCCATAGGCCTTCCCTTTTTTGCAGATATATTTCTTATTTGACGAAGTAGTCTGCCAGGTTGGCGCCCTCGTCGATGACAGCCTCGATGAGAGGTGTCTTGCAGGTCATGAGAGTGGTGACGCCAGGGCCGTGGCCAGCGAGGATGCAGTCGGAGTGGACCACTACGCCGATGGTAATAGCGCCGGTGATGAAGTTGCGGCCGTAGCGGGTGTCCGCGTCCAGAATAGCCACGATGTCGCCGAAGCGCAGCTTGTCCAGGCCATATTCAGCGGACAGCTTCTTGTCGTGGAGGGTAATGTCGTAGTCGCCGTAGTAGGAGGTGGAGGCCCCCAGGCCGGAACCCATAATGCAGCCGGGCACGATCTTGGCCACGCCTACCCGCAGCTTACCATCCACCTCGGTAATGTTCATCTTCTCCAGCAGCTCCGGGCTCATGTTCCGCAGCAGGATATCCGGGTAGTCCAGCAGCTTCATGCCCTGGCCCTGGCTGCGCACATCAATCTTGTCGCCGATGGACATTTTCTCCATAGTTTCCTGGTCAAAGTAGCACAGCAGGTGCTCGCAGCCGCCGTGCTTGCCGGTGACAAAGCCCCGGGCGCCCTTGGCATCGCCGCTGGTGACAATGGCGGTGTTGCCGATGCAGCTGAGTCCCTGAAGGGCGGCGTTGTATTCGTCGTTCTCATTCCGGGCGGTGACGCCGGGCTCCAGGTGGTCGGCGGCCCAGCCTACGCACCGGTCGCCGATCTTGGCGTTGAGGGTGATGCCGCCGGTACCCGGCAGGGTAAAGGGCTCGCCGTCAATGGTGTGGCGGTAGGCCATGCTCCCCTTGGAGTGGCGCACCTGGCCCTGGACCAGCAGCATAGGAAGATCTTCACGGTTTGTTCTGAGCATCGTTTTTTCTCCTTTTCATATAGATTTTTACTGCGTATACTCTACCACATTTGTCCAGCCATTGAAAGCCCCCGGGAGACAAAAATTGATGAAAACTCCGCCGCAGGCAGTCAGCTGGGGGGGCTGCATTCAGTTGGTGGGAATATCCCACGGAGCCGTTCAGAGCAGCAGAACATTCTGCACAAGGGACAATCCCTGAGAAAAAACAATATTACATAAAATGACGCTTGCTTTTCTGGCGGAAACCTCTATAATCATGCTGATTACGAACGACATTTGATCTTAAAGAGAGGTTGCGCTTATGACAAAAGACCTGACCAAGGGCAGCCCCATGCGGCTGATATTGAGCTTTGGTATTCCGCTGCTGTTTGGCTATCTGTTCCAGCAGATGTATAATGTGGTGGACACTGCCATCGTAGGAAAGACACTGGGGGGTGCGGCCCTGGCTGCCGTGGGGGCCACCGGTTCCATCAACTTCCTGGTGGTAGGCTTCTGCGCCGGAATCTGCGGCGGCTTTGCCATCCCGGTGGCCCAGCAATTTGGCGCCGGGGATCAGCAGGAGCTGCGGCGGTATGTTACCGGCGGCACCTGGCTGTGCATCCTTTTCGGCGCTGCCCTGACTGCCGCCACGGTGATTTTCTGCCAGGACATCCTGACCGCCATGAATACCCCCACCGACATTTTCCAGCGTTCCTACCTGTATATCGTCACTATTTTTGCGGGCCTGCCTGCCTACTTCCTGTATAACTACGCCGCTGCGGTGCTGCGGGCCATGGGGGACAGCCGGACCCCAGTGATCTGGCTGATCGTTGCCTCCCTGGTAAACATTGTGCTGGATGTAGTGTTTATCCTCAACTTCCATATGGATGTGTTTGGCGCGGCTTTCGCAACAGTGCTGGCCCAGCTGCTGGCGGGGGTGGGGTGCCTGGTGCGTATGTGCCGGGGCTTCCCCATTCTGAAGATGAGCCGGGAGGACTGGCGCTGGGACAGAAAGCGGATGGCGAACCTGTGCCTGATGGGCCTTCCTATGGGACTCCAGTATTCCATTACCGCCATTGGCAGCGTCATGATCCAGGCGGCAGTCAACGGCCTGGGAACCATGTATGTCACCGCCGTTACCGCTGCCAGCAAGGTATCCATGTTCGTCTGCTGCCCCTTTGACGCTATGGGATCCACCATGGCCACCTACGGCGGGCAGAATGTAGGCGCTGCCAAATGGGAGCGGCTCCACCAGGGAATGCGCGCCTGTGTGCTGCTGGGAGCTATCTACTCTGTTGTATCCCTGGCAGCTTTGTACTTCTTGGCAGATCCCCTCAATATGCTGTTCCTGGATGCGGAAAGCGCGTCCCTGCTGCCGCTGGCCCGTCAGTATCTGATTATCAGCGCCCTGTTTTTCTTCCCCCTGTCTCTGGTCAATATCGTTCGCTTCACGATTCAGGGCATGGGCTTCTCCCCTCTGGCCACACTGGCGGGGGTACTGGAGATGGCGGCCCGGGCAGGGGTAAGCTGCCTGGTACCTGCCTTTGGCTTTGCCGCTGCCTGTTATGCTTCTCCGGCGGCCTGGGTACTGGCGGATCTGTTCCTGATACCGGCATACCTCTATTGCTGCCATCGGCTGACCCGTCCGAATAAAGTGGAAGCACCGACTTTGAGCTGTTAAAACGCAGGCTTCTAAACAGAAAAACCATCCCCGCACCGCAGGAAAGCGGTGCGGGGATGGTTTTTTAATATGTAAGTGACTTCTGATTTCCCGGGAAAATCAGCGGTACTTATCCACCACGGCCTTCATGGCTTCCCACTGCTCCTCCATGTCGGCCACCAGCTTGAACTGGGTCCGGCAGCGATCCAGGTTCTGGCCTTCCCGGTGGATGCGGAAGTAGTGGTCGCCCTCCAGATAATCAGTGAGGAAGCGAATGCCACATTCCAGGGTCATAAGCTTGGCACCCCAGGGAAGATAGTCCAGCTCCGCTTGGGTCAGGGCACCGCCGGCGCCCTCCAGAAAGCCCTGGGTGTACACCTCGTACAGAGAAAGATCAAAGTTCACTTTGGACAGATCCTGCTCATCCTCAGCACTGTGGTTGGCTCCGAAGCGGATGGAGTCGCCAAAGTCGTTGATGGAGAGGCCGGGCATCACAGTGTCCAGGTCAATGACGCAAATACCTTCGCCACTCTCGCGGCCAATAAGGACGTTGTTGAGCTTGGTGTCGTTGTGGGTCACCCGCAGGGGGAGCTTTCCATCCCGCAGGGCCTGGAGAGCCACAGAACAGTCCGCCTCCCGCTTTTTCACAAATTCCAGCTCCGGCTGTACATCCTTCACCCGGCCCATGGCGTCCGCGGCCACCGCTGCCTTCAGCTTGGCCAGCCGGTCCTCGGTGTCGTGGAAGCGAGGAATGGTCTCATAGAGGGTATCCGCGGGGTAGTCCTTAAGCATCCGCTGAAAGCGGCCGAAAATCCGGGCGGAGGCGGCAAACAGCTCAGGAGTCTCCGCGGCCTGGAGGCAGATGGTTCCCTCAATGAAGGGGTAGACACGCCAGGCGCCGCCCTCGCTGTCGGTATAGAAGCTCTTACCGTCCCGGGTGGGAACCACAGTCATGGTTTCCCGGCTGGGGTCACCGCCGGCAGCGGCAATGGCCTTGGCCAGATAGGCAGTGACACCGGCGATGTTGCTCATAACCTGGTCAGGATGATGGAAAGCGGCGGCGCTGATACGCTGGAGAATAAACCGCCGGCAGGGATCCTCGCCGGGCTGAGTGTGGACACAGAAGGTGTCGTTGATGTGGCCGGAGCCGTAGCGGACGGCACCTACGATCTCGCCGCCAAAGTCAAAGGCGGCCAGGGCGTCCTGCAAGAAATGTTCAGCCTGCTGCATGATCTCATACCTCCCAGAGCTTGTCGGGGTAGAGGCCCGACGCAGTTTTCTCCGCGATGGCAGCCACCACCACGGGCTTGTCTTCTTTATAGGTAACGCCGTACCACTTGTCGCTGCTGCGCAGGACCTTTACCCGGGCCTTTTTCTCTTCCAGCAGCTGAGTGACTACGCTGGGGAGGAAATATTCGCCCTTGATAGGATTTTCCTGAAGGGCCTTGTCCAGGAAAGCAGGGAAGCGCTGATCCGCCTCGGTGAGGAAGCTGCGGGTGAAGCCCCAGAGGTTCATGGATACGATGGTGTCGCCGGAGAGGGGCGTCCAGGTCTTGCCGTCATCCTCGGTGAAGCGGGCGTTGTCACCGTCCTTTTCAATCTTGGTGCGCTCCGTGACCCGGATCAGGTAGTTGTTTTCGTCCTCCTCGCACACGCCCCGGGCCACATGGCCGTGCTCAGTGACGGTGTTGCCCAGACGGTAGCCCACCATGGCAAACTCATAGCAGCCTTCCTGGTCGCTGTGGCTCTCCAGGTACTGATAAATTTCACGGAAAGCTTCAGGGCCGTAATAGTCGTCGGCATTGACAACGGCGAAGGGGCCGTCTACCACCTTGCGGGCGGCCAGGATGGCATGGCAGGTGCCCCAAGGCTTCACCCGGCCCTCGGGGACGGTATAGCCCGCGGGCAAGTCGGTAAGCTCCTGGAAAGCGTATTTGACATTGATGACCTTGCTGAGCCGGTCGCCGATGGCAGCCTTGAAGGTATCCTCGATCTCGTGCTTGATGACAAAGACCACCGTCTCAAAGCCCGCCCGGCGGGCGTCATAGATGGAGTAGTCGATGATAAGCTGGTTGTGGTTGCCCACAGGGTCAATCTGCTTAAGGCCGCCGTAACGGCTGCCCATGCCGGCGGCCATGACCACCAGTACCGGTTTGTTCATAGGTACGTTCCTCCTCATATCTCTTTTATGTGTGATAAAACTTCTCCCAAGCATGGGGAAACGGACCTGCCGCACCGTAAGGCCACGGCAGGTCCGTACCAGTTCTGAAAAACGGTGCGGGAAGATCAGCCCTTATAGCCGTTGGGGTTCATGGACTGCCACTTCCAGGAGGAAGCACACATCTCCTCGATGCCGTACTGGGCCTTCCAGCCCATCTCCTCATAGGCCTTGGCAGGGTCGGCGTAGCACTCGGCAATGTCGCCGGGGCGGCGGGGATCGATGACATAGGGCAGCTCCTTACCGCAGGCCTTCTCGTAGGCGTGGAGGATATCCAGAACGCTGTATCCATTGCCGGTACCCAGGTTGCAGACAAAGAGGCCGCACTTGGTATCCAGCTTTTTCAGAGCCGCCACATGGCCCTTGGCCAGGTCCACCACATGGATGTAATCCCGGACACCGGTGCCGTCCTTGGTGGGATAGTCGTTGCCGAAGACATGGAGCTTCTCCAGCTTGCCCACGGCCACCTGGGCGATATAGGGCACCAGGTTGTTGGGAATACCGTTGGGGTCTTCGCCGATAAGGCCGGACTCGTGGGCGCCGATGGGGTTGAAGTAACGCAGCAGAGCCACGTTGAGGGTGGGATCAGCGGCGCAGTAGTCGGTGAGGATGCGCTCAATGAAGAGCTTGGTGGTGCCGTAGGGGTTGGTAGTGCCGCCGGTGGGGAAGTCCTCACGGATAGGCACGCTGGCGGGGTCGCCATAGACGGTGGCGGAGGAGGAGAAGACGAAATTCTTCACGCCGTGGGTCCGCATGGCATTGAGGAGCATCAGGGTATTCACCAGGTTGTTGGTGTAATACTCCAGAGGCTTGCGGACACTTTCGCCCACCGCTTTGAGGCCGGCAAAATGGATTACAGCGTCAATGTCGGGGTACTGGGTGAAAAGGGCCTCCACCTGGGCGGGATCGCACAGCTCCGCCTTCACAAAGGGGATGGCCTTGCCGGTGATCTGCTCCACCCGGCGCAGAGATTCCTCGCTGGCGTTGGACAGGTTGTCGGCCACCACGATATCGTAGCCGGCGTTGATAAGCTCCACACAGGTGTGGCTGCCGATATAGCCGGCGCCGCCGCTGACCAGAATAGACATATGACACATTCTCCTTTTGATTATTTTTTTCAGGTTTTCAATCCCGGGCGGATTTGTCTGCCACCTCTTTTATCTGACTCTATTGTAGAGAAGAACCGGCCGAAAGAAAATGGACAGTTTCGCCCATTATTTGCACAATTAGCTACATCCGGGGGCTGACGGTTTGCAGGATCGTCCATCCAGACCTTCGGAAAGCATTTTGACGCTGTGGGCATATTCGGTGGGGGACATACCGGTGTGCTTTTTGAACTGTCGGGAGAAATAATACAGAGACTGATAGCCCAAAGCGGCGGCAATTTCCGTCATATTGGATCCACCGGTACGGATCATCCGCCGGGCTTCGTCAATGCGCATGCGGCCGAACTGGGCCATGACACCGCCGCCGGTGCGGGTACGAAAGAGCTTTTGCAGTTGGCTGCGGCTGATCAGGTTGTCCTGGCAGACCTGTTCCAGGGTAAGGGGCTGGCTCAGCCGCTCCTCCAGATACCGCAGGACCTTGTCCACCACGTCGTCAGCGCCGGCGCTGAGCTCCGGAGGAGGCTCCGGTGTCTCCCGACGGAGGAGGCGGATGAGCAATTCCTCCAGGGCGGCTCCCAACAGCTGCTCCCCGCCGTAGGGGGCGCGCTCCGCTCGCTCCAGGCCGGAAGTCCAGGGGTCGTTGAGAGGGGTGGAAAAGGCGGAAGTGCTTTCCCGGACGATCCGGGCCAGCAGGGAACGCTCGGTGGGCCCCACCCGGAATGTTCGCCCCCGAAACAGCTCCATGTCCGGACACTGGCAGCAGAAGCTTACCACCACCAGATTGGGAGCCACAGAGCCGTTGGCCTCCAAGGCGTGGAATTCCCCAGGAGCGTGGAAGATCAGCTCGCCCTGGCTCAGTTCCCTCCGGGTGCTGCCGGCGGTGACAAAAAGGGAGCCTTTATCCACATACAGAAATTCCCAGAAGTCGTGGCTTTCACCGGGAAAGGCATAGCTGCTGGCATATTCAAAATAATGGACAGTGACAATCTCGCTGACCGTCAGCGGGCGTTTCAGGCGCAGGGAATTATACTCCAATCTTTTCACCTGCCTTGGCTTGCTGGATCTTGGAATCCTTTCGATATTCCAGAGGGCTTTTTCCCATCTGCTTACGGAATACCTGGGAAAAGTAGCTGGGGGAAGAGAAGCCCAGCATGTGGGAAATTTGGGAAAGAGAGTGATTGGTAGATTCCAGTAAGCGTCGGCTTTCCTGGATCCGGCGGGAAATGAGGTAGTTGATGGGGGAGGTACCGTATTCCCGGGTAAAGGTATGTACCAGATAGTACTTGTTGACGTGGGCCAGAGCTGCCAGCTCATCCAGAGAGAGATTCTCCTTGAAGTGAGCGTCAATATAGCGGCGGACCATGGCGCACTCGCGGCTGGATTTTTTATCCCCGTCTGCCAGGGTAAAGGCAAAGTTGGCATAACGGGTCAGAAGGGTGAGGATCACTTCCAGGAGACTTTGGCAGATGGACTGAAAGCCGGGTTCCTGGAGCTCCATTTCCCGGACGATGGAATGAAGGTAGGGGGTGAGATCCGTGCCCAGGCCGTGGAGACTGATGGCGGCCCAGCCGCTGGAATCAGGCTGGGCGGACAAAGCCTCCAGCCCTTCTACTCCCAGGACGATATATTCCAGGGGGGCCTCCATGTCGCTGGTTTCCGTATGTTCAAAGCCTGTATTGACGATTACCAGATCCCCCTGGGTGACAGGATACACCTGATTTTGCAGGTGAAAGGAGCCCTTTCCGCCCACGACAAAGAACAGCTCCGCACAGGGGTGGGTGTGGGGCATGGAATGCCAGTGGGGGTCATAGCGGGCAGAATTGGCGTAAAGAAGCTTGGCGCTCTGCTGAGGCTTGGACGGGGTACGCTCATCCGAAGGGGTGTTCCGCATGTCCAGCCCTCCTCTCCAGATGCAGAATTTCACTATTTTGCACGATGCTGCAAGGTGTTGCAAATCGAGCATATACATTATAAACGAAAACGGGCTGGTAAGCAATGGAGGAAACCGTCACCTTTCCCAGAAAGCGTCTGGCGTGAATCTGGAAGGAAGTGGAAGATAGAGACGAAAAAACCACAGAAATGATAAAAAGGATTTTCTTAGAAAAAATATTTTGGGACAAATATCACAAAAGAGCAATATCGCTAAAAAAGGCCGCAACAAAGGAATTGATATGTTGTTTTTAAAGAGTATACTGAAATCATTCCACGAGGTTTGGGCCGGATTTGGTACTATGCCGGGCCTGAACATACACATTTTAGGGAGGATTACATGATGAAAAAAGGATTAGCATTGGTCCTGGCTGTTGTCATGACCCTGGCCCTGGTGGCCTGCGGCGGCAACAACAGCACCAACAACGCCGGCAACGGTAGTAATGCTGGCAACACTGGCGACACTGGTTCCGATGCCGGTGAGACCACCACCATCAAGGTAGCGGCTCTGGAGTCCGCTTACGAGGAAGCTTATCCCGGTATGTGGCAGGAAGTCTGCGACGCCTTCACCGCTCAGACCGGCATTCAGGTTGAGCTCACTCTGGAGCGTAACCTGGAGGACGTGATCGGCGCTTCCATGCAGGGCGGCGATTACCCCGACGTCATTCACCTGGCTACCGGCCGTGAGGCTGGCCTCACCGAGCAGTTCATCAAGGATAAGAACATTGCCGACATCACCGATGTTCTGTCCATGACTGTTCCCGGCGAGGATGTGACCGTGGCCGACAAGCTGGCCGGCGGCTTCACCGATACCGCTCTCACCAACCCCTATGGCGATGGCAAGACCTATCTCGCCCCCATGTTCTACTCCCCCTGCGGCCTGTTCTACAACGCCGGTCTCTTCGAGGAGAAGGGTTGGGACGTTCCCACCACTTGGGATGAGATGTGGGAGCTGGGCGACAAGGCTGCCGCTGAGGGCATCTCCCTCTTTACTTACCCCACCACTGGTTACTTTGACGCTTTCCTGTATGCTCTGATGTACACTGTGGGCGGCCCTGAGTTCTTCAATGAGGCCACCACTTACGCTGAGGGCGTGTGGGATACTCCCGAGGCCCAGCAGTGCTTCGACATCATCAACAAGCTGGCTTCCTACACCAACCCCATCACTCCTGCTCAGGCCAACGATCAGGACTTCACCATGAACCAGCAGCTGGTTCTGGACAACAAGGCCCTGTTCATGCCCAACGGCACCTGGATCGTGGGCGAGATGGCTGAGGCTCCCCGTGCTGAGGGCTTCCAGTGGGGCATGACTGCTCTGCCCGCTGCTACTGAGGGCGGCGACCGTTACAGCTACACCTGGTTCGAGCAGGCCTGGATTCCTGCCGGCGCCCAGAACATTGACGCTGCCAAGCAGTTCCTGGCCTTCCTGTACAGCGACACTGCCTGCGAGATCTTTGCCAAGGGCGGCGCCATCCAGCCTGTGCTGGGCGTGGCCGACATGCTGGAGGGTGACAATGTGATGTTCTACTCCATCTATGACAACGGCGCCAAGGCTGCTATGGGCAACTTCGCTGCGTACACCGCGGTTCCCGGCCTGGGCACTGTCCGCGAGGTATTCCTGGATCCCGTCAACTCCCTGGTGGAGGGCACCCTGACTGAGGAAGAGTGGATCGCCAACGTCAAGGCTGCCAGCGATCAGATGCGTGCCAACCTGGTCGGCTGATCCTCAGTCCTCGCCGCAGGTAGCATAGTTTGAGTCAAGGCGGCGATGAGCGCATGCTCATCGCCGCCGTTTTCGAGAAAATATGAAAGGAGCGGAGTGTGTGAGAACGAACCGACGGCGCAGCGGCTTTATTGCCCTGTGCGTGGCCCCGGCGACGATCCTGTTTTTCATTTTCATGATCCTGCCTACCATCAACGTGTTCCGTATGTCGCTGTTTCAGAGAGGTGCCTATTCCCCCACGGAGACCTTCGTGGGTATGGGCAACTTTACAGCCCTCATGAAGGATACCAACTTTATCCGGTCCATGCAGAACACCATCTTGCTGGTAGTGGTGGTCACCATCATTACCTTTGCCCTGGCTTTGATATTCGCCAATATCCTGACCCGGGAAAAGCTGGTGGGGCAAAACTTCTTCCGTGTTGTGTTTTATATTCCCAATATCCTGTCCGTGGTTGTTATTTCCGGTATCTTCTCTGCCATCTATAAGCCGGAAAATGGTATGCTCAACAGCATTATCGGCCTCTTCCGGGATATGACGAACCCCATCCTCTGGAAGGGGGAGAGCCTGGTAATGGTAAGCCTTATCATTGCCATGGTGTGGCAGGCCATCGGCTATTATATGGTTATGTATATGGCCTCCATGGCCGCTGTTCCCAACAGCCTCTATGAGAGTTCCGCTCTGGACGGCGCCGGACGGTGGACCCAGTTCTTCCAGATCACCCTGCCCCTGATCTGGACCAACATCCGTACCACCCTGACCTTCTTTATTATCTCCACCATCAACATGGCTTTCCTGTTCGTCAAGGCCATGACCTCCGGCGGCCCCAACGGCGCCAGCGAGGTAGCCCTCTCCTATATGTACGGACAGAAGGACGCCGGCCTGTATGGCTATTCCATGGCCATCGGCGTGGTGATCTTCCTGTTCTCCTTCCTGCTCTCCGCCCTGGTCAACAAGGTCACCAAGCGGGAGCCCCTGGAATTCTGAGAAAGGAGGCAGTATTGTGGAAATTGTGAAAAAGCAGACCTCAGGCGACCGCCTGTATCGGATTTTCATTTACCTGGTGCTGAGCCTTCTGGCCATCAGCATTATCGTCCCTGTGGCGTGGGTGTTCCTGGCCTCCGTCAAGGAGAACAGCGAGTTCTACGGCAACCCCTGGACCCTGCCTGCCGGCTTCCATTGGCAGAACTTTGTAGACGCCTGGAACAAGGCCAGCATGGGCAGCTATATGCTCAATTCCGTGATTGTTACCGCTTTGGCTCTGGCCATCCTGCTGGTGGTAGCCCTGCCGGCGGCCTACTGTCTGTCCCGGTTCCGCTTCCGGTTCCGGAAATTCCTGAACCTGTGCTTTATGGGCGGGCTTTTCATCAACGTTAACTACATCGTTGTCCCCATCTTCCTGATGCTCCGGGATGGCGATACCTGGCTGAAGAATACCTTCGGCGGCAGCTTCCTGCTGAACAATATCGTGGTGCTGGCGATTGTTTACGCCGCCACCGCCCTGCCTTTTACCATTTATCTTCTCTCCGGCTATTTTGCCACGCTGCCCCATGACTTTGAGGAAGCGGCCTACATCGACGGCGCGGGCTACGGCAAGACCATGACGAAAATCATCTTCCCCATGGCCCAGCCCTCTATTATTACCATCATCCTCTTCAATTTCCTCTCCTTCTGGAACGAGTACATCATTTCCCTGACCCTGCTCAGCAGCGCCAACGGCCCTCGGACGCTGCCCGTCGGTTTGCTGAACCTGATGCAGGCCCAGCAGTCTGCCGCCCAGTACGGTATTATGTACGCCGGACTGGTGATGGTGATGCTGCCCACATTGATCCTTTACATCTGCGTCCAGAAGAAGCTGACCCAGGGTATGACCGTGGGCGGTCTGAAAGGCTAAGGTGAGACGATGAAATTCTGGAAAGAGCATATGGGCCTGCGTTTGAGCCTGATCACCGCCTTTTTTGTGGCAGGACTGATCCTGGTGGTCGTGGGCTGGAAGATGACCGGCCAGCTGGGCGGCCTGGGACTGATGATCCTGGGCGTGATACTGCTGCTGGCAGCTTTGATGATCTATAACAAGCCCTTTGAGGATGATCCCCGGGGCGGACGCTGAGAGACCATACGGCAAGGAGACTGTAATTTATGAACGACATGACGAAAAACCGCGGCCGCGTCACCATCCCCACCGATGTGGATGTGGTGCCGGAGACTTTGGACCTGCTGAAGCGCTGGGGCGCCGACGCCATCCGGGACTGCGACGGTACCGACTATCCCGAGGAGCTGAAAAGCGTGGATGCCAAGGTGTACTCCACCTATTACACCACCCGCAAGGACAACGCCTGGGCCAAGGCCAATCCTGACGAGGTGCAGCAGTG
>JAGHHM010000101.1 GCA_017887695.1 Oscillospiraceae bacterium | reverse complement strand
GGTGGGTCATGCAGGAGTCTATTTCCGCCCACCAGGTGGGCGGGATCGTCCGTATGACCGGGTTTATTCTGAAAACAGCCCTTGCGGTGGAGGGGATTGGCGCACTGGTGCTGGCGCTGCGGTTTTGTCCCCAGATGGGCTTTTTCAAAGGCCTGTGGTACGCGGTATTCCACGCAGTCTCTGCTTTCTGCAATGCCGGCTTCGACCTTATGGGGGCCCAAACACCCTATTCTTCTCTGACTGCTTACGTAGGGGATCCTCTGGTGAGCCTGACCATCCCTGCGCTGATCATTATCGGCGGCCTGGGCTTTCTCACCTGGCAGGATATTTTCCAGCATCATATCCATTTCCGGGCCTACCGGCTCCAGAGCAAGCTAATTCTGGCAACCACGGCGGCCCTTTTGGTGGGCGGTGCGCTGTTTTTTGGACTCTATGAATTTCAGCTGCCTCAGTGGGAGAGCCTTACGGTGGGGGAGAAGGCGCTGGCGTCTGTGTTCCAGTCGGCTACCCCAAGAACGGCAGGCTTTAATACGGTGGACCTGATGAACCTCAGCGCCCCCAGCCAGCTGCTGACCATCCTGCTGATGCTGGCCGGCGGCTCCCCGGGCTCCACTGCCGGTGGTTTCAAGACCACCACGCTGGCGGTGCTGCTGCTGAGCGCTTTTGCGGTATTCCGTCGTCAGAGCAGCGCCCACTGCTTTGGCCGGAGACTGTCAGAGTCGGTGCTGCGCAGTGCCAGCGCCATTTTCCTCCTGTATCTGCTGCTGTTTCTCACAGGCGGTACGCTGATCTGCTGTATGGAGGGTATCCCGCTGATGGCGGCACTTTTCGAGGCGGCTTCCGCCATCGGCACTGTGGGCCTGTCCCTGGGTGTTACCCCAGGACTGGGGATCCCGTCTCAGCTGATTCTAATTTTTCTGATGTATTTTGGCCGGGTAGGCGGACTGACAATGATCTACGCGGTTACCAGCGGGGCAGCGGTGTATGCCCAGTACCCCCAGGAACAGGTAAATGTGGGATGAGAAAGGAATTGAGGAAATGAAATCGGTATTATTAATTGGCCTGGGACGCTTTGGCCGTCACATGGCCCAGAAGCTCCACGACCTGCACCATGAGGTGTTGGCGGTGGACAAGGACGAGGAGCGGGTGAACAACGCATTGCCCTTTGTGACCAATGCCCAGATCGGAGACGGGACCAACGAGCAGTTTATCGCCTCTCTGGGAGTGCGGAATTTTGACCTGTGCGTGGTAGGAATCGGAGACAATTTCCAGAGCTCCCTGGAGACCACCGCGCTGCTGAAGGAGTACGGCGCTCCCTTTGTGGTGGCCCGTGCTACCCGGGACGTCCACGCCAAGTTCCTGCTGCGCAACGGCGCAGACGACGTGATCTATCCGGAAAAGCAGATCGCCAACTGGGCGGCAGTGCGGTATACCGCCGATCATGTGTTTGACTACATAAAGCTCACGCCGGAACACTCCATTTTCGAGACGGCTGTGCCTGCCGCCTGGGTGGGAAAGACCGTGGTGGAGCTGGCGGTACGGCAGAAGTATCACATCAACATTCTGGCCACCAAGCGGGGAGAGAAGCTGGAGCCTCTGCCCGGCCCCACCCACTGCTTTGCGGCGGATGAGACCATGTTCATCCTGGGCGCCAACAAGGATACCCAGAAGTTCCTGGATTATTGAAAAAAATAGAAAATTTATCTTGCTTTTTTTCCTCTGCTGTGGTATTCTATCATGGCGATAAAGGGCGGTCCTCTGCCGAGAGGGTCGGGCAAACAGGCCGACAGACCCGGAGAATCGTTACGAACGCCTATATATTAGGAGGAAAATCCCATGGATCTCATCAAGGAACTGACTAAATCCCAGCTCAAGGAGATGCCCGCTGTGGAAGTGGGTGATACCGTCAAGGTGCACGTGAAGGTCAAGGAAGGCGCCCGTGAGCGTATCCAGGTCTTCGAGGGCACTGTCATTGCCAAGAAGCACGGCGGTATCGAGGAGACCATCACTGTCCGTCGTATGTCCTACGGCGTCGGTGTGGAGAAGGTCTTCCCCCTGCATTCCCCCACCATCGACAAGATCGAGGTGGTGCGTCACGGTATCGTCCGTCGCGCCAAGCTGTACTACCTGCGCAGCCGCGTGGGCAAGGCCGCCAAGGTCCGCGAGAAGCTTTGATCCGAGATACAAAAAGAGGCCGTCTCAACGGAGACGGCCTCTTTTTGTTCCTCCCTGCGGCGGGGGAAAGGAGAAGATATTGGTTGTAATCCCGGGAGAATTGTGGTATCTTATACAATTAGAATGCTATTGCTAAGGAGTATCTGACATGTCTGAGGAAAAGAAGGAACTGGAGCGGGAAACCTCTGTGGAGGAGACTGCGCCGGAGCAGAAGGCGGAGGAAGAAAAGCAGCCGGAGCGGCTGGAAAACAGTATTTATGACTGGGCCCGTTCTCTGACCGCCGCGGTAGTGGGCGTGGTGCTGCTGTTTACCTTCCTGGCCCGTCTCATCGGCGTCAGCGGCCCCTCCATGCAGGACACCCTGTATACCGGCGACCGAATTTTGGTCCTCAATGCTATGTTCTGTGATTTCCAGCTGGGGGACGTGGTGGTAGTCAACGATTACAACGCCCAACTGGATGATACCCTGGTCAAGCGGATCATAGCGGTGGGCGGACAGACGGTGGATATCGATTTTGTCACCGGTACGGTCTATGTGGACGGGGTGGCCCTGGACGAGCCCTATATCAAGGAGCCCACCTATACTACCGACGGCACAGTTTTCCCCCTAACCCTGGCAGAGGACGAGGTGTTTATTATGGGGGACAACCGTAACCACAGCACCGACAGCCGCAGCACCCGCCTGGGAGCGGTGAAGGAAGGATATATCCAAGGCAAGGCCATCTTCCTCCTTTTCC
>JAGHHM010000100.1 GCA_017887695.1 Oscillospiraceae bacterium | reverse complement strand
CCCTTCCCTGTTTTCCGCCAACTGGCGGTACAGCATCAAAGTGACATCAGCGGTATTCAATTCTTCCCACCTCATGACCACTTGGGCGAGGCTGCCGGCCCTTATCTGCCTGCTGGTAATGATCGTGCAGAGGTTTTTGCAAATTTAATGCGCTTGGCCAACCGCATTCTGGAGCATCACCCGGTAACGGAGAAACGGCGTCAGGCTAGAAAACTTCCTGCTAACGGCATCTGGTTCTGGGCACAGGGAACGGCAGTGGAGCTGCCCTCTTTCCGTGGGCAATACGGCCTGGACGGAGCTGTGGTCAGTGCTGTCCCGTTGTGTCACGGAATCGGGGTACTGCGCGGCCTTGAAATGGTGGAGGTTGAGGGCGCTACCGGCGAGTTGGATACCAATTTTGAAGGCAAACTGGAGGCCACCTGGGCAAAATTGCAGCAGTACGATTTTGTATGTCTCCATCTGGAAGCCCCCGATGAGTGTACCCATAACGGCGACCTTCCTGGCAAAATCCAGGCCATTGAATGGCTGGACAGCCGCTTGGTGTCTCCCCTGCTGAAACGTATGGATGCTGCCGGCACGGACTACCGCATCCTGCTCCTCAGCGATCACAAGACGCTCACCGTCACCCGGGGACATGATGGTGATCCAGTCCCCTATTTGATTTATGACAGCCGTGAGAATACCGGCCGGGGTGGTGCCTATGACGAAGAAAACGGAGCGAAGGGACCTTTCCTGGAATGTGGGGATGTCTTGCTGGACAAGCTTTTTCAAAAAGGATAATATGCGCACAGGCGCGGTCGGAAGGGAGAAATCCGGCTGGCGCTGATTATAAAGAATTTGGAGGAAAAACGACATGAACAAGAAATTCAACAAGCTGGGGATCAAGCCGGCGGATATTCTGCTGCCCCGGGACTGCGACATGACCCGCTGGGCCGTGGTGGCTTGCGATCAGTTTACCTCCCAGCCGGAGTACTGGGAGGAAGTGGACCGCATTGCCGGTGACGCCCCTTCTACCCTGCGCCTGATTCTGCCGGAAAGCAAGCTCAATGATCCCGACGTGGAGCAGCACATTGCTGATATCAATCGTTCTATGGCAGACTACCTGGCACGGGATATTTTCAAGACCTACGGAGATGCCATTATTTACATCGAGCGCTCCCAGTCCGACGGTGAGATCCGCCACGGTCTGGTAGCTGCTGTGGACCTGGAGCAGTACGACTACACCCCCGGTTCCGGCTCCCTGGTTCGTGCCACCGAGGGCACTGTCCTGGAGCGCATTCCGCCCCGGGTCCGGGTGCGCAAGGACGCTCCCATTGAGCTGCCCCATGTGATGCTTCTCATTGACGATCCGGACAAGACCTGCATTGAGCCCATTACCGCTGCCACTGCTTCCATGGAGCCGGTATACGACTTTGAGCTGATGATGAAGGGCGGCCACCTGAAGGGCTGGCTGCTGAACAACGACCAGATCGATGCTCTGGCCGACGCCCTGGAGAAGCTCTCCACCAGTGAAGCCATGGAGAAGAAGTACGGCCTCAAGGGCGTGGCTCCTCTCCTCTTTGCTGTGGGTGACGGCAACCACTCCCTGGCCACCGCAAAGACCTGCTATGAGAACCTCAAGAAGGTTACACCTCAGGAGCAGTGGGCGGATCTTCCTGCCCGCTATGCTCTTGTGGAGATTGAGAACCTCCACGACGACGCGCTGAAGTTCGAGGCCATCCATCGTGTAGTTTTCGGCGTGGATCCCCAGGCTCTGCTGGAGGCCTTTAAGTCCTTCTATCCCGGTGCCCGCGAGGGTGAGGGCGAGGGCCACACCATTGCCTACACCTGGAGCGGCGGCAAGGGATTCATCACTGTGCCGGAGCCCAAGGTCCAGTTGGCGGTAGGAACCCTCCAGAACTTCCTGGATGCTTACCTCAAGGAGCACGGCGGCGAGGTGGATTACATCCACGGCGATGCTGTCACCGATGAGCTGGGGGCAAAGCCCGGCAACATTGGCTTCAAGCTCCCCGCCATGGGCAAGGATCAGCTCTTCAAAACCGTTATCGCCGACGGCGTTCTGCCCCGCAAGACCTTCTCCATGGGCCACGCCGAGGATAAGCGCTACTATGTGGAGGGGCGGAAGATCCGGTAACGCCTGATAATTCACCTGCTTTTCTTTTGAAAAAGAAAAGCAGTAAAAGAAAACTTTGGGGCAAAACTCCGTTTTGCCTGCCGGATAGCTGGTCAAAAACGACAGAATGTGCTACACTATCCCCGGGGAGTATTCCCTGGGGATAGTGTTTTGTATTTTTACGAAAGGGATACACTGGATGGAAAGCAAAAAGAGCACTCCTATGGCCTGCCTGCGCTGCGGCGGCGAAATGGTCCACGCATTTACGGAAAATATTCAGCTTGGAAAGAGCAGCCTTCTTCTCGGTGATTGGCCCAATATATGGGCAGGTGCCATGCGAGTGGAGGTTTGGCGCTGTAAAAACTGTGGCCGATTGGAGTTTTTCTCGGCAGAGGATGATCAGAATGAGGATCTGCCTCAGACTATCTGTCCCCACTGCGGCCGCAGCCATGATTTTGATTATCCCAAGTGTCCCTTCTGTGGGTATAGCTACTGATAAAGTATCTCATTTCCGCCTTTGAATAGAGGGCATAGATAATCTGAGCGGAAACCGGCATGCAGGGCCCTGCGGGAGACTTTGGCCGGCTGACCAAGAGAATAGCTGCGGGAGATAGACAAGCAAACGCTTGCATTTTGACGGAGGGATCCTATGACATACACTGAGCCTGCTTGGGCAAAACTGAATCTGACGTTGGACATTCTGAGCAAGCGTCCTGACGGTTACCACGATCTGCGGATGGTAATGCAGTCCATCAGTTTGAAGGATGATGTCACTCTGGAGGAAACGGAGTGCGCCGGGATCCGTGTAACCAGTAACTTCCACTTTCTGCCCAGTGACGGCAGCAATATTGCCGTTAAGGCGGCCAACCAGTTTTTTGAAAGAACCGGATTGTCACCCCGGAATCTTGCCATCCACATCCATAAGGAAATTCCTGTATGTGCCGGCATGGCAGGCGGAAGCAGCGATGGTGCCGCGGTACTGCGGATTTTGGGTCGTTTATGGGGAGACGGGCTGTCCCAGGAACGACTGGAGGATATTGCTGCTGGAGTGGGCAGTGATGTACCCTATTGCGTCCGGGGAGGTACCGCTCTGGCGGAAGGCCGGGGAGAACGGCTGACGGATCTTCCTCCGCTTCCCCCCTGCTTCCTGGTAGTATGCAAGCCTTCATTTGCCATCTCCACACCGGAGCTGTTCTCCCTGGTACATCTTCGCCAGCTGCGATGCCATCCGGATACCGCCGGGATGCAATCGGCGTTGGAGGCGGGAGATTTGGAAGGAGTTGCCCATCGGCTTTATAATGTGTTTGAAGATGTCCTTCCCCGTAAATATGCTCAGGTGTTTGACATAAAACGAGTGCTTTTGGATGCCGGCGCTATGGCGTCTTCCATGACCGGTAGTGGTCCTACCGTATTTGGTATTTTCCATGACCGCAGCCGTGCGGATACTGCGTGGGAAAGGCTCCGTTCCGTATTCCCACAAACCTATGTTTGTACGCCTGTTGGAAAAGTGGTTTAAAACACGAAAATACCGTCCATACTGGAGACAAATCCCAGTAAGGACGGTATTTTTTATGAAGATGCGAAATAAATTACTTATCTCTGTTGTAGCCGGGATGTTGGCTATGCTTCTTTATACCACTCCCGCCTGGTGGGGCGTGCTGTTTTCCCCTATTACCCGTCAGCTTACATCCGTTTCCCTGGCAGAAGATACAGATGGCTTATGGCGTTGGGAAGCAGACGGCGTGGTAATCCGCCTGAAATCCCTGGACATGCTTTTCTCTCTCCTGGGGCTGGAGGCGCCGGAGCGCTGAGGCCCGCTTATACCCTGCCGCTCCCCTGCGGGACAGAGGGCGGGGCTTTCGCCCCGTCCCCCGCCGCAAAGAGGAGTGGTATGGAAGCTTACTTAAGGGCCTTCTCCCTGTCAAAGAACTCCTTGGTGGTCTTGAACACCACGCCGGACAGGGCGAACACGGCGATCAGGTTGGGGATAGCCAT
>JAGHHM010000099.1 GCA_017887695.1 Oscillospiraceae bacterium | reverse complement strand
GCCCAGACCATGGTGATGATCACCCACAACGAGGAGATCGCCCAGCTCTCCGACCGGATCGTCCGCATCGAGGACGGCCGGATCGTCACGCGGTAAGGGGGGCGGAGGCCATGAAAGTGTCCAACAGCAAGTGCGTCCGCCATCTGGCCTGGAAGAGCCTCCAGGCCAGCCGCGCCCGAAACCTCATCGCCATCGCGGCCATCGCCCTGACGGCGGTGCTGTTCACCTCCCTCTTCACCATCGCCCTCTCCATCAACGAGGGCTTCCAGCAGAGCAACTTCCGCCAGGTGGGGGGCTTCTCCCATGGTGGGTTCAAGTACCTGACAGAGCAGCAGTTTGAAGAGCTGCGGGACGACCCGCTGATCGGCCAGTGGGGCGTCCGGCGCTTTTTAGGGATGCCCACAGAGGTCCCCTTCCACAAGTCCCATGTGGAGGTCGGCTACGCCGACGCCAACTATGCCCACTGGTCCTTCTGCGACCCCGTGGAGGGCTGCCTGCCGGAGGAGGGCACCGACCAGGCCGCCACGGACACCCGCGTGCTGGAGCTGCTGGGGGTGGAGCCGGAGATCGGGGCGAAATTCACCCTCACCTTTGACGTGGACGGCCATACCACCACTCAGAGCTTCACCCTCTCCGGCTGGTGGGAGTATGACGAGGCCGTCGTGGCCAACCAGGTCCTGATCCCGGAGAGCCGGGTGGACGCCATTCTGGACGAGGTGGGGGTGACGCCGCCCGGCAGCAGCGGCATGATCGGCACCTGGAATCTGGACGTGATGCTGAAAAGCGGCGCCCGGCACATCGAGCAGGACCTGGACCAGATCCTGGCCAACCACGGCTACCAGAGCGAGACCGCCGGGGATAACTATATCAGCACCGGCGTCAACTGGGGCTACACCGGGGCCCAGCTCTCCGACAGCATGGACCCCATGGTGGTCATCGCCATCGCCGCTATGCTGCTGCTCATTATCTTCACCGGGTATCTCATCATCTACAACGTGTTCCAGATCTCCGTGGCCGGGGATATCCGGTTCTACGGGCTGCTGAAGACCATCGGCACCACTCCCCGGCAGTTGCGGCGGATCATCCGCCTCCAGGCCCTGGCCCTCTCCGCCGCCGGCATCCCCATCGGCCTGGTCATCGGCTGGCTCATTGGCGGGCAGCTGACCCCGGTGATCGTGGCCCGGCTGGACGGGATCGTGCCCATGACCTCCGTGAGCCCCTGGATCTTCGTCGTCGCGGCGGTGTTCGCCCTGTTCACCGTCCTCCTCTCCTGCCGCAGGCCGGGGAAAATGGCGGCGAAGGTCTCCCCGGTGGAGGCGGTGCGCTACACCGAGGGCGGTGGAAAAACCCGGGCCAAGGGCCGCAAAGCCCGGAGGGTCAGCCCCTTTACCATGGCCTGGGCCAACCTGGGCCGCAGCCGGGGCAAGACGGTGGTGACCGTCCTCTCCCTGTCCCTGGCGGTGGTGCTGCTCACCGTGACGGTAAACTTCACCGGCGGCTTTGACATGGACAAGTACGTGTCCAGCTTCACCGCCAGCGACTTCATCGTGGCCAACGCGGGGAAATTCCAGACCAGCACCATATTCAGCGCGGAACAGGCCGTGCCCCAGTCCGTCATCGACGCCATCGACGCCCAGGGCGGCGTCACCGACGGCGGCGTGGTGTACGGAGAGACCTTCGGCGCCCTGGAGTACGTTACCGAGGACTGGTTCCGGGCGAACAAGCAGCGCTTCTACACCCCGGAGCAGCTGGACAACCTGATCCGTCTGACCGACCGGAACGAGGCGGGCCTGCTGGCCGACTCGGTGCAGCTGTCCGGCATGAGCCCCTTCGCCCTGGACCACCTGACGGTGCTGGAGGGGGACCTGTCCGCCCTCTATGAGCCGGGCAGCCGGAAGATCGCCGCCGTGTACAGTGAGGATGACTACGGAAACGCCGACATGAACTCCCACTGGGCCCGGCTGGGGGACACCGTCACGGTGCGGTATGTGGAGGAGAGCGAGTTCTACGACCCGGACACCGGCGAGGTCTGGGCCGCGTACGAGGACATCCCCGACGGGGCTAACTGGGTGGAGCGGCCGGTGAAGTACCGGGACGTGGACTACACCGTGGCTGCCCTGGTGACGGTGCCTTCCGCCCTCTCCTACCGCTACTACGGCGCGGATGAGTTCATCCTGAACGACCAGACCTTCATCCAGGACACCGGCACGGACAGCGTCATGTACTACGCCTTCGACACCACCGACGAGGCCAACGCCGCCATGGAGTCCTTCCTGACGGACTACACCGGGAACGTAAACCCGGAGCTGGACTACGAGAGCAAGGCCACCTACGCCGCCGAGTTTGAGAGCATGCGCTCCATGTTCCTGCTCCTGGGCGGGGCCCTGAGCTTCATTGTGGGGCTGGTGGGGGTACTCAATTTCTTCAACGCCGTCCTCACCGGCATCATCGCCCGCCGGCGGGAGCTGGCGGTGCTCCAGGCCGTGGGCATGACCGCGAAACAGCAGCGGGCCATGCTGGTGTGGGAGGGCCTGCTGTACGCCCTGGGGGCGGCCGGGCTGGCCCTGCTGCTGGCCCTGGTCCTGGGCCCGGTGGCCTTCCGGGCGGTGGAGGGGCTGTTCTGGTTCTTCACCTACCACCTGGACCGGACGGTCGTCCTGCTCAGCGTCCCCCTGTTCGCCCTGCGGGGGGCGGGCATCCCCGGCCTCAGCGTCCGGGCAGCGGAAAAACGCACCGTGGTGGAGCGGCTGCGGGAGGAGTGAGAGACAGCGTTATGTGAACTGTGGGCGGTGTCGGTGGGATCTCCACTGACACCGCCTGTTGTTTGCTGGAGTTGAACATTGAACATCAAGCGGATCATTTGAACTGTCAAAGGGGGCATGTCTAATGAAAGAGGTCATCATCATTGGCACGGTTGACCCGGACGGCAGTAT
>JAGHHM010000098.1 GCA_017887695.1 Oscillospiraceae bacterium | reverse complement strand
GTGTTGGGATTATAGACCAGATTTCCCGCCGCCAGGGCCTCAGCCGCTGCGTCAGCCTGGCCCACTACGCCGGGATAGAGCAGGATCCCCGCCTCGTCCAGGGCCGCCCGGGCACCGCCGCCGATGCCGCCGCAGATCAGGGCGTTGACCTTCATCTGGGACAGGAAGCCCGCCAGGGCCCCGTGGCCGCTGCCGTTGGTGGGCACCACCACGGCGTTCACCACCTTGCCGTCCTCCACGTCGTAGATCTTGAACTGTTCCGTATGGCCGAAGTGCTGGAACACCTGGCCGTCCTCGTACGTTACCGCAATACGCATCGCTATATTCCTCCTGATATGATCCTGTGTCAGCCGGGCGCCCGCCCTTTCCAACCAAAACGCTCCGAAAAGGAGCCCTTCAGAGGGCCGTTCCTGCCCGGTTATTTCTGACATATGTCAATAACAGTATAGCATACACTTTGGAAAATGCAAGAGGGTATCCGGAGAAATCTTCTGGAAAAGCAAGCCGCCCACCGGGACAAATCCCGGGGGCGGCTCATTCATTTTGTCAGAAAGGGACAGCTGCGCAGCTGGCGGCTCAGCCCTGCATGGCAGCCTCAGACTGCTCCAGCTGGGCGATGAGGGAGCGGAGCTTCTCCGCCTGGTCCCGCTGGTTCTGGACAATGTTGGCAGGAGCCTTGGAGGTAAAGGCCTCGTTGGCAAGCTTGGCCTCGATGCCCTTGAGGTGGCCCAGAGCCTTCTCCTTCTCCTTGGCAATACGCTGGAGCTCCTGAGCCACATCCACCAGCTCCTGGAGGGGCATGAACACCCGGGCGGAGTGCGTCACCACTTCCACCTGGCCCTTGGAGGCGGGAGCCTGATCAGCAGGCACCACATGGACCTCGGTGGCACCGGCCAGGCGCTTAAAGAAGGGGGCGCCGGCGGTAAATACATCCTCCTTGGCCGTAGCAATGGTGAGCTGCACCTTCCGGCCGGGAGCCACGTTCATCTCGCTGCGGCGGGTACGAATGGCCCGAATAGCATCCATGATCTCCTCCATGGCCGCCTCCTCAGCCGGGAAGGCGAACTTCTCGTCGTACACCGGCCAGTCGCTGAGCATGATGAAGGAGGCATCCTCCCCCGCCACATGGGGCAGGGCCTGATAGATCTCCTCGGTGATGAAGGGCATGAAGGGATGCAGAAGCTTGAGCATCTGGATGAGGACGTAGCACAGCACGTTCTCAGCAGACAGCCGGGCAGCCTGGTCATCCGCCTGCATACGGCCCTTGGTCAGCTCAATATACCAGTCGCAGTAGGTATCCCAGATGAAGTCATAGACCTTGGCACTGGCCACGCCCAGCTCGTAGGCGTCCATGTTCTCGGTGACTTCCTTTACGAGGGTATTGAGCCGGGAGAGGACCCACTTGTCCTCCAGCTCCAGCTTCTCAGGCAGCTTCACCTCATCGATGGTCAGGTTCATCATCACGAACCGGCTGGCGTTCCAGATCTTATTGGCGAAGTTCCGCATAGCCTCGCACTTCTCCACGTAGAAACGCATATCGTTTCCGGGGCTGTTGCCGGTGATGAGGTTGAAGCGCAGGGCGTCGGCGCCAAACTTATCGGCCATCTCCAGAGGATCGATGCCGTTGCCCAGGGACTTGGACATCTTCCGGCCCTTGTCATCCCGGACCAGGCCGTGGATGAGGACCTTCTCAAAGGGATACTTCTTCATCTGCTCACAGCCGGAGAAGATCATGCGGCTGACCCAGAAGAAGATGATATCATAGCCGGTGACCAGAACAGAGGTGGGATAGAAGTAGTCCAGCTCCGGGGTCTTGTCGGGCCAGCCCAAGGTGGAGAAGGGCCACAGAGCGGAGGAGAACCAGGTATCCAGCACGTCGGGGTCCCGCTCAATATTCTTGCTGCCGCACTTGGCGCAGCAGGTGGGGTCGGTGCGGTCCACGGTGATGTGACCGCAGTCGGCGCAGGTCCAGGCGGGAATCTGGTGGCCCCACCAGAGCTGGCGGGAAATGCACCAGTCATGGACGTTCTCCATCCAGTTGGTGTAGGTCTTGGCAAAGCGGTCGGGAACGAACTTCACTTCGCCCTCGTTCACCACCCGCAAAGCTTCCTTGGCCAGGGGCTCCATCTTCACGAACCACTGGGCGGAAATAAGGGGCTCCACGTCGTTGTGGCAGCGGTAGCAGGTGCCCACGTTGTGGCTGTAATCCTCAGTTTTGACCAGGTAGCCCTGCTCCTCCAGATCCTTGATGATGGCGGCGCGGCACTCGTAGCGATCCATACCGTTGTAGGGGCCGCCGTTCTCATTGATCTTTCCGTCGTCACCGATGACGCGGATAGTCTCCAGGTTGTGGCGCAGACCCACCTCAAAGTCGTTGGGATCGTGGGCGGGGGTCATCTTCACCGCGCCGGTGCCGAAGCCCAGCTCCACGTACTCGTCAGCCACGATGGGGATCTCCCGGTTCATAATGGGCAGGATACAGGTCTTGCCCACCAGATGCTTGAAGCGCTCGTCCTCCGGGTTCACCGCCACGCCGGTATCACCCATCATGGTTTCCGGACGGGTAGTGGCCACCACCAGGTCGCCGGAGCCGTCAGTCAGAGGGTAGCGGATATACCAGAGGTGACCAGGCTTATCCTGATACTCCACCTCCGCGTCGGAAAGGGCAGTGACGCAGTGAGGGCACCAGTTGATGATCCGGCTTCCCTTGTAGATAAGGCCCTTGTCATAAAGCTCGCAGAAGGTCTCACGGACGGCCTTGGAACAGCCCTCGTCCATGGTGAACCGGGCGCGATCCCAGTCGCAGGAGGCACCCAGCTTCTTCTGCTGCTCCACGATACGGTTGCCATATTTGTTCTTCCAGTCCCACACCCGCTCCAGGAACTTCTCCCGGCCCAGGTCGTAACGGGTCAGGCCCTCCTTGGTGCGCAGCTCCTCCTCCACCTTGATCTGGGTGGCGATGCCGGCATGGTCGGTACCGGGCATCCACAGAGCCTCGTAGCCCTGCATCCGCTTATAGCGGATGAGGATGTCCTGGAGGGTAGCGTCCATGGCGTGGCCCATGTGGAGCTGGCCGGTGACGTTGGGAGGCGGCATAACGATGCAGAAGGGCTTCTTGTCCGGATTGGGCTCGGCATGGAAGCAGTCGGCATCCATCCAGGCCTGGTAGATCTTACCCTCTACCTCCCGGGGCTCATAGGTTTTTGGCAGTTCTTGTCTCATCAGTTGACTCTCCTTATCAATCAGCGTGTTGCTTGTTATCAAAATGCTGGATAGGCAGGCTGCTGTGCCGGGCCCAGAAGGCCTCCAGTTCCGCAGCCGTCCCGCCTGTCATGGCAGCGTAGGGCAGAATCATAGCGTGGTTCTTGTCCAGGAACAAAAAGAGGATATCCCGATAGCAGGCCGCGCCCGCAAAGGCGGCATAGGGGTGGAGAGCGCTGCCCTTGCCGGTGATCTCAGAGATCCCCTCCTCGCCCAGCGTCACCGTGATGCTGCCCAGGTCCCTTATGGTCAGCCGCCGGGAGTTCCAGGCGCTGATGCGGTAGTGGAACAGCCCAATCAGGATCCACAGGATACCGACTACAAAAAATACGACAATGGAGATGAGAAGGCCATTCTCCGCCCAGCCGTAGGCCAACAGCACCGCCGCGCCCAACACCAGCAAAATTCCGCCCAGCGTAAGCACCACCCGCAGCGCCGGTATCAGCCAGCGGCGGATCTTTCCCCGCCTGGTGTGGACCTTGTTGAGGGCCACCAGGTCTGCCGTGGAATATCCCTCGGGCATGTGGAACGTAAATGTCATAGAGGACTCCTTTCTGGAGCGGACGACTCGGCAATATGGCACATTGTCCGCCCCTGGGACTGCACGTAAAAAAACGCCCCGAGCCGCAACGGCTCGGGGCGAATCAAATCCGCGGTACCACCCGAATTTCCCTTTTCAGAGACACTCCTTGCTCCCGGTAACGGGGGAGATCCGCCGGCATCTACCAGGGCGCACATGAAACCGCACCCGTTCCCGCCGGGGCTCCGGGGCGACTTCCGCCGGTACTTCACAGGGCCTTGCACCAAACCGGCCCTTCTCTGCGCATCCGCACCAAGCGTACTGCTCCCCTTCACAGCCATATTCCAGTTTAGTATATCCGTCGGGGAACCGTTTGTCAAGGCCGGAAATCAAGCCAGCAAACCGATTCCCAGCCCCAGCAGAGCCCCTGCCGCCACCTGGAGGGGCGTATGGCCCATGATGATCTTCAGATCGTCGGCAAAGTCCTCCGCTGTCAGCTTTTCCACATGCTCCAGCAGCTGATTGACCAGGCGGGCTGTATCCCCGGCGCTGCGGCGGACGTTGCAGGCATCGTACATCACCACAGCAGACAGCACCGCCGCCAGGGCAAAAGCCGGACCGTCAAAGCCGTAAAGCCGGCCAATAGCGGTGGCGGCAGCCACCACCAGGGCCGAGTGACTGCTGGGCATACCCCCGCTGGATACAAACCGCTTCACATCAAACCGCCGCAGCAGCACCAGTTCCAGGATCACTTTGATCAGCTGAGCCAAAAACCAGGCCAGCAGGGCACAGTCAATAATGACGTTGCCTGTCAGCATGCCGAAACGCACCATCATCAGTTCCCCCTGTCCGCCAGCCGCTCCGCCAGATTCAGCAGAAATTCGCAGCCCGGCAGATCCGAAATGGCAGCCTTGGCCTTGGCTGTCTCCTGGGCCACCAAAGCTTCGCAGTCCTCCAGGCCCAGGAGATCCACGAAGGTGGTCTTACCGTCTCTTTGATCGGAGCCAACCGTCTTGCCCAGCACCTTCTGGTCGGCAATGACATCCAGGATGTCGTCCCGGACCTGGAAGGCAAGGCCAATATGCCGGGCATACTCCGCCGCCCGTTCCCGCTGGCGGCTGTCCGCTCCGGCCGCTACGCAGCCCAGCTCCGCCGCCCCCTGGATCATAGCTCCGGTTTTAAGGCTATGAAGCAGCTCCAGCTCTCCGCGGTTACGGCCCAGGCCCAGCATATCCAGGGTCTGGCCCGCCACCATACCATCCGCCCCGCAGGCCCGGGACAGCACCAGCGCCGCCTCTGCCCGCTGCCGGTCGGTAACGCCGGGGGCCGAAGCAATCAGACGGAACGCCTCCGCCTGGAGAGCGTCTCCTGCCAACACCGCCATAGCCTCACCGTAAACCTTGTGGCAGGTGGGCTTGCCCCGGCGGAGGTCGTCGTCATCCATACAGGGCAGATCATCGTGGATCAGGGAATAGGTATGGACCAGCTCCAAAGCGCAGCCAAAGGGAATGGCCCGCCGCCACTCCCCACCCATCAGGTCGCAGAAAGCCAGGGCCATTACCGGCCGCACCCGCTTACCTCCGGCCATGAGGCTGTATCGCATGGCCTCCTGGAGTCGGCCATAGGGCTTGTCCCCAGGGAACAAACCTCCCAGGTATTCCTCTACCGCCGCACGGTAGGTATCATATCGCAGCTGAAATGCGCACATATCTAATCACTCCTCCACCGCAAAGGGCAGCTCTGCAGGCGCCCCATCGCTCCCCTTCTGGAGCTTCACCACTTTCTGCTCCGCGTTGTCCAGCATGGCGGTGCAGAGCTTTACCAGCCCTGTCCCCTCCTCAAAAAGGGCCAGGGAATCTTTCAGCTGAGCGTCCCCCCGCTCCAGGAGAGAGACGATCTCCTCCAGACGGGTAATGTTCTCCTCAAAGCTCTTTTCCTTCTTCGCGCTCATGAGAATCCTCCTCCGTGTGTACATTCTCTACCCGGCAGTCCAAGCTTCCCTCCGCCAGGGTCACTCTGATCCCGTCGCCCGGCGCTGCTTCTCCAGCCCGCCGCAGAATCTGTCCTCGGTTGTCTGTGGCCATGGCAAAGCCTCTCCCCAAAACCTTCAGGGGACTCATGGCGTCCAGCGACGCCGCCAGGGCCCCCAGCCGCTGCCGGGGCCCGGTGAGCCGGGCAGAGGCGGCATAGCCCAAATTCTTCTGAAGGTGAGCCAGGAGCATCCGCTTGTCCTGAATGACGGCCATGGGGTCTGTCAGCACCCGCTTGGATGCCAATGCTTCCAGCCGCCGTCGCAGCAGCTCCAACCGTTTGGCCTGGGCGCGGGTCATGTGGAGTCCGGCGCTTTGCAGCTTTTCCCGCAGCTCCCCCTGGTCCGGCACGGCTATCTCCGCCGCATGGGAAGGGGTGGCTGCCCGGACGTCTGCCACAAAGTCGGCGATGGTCACATCCGGCTCGTGGCCCACGGCTGAAATTACCGGCAGCTGGGATTCATAGATAGCCCTGGCTACCCGCTCATCATTGAAGGCCCAGAGGTCCTCGATGGAGCCGCCGCCCCGGCCGGTAATGATCAGATCCGCCACCTGGTAGCGATTGGCGTAGCGGATGGCCCCCACGATCTCCGCCGGCGCCTCTGCCCCCTGGACCCGGACGGGCAGGAGCTTTACCGCCGCCAGAGGATACCGCCGCCGAAGAATACGGATCATGTCGTGGACCGCCGCCCCGGCAGAGGAGGTGATCACCGCAATGGCCCGGGGATAGGGGGGCAGGGGCTTCTTATGGCTCTCATCAAAGAGTCCCTCTTTCCAGAGCTTCTCCTTGAGCTGCTCAAAAGCCACATGGAGATCCCCCACGCCGTCAGGGGTCAGCTCGTTGCAGTAGAGCTGGTAGGCCCCATCCCGGGGGAACACCGTCACCCGGCCCAGGGCCAGGGCCTTCATTCCGTTTTCCGGCCGGAACCGCAGGCGGGACGCCTGACCCCGGAACATGACGCAGCGGATGGCACTCTGCTCATCCTTGAGGGTAAAGTAATGATGCCCGGAAGGGTACATTTTATAATTGGAGAGCTCACCCCGGATACATACGTCCCCCAGCAAAGGTTCGTTATCCAGAATGGCTTTGATGAGCTCATTGACCTCGGACACTGTGAAAATATGCCGCTCCAAACCATCACCTCCCGGCACAAAAAGAAAAGAGCGCACAAAACTGTGCGCTCTCAGATGCTATGGTCACTGACCGGCCTCGTCGTCCTGGGACTCGTCAACCGGGGCCGTCTCCGGCTGGACAGCCGGCACATCCCCCGCCTCTTTGCGCACGAAAGAGCCCAGGATACCGTTGATAAAGCGAACCACGTCGCTGCTTTCGTACTTTTTGGCGATCTCCACCGCCTCGTTGATGGCGGCGCCGTTGGGGATCTCCGGCATGTAGAGGATCTCATACATGGCAAGGCGCATAATGGCCGACGCCACCAGAGGGATCCGCTCAAACTTCCAGCCCACGGCATACTTTTCAATATATTGATCCAGCTCATAGCCGTGCTCGGCAATGCCCTTGACCACACGACGGATATAGGCCTGCTGGCTGGGGCCGGGCAGCTTGCCGTAAACCTCATACTCCGGGGCCAGCTGGTCAAAACGGTCAGGATTGAGCCGTTGGTTGAGCAGCTCATCGGCACTCAGATCCGTAAAGCTCAGCTCATAGGAGAGATGCATAGCGATCTCCCGCGCAACATTTCTAATCATGGTACAGCTTCCTTTCTCTCTCTGCCGGCATGGGAAGCGCCGGCGGGGCTCCCTTACTGGAAGCTGACGCCGCCCACGTGGACGTTTACCGCCTTGGCCGCAAAACCGGTCATGGATTCCACCGCGGTGGACACAGCATTCTGAATCTTCTCCGCTACCTCGGGAATGGGATAGCCGTAGCGAATCATCACATAGAGGTCGATGACAGCCCCGTCCTCATCCACAGCAACGCGAACGCCCCGGGCGCTGGACTTCTTGGTGGCAAGGCTCATCATGCCGCCGATGCCCTCCACTTCGCTGGCGGCGCCGCCGGCGATGGTGGCCAGCACATCCTCGGAGATATGGATGCAGCCCAGTTCCTCCGGATGCGTCATATAATCTTTGTTTTCGCCCATATTCTAACACTCCTTGCAAAAGTAGGTAAGCAAATTGGCTCATCTATTGTACCACCTTATTCCATAAAATACAACCTGAAATTTTGCCGCAGGCTCATTTCCTATCCTTTCCCCCAGCAAAAAGTCCCGGCGCCGGAAGAATTGCTCCTCCGGCGCCGGGATGTATGTCTCTGTCAATTGGCCTCCATGATCTTGATCTGATCGGCGGTATACTCTGTCTCGCTGAGAACAATGTCGGTGATCTTGGCCACATCCTCTGTCTGGAGGCCATCCTCCGCCGCTGAAACCACCACGCTGATGCCGTTCTCCCCCATGAAAGCCACGCAGTCGGCATAGCCCTTGGCTATCACCAGGTTCTCAATCTGGTTCTCCAGAACACTGTACCCCGCCAGGGTCTGGATGGTCTGGTTGGCCTCGTCCACAGCAGCCTGCTCCGCGCCCTCCTGCTCCGCCGCCTCACGCAGCAGGCTCAGGGCATTGTCCCGGGACTGCTGGCGGCTGAGACGGGCCGTATCAAAATAATTGCTGACGGCAGTCGCGTCCTCTTCCTGGCCGGAAACCACCTGGCCATCCACCAAGGCCGCGTCCCCCAGCACCTTGGTGCTGTCACCGTTTTGTTCCTGCTGCTGAGCCGAAACCTCCGCCGCCTGGTCTACCGCCGCTTCCCCGGCATAGCGCCAGTTGAGGTAAACCGCCGCGCAGACAAACAGCAGCACTGTGGCTACCACCGCATTCCGTTTCCATTGCCTTCTCATCTCACGTTTTCCTCCCATATCCTTGATCCTTTCTTAATTCGCTTCGCCGCTATGCCAGCGCACCACGGCGATCCGATCTGTCCCAAGGCCCGTCAGGGCCGCCACCGCCTCCGTCACCTGAAGACGCACGCTATCGCTGCCGCCGCCCTCGCATACCACCAGGGCCCCCCGGTACTGAGGATACCGCTCCTGGGTGACCACCACGCCCCCTTCCCCGCCGCCGGACACTACCACCGTCTCCGACGTGCGCGAATAGTCATCAGGGGCCTGGACGCTTCCGCTGTACTGAAGGGACGTGTCCGCGGCCAGCACCTTTTCCGAACCGCTTTGCAGCGTCAGCATCACATCCACCTTCCCCACGCCGCTGATCTTGCCCAGGATTTCCTCCATAGCCGTCTCCAGCTCCGCCAGCTCGCCGACGGCGTCCGCCGTTTCTTCTGAAACAGCGCTGTTGTTTTCCTTGTCCGTTCCCTGGGGCCAGGCCAGCAGCAGCGCTCCCAGAGCCACTACTACCAGCACATATTTATAGCGGCCCAGAATTTCCAAGGGCTTCAGCCACTTTCGTTTTTCCCGCTCCCTATGTTCTCCCATATCTGCTTCCCGGCGGGGATGCCCACCTCCTTTTCGATCAGCGCCGACAGGCCCGGGTCATACGGGCCGGTAATGATCACCGTGTCCGGCAGAGGGATGCCGTTCTCCCCTGCCGCCACCGTCACCTCTACCGTACATGACAGGCCCAGCTCTTCCGCTTTGTCCCATATATATGCGGCGGTTTTCTCCGCTATGATTGCGGAAAGGGCCGCCGTCTGCTCCTCACGGTATTGCTGCGTCATCTCCTCCGTTTCCTGAAAGGTTGGCAGTGTCAGGCCCTCCCACTGCCAGCTGCCCAAGGGCCGCAGAATAGCCAGCACCACCAGTAATCCTCCTACCAGCCGCACGGCCCCCTGCTCCCGGCCTGCCGGTGCCAGCTGCCGGGCCAGACCCGCGGCAAAGGCGGTAAGGGTAATTCCCAGCAGCCACTGCCGCAGCCCCTCCATCATGCCGTCACCACCGTCAGCGATGACACCACGGATACCAGCAGCAGCAGGGCCGACGCCCCGGTCATGGCCAGTACCAGTCCAAAAGCGTCCCCCAGCATGGCGATGAGCCTTACCAGCCGTTTTTGCCCCACTGTGGCCGCCACCACCGAGGCGCCCTGATACAGCAGGTACTGAGCTCCCAGCCGCAGAAAGGGCGTCAGGCAGCAGGCCAGCACCGCCAGCATACCAAACACACCCGCCATAGCCCGCAGGACGCCGGCGCCTGCCAGTACGCTCTCCGCCGCCTCCGACAAAATCCCGCCTACCACCGGCACCGCGCCGGAAATGGCGGTCTTGGCCAGCTTTACCGCCCTGGCGTCAGTGGCTCCCGCCACCGCGCCGGATACCGTAAGATAGGTGGTGAACAGAAACAAAAGGCCGCCCAGAATCCAACCGATGGCCTTTTTCAGCAGGCGGCTGATACTCTCCAGCGCGTCGCCCTCCAGCACAGTTCCCGCCGCCGCCAGCCCCACATAGAGATATACCGCCGGCAGCAGCAGTCTTTCAATCACAGTCAGCAGCACATCGGAAAAAAACACCGTTCCCACCTGCCGCACCGAGGCGGATGTTACCCCTCCGGAGGCAGCGGTGGCTGCCGCCAGCACCGGCATCAGAAGTTTGCTGAACTGAGAGATCTCTGTAATCGTCTCCCGGCCCAGCCCCATGAGGGAATCCAGATCCCCGGCAGCTACCGCCGTGATCCACAGGGCGCCGCTGACGGTAATGCAGCGGCCTACCGCGCCACTTTTATCCGGCACCAGCCCTTCCGCCGCCCCCAGCACCACCACGCCGCACATCAGCGCCGCCACACTCCTGACCCCTGCCAGAAGGTAGTCCTTCACCTCCCTCACGCTCTTTTCCCATAGGGCCGATACCCCGGACAGCAGGCCGAAATCTTCCCCGCCCTCCAGAAGCTCCGCCGCCTCCGGCGCCGCCCGGATCAGCTCCTCCGGCAGCTGCTCCGTTGTCTCCGCCGCCCTGGCCTGTCCGCCCAGCAGCAGCAGTGCCAGCACACATCCTGCCGCCGCCAGAAGGACCCGCCCAAACCGTCTCCTCATGGTTCTCCTCCTATGTAAAGTATCCCAGCAGCAGCTGTGCCACTGCCTCCAGCAACGGCAGAGCGATCAGCAAAGCCGCTGCCGCCCCCGCCAGCTCCACTACCGTTCCCAGGGTCTGGGAGCCTCCGTCCCGGCACAGATCGCCGCATAGCCGGGTTACCAGGGCCGCTGCCACTGTTCGCAGCAGGATCGCCACATGGCCGCTCTCTACCCCTGCCTGCTGGAACAGGGCGTCCAGCCGCTCCAGCAGAGGGGCCGCCAACGCCAGCACCCGTCCCAGCACTACTGCCGCAATGGCCAGCACCAGCAGCAAAGCCTGCTCCGGATTCTTGCCCCGCAGAACCATTACCGGCAGGAGGCACAGGGCACACAGCCCCATCAGCCGCAGCAGCTCCATGGCTAAAACCCAAACAGGGCCTTGATGAGCTGGAAGAGGTCGCTGATCTCCTGCACCAGCATCATCATCACCACCACCAGCCCCGCCAGCGTGGTCATCATGGCCTGCTCCTCCCTGCCGGAGCGCACCAGCAGTTGGTTGAGCACCGCCACCACAATACCGATGGCCGCTATTTTAAAAATCAGATCAACATCCATTGTCACATCAATACCAGGATCAGAAGGCATGCTCCCGACAAACACACTGCCGCAGTCAGCCTGGCCTCCACGGCCTGCCGGGAACGTTCCTCCCGCAAAAATCCGGTAAGCTCCTCTCTCGTTTCCTCAATGGCCCTGCGCAGGGCCTCGCCTCCTGCCGGCAGCAAAGGGCCCAGGGAGGCCAGCATCCCATCCATAGGAGCCGGCAGCTGCCCTGTAACCTCCGCCCAGCAGGCGGGCAGGGACTGCCCCGTCTCTCCCTTCAGCATCTCCAGCAGAGGCCTCCACAACCATACTGCCCCCAGGCCCTCCGCCAGGTCCTTTCCCAAAATGTCCGGCAGAGGGCGGCGCAGACAGCATACTCCGTCTGCCAATACCCCCAGATCCACCAGCAGCGCCCGGGCCAGACGTTCCGGCAGCAAACTTTCCCGCCGGGCCAGCAGATAACCGCCGCCGGCCCCGGCCAGCATCAGCAGGGCCCCCAGCCATCTCACAGCAGCTCCTCCACCCGGCAGCAGCGCTCCGCGCCCCGGCCCTCAATGACCACCGCCCGACGAAATACCCCGCTCTCCAGAAGCTCCCGCAGCACCGTTCGACGGCGCAGCTCCGCTACCGAAGCGCCGTGGGCAGTGGCCAGGATTGCCGCCCCGCACCCTGCCGCCGACAGCACCGCCCCCACATCCGCCGGCAGGGCAATCTCATCCAGGGCAATGACTTGGGGATTCATGGCCCGCAGCAGCATGGGTACCGCCGCCGCCTTGGGGCAGCCGTCCAGGATATCTGTGGAGGGCCCCACATTCAGCTGCGGCTTACCCCGGCACACCGCCGCCAGCTCCCCCCGCTCGTCCACCAGCGCCACCCGCATAGGCCCCGCCAAAGCGCCGCCCTGGCTCAGAAGCCGCACCAGGTCCCGCAGCAGTGTGGTCTTGCCGCCCCCCGGTGGGGAAAGGATCAGGGTGCTGCGCACCCTGCCCCGCTCCAGGAGCTCCGGCAGCAAAGGCTCCGCCACCCCGGGGCAAGCATGAGGGATCCGGATCGCCGCCGAAGTAATATCCCGCAGTCCCCGGTTCTCTCCACCCTCGGGAATGGCTGTTCCGCACAGGCCAATCCGGAAGCCACCCTCCGCTGTCACAAACCCTTGGCTGATGGTCTCCCCGGCGGCATAGCGGGAAAAGGCGGTGGCCTTGTCCAGCACTTGGGTAAGATCGCTGCTGTCCACCGCCGGTCCCGGCAGAGATACTTCTCCCTCCGGCAGCGTCAGCGCCAGGGGCCTCCCCACCCGCAGCCGCAATTCCTCCGTCCTGGCCTGCCGAGGTGGATCCACCCCCAGCGCTACCTTCCGCAATGCCTCCGGCAGCAGGGCGCAGGCCTCCTTATAGCGGTCCTCTGTCATCGCCATTCCTCCCTGTCCGTTCTTGTTCCCACTGTATGAGAGCTCGTCCCCGGATATGCCCACAGAAGCAAAAAAGCCCCGTCCCATCTTACTGGATGGGACGGGGACAAGATCTCCGTCATATGATATTTTGTAAAAATTTTACCCTTATTACACAGGTGGAGCGTCTGACGGCCTGGTGTCCCGCCCCTCCTCAGGGTTGAACAGCACCGCCAAAATCCGGGAGTAGATACTCTCCGCATCTGCCTTAAAATTCTTCTGAATCGTCTGAGCCATATCCTCCCGGGTGACCAAAAGCTCCAGCTTCATGAGATTATCCAGCTCATCGCTGAGAGCAAGCGTCACTGTGTAGCCTCCCTCCGGCCGCTCCTGGACCTGAGCCTGCACCAAAGCCCGGCGCTTGAGGCGCTCATTGTGACTTACCAGGTTCTGATCCACCTGCATCCGCACGGAATAGGGCAGGCTGGATTCACAGATGGCCCCGTTAAGCCGCCCCTTTTCCGTAATGGCGTAGAGTCCGTCCTCGCTGCGGCTGAGGTGGCCGGTACGGACCAGATCCGCCAGGCACTCGGAAAAGTCAAAATAATCCACACCGCCGTCGCACATGCTCAGATCCTGCAGTACCTCAAAGGGCACCGGTTCAATAATCCTGGCGGCGATATACAGGATCAAAAATTTGATCTCCAGCTTGTCGCTGATAAAGCCGAATTCGGTCATGACCCACCTCCGCTCTTACTCTTTCCGCTTTCATTATACCCGCCCGGGACAAATTTGTATAGTCCGAATTTTCACCAACCGCTCTGGAGCGCATACACTGGAAATGAAGGCAGACGCCTTCCATAGTTTTACTTAGTAGGAGGTCCATTATGCCTGATCGCATTGTACCCGGCCCCGTATCCGGCTCCAAGGATACCTGTGAGGCCGTTTGTATCCATACCAAAAAGATCTATGACGCGTGCAGAGAATAGCATGAAGCAGTTTAGAGGATTTACTCCAGATCTTCACGCAGGACGACCTGGATGGAGAAATCACCAGGTTTCGTCTTTTTCTTTTTGGTGTAGTAGATCACCGCCACGATGGACTGCAGAAGATCCTTTTTGCCTGCAAGGCTCGCCTCCTGGTAGTTGGCCAGGACTTCCTTCAGCCGTGCCAGCTGCTTGCGCTTATCCCTGCCAAGCTCCGCGCGGATCTTTCCCTCCAGTTCCTCGATACGTCCCCGGAGCCGCTCCTCATCTTCAGAGAGCACCGCCATCCGCTGGGCAAAGATCTCCCGGGTGTAGGTGCCATCCTCCAGAAAGGTATACAGCCGGTCCCGACGGCCGGACAGCCGCCCCAGCTGCTCCCGGGTCTGGGCCAGCTCCTTCTCCAAGGCTGCCGTGTCCGGCGGCGCCTGCCGGCTGAGGCTGATTTCCAGTCCCCGGGCAATCTCCTGCAGCTGCAGCAGCACCGCCTGCTCCACCAACTCAAACTTTGCCCCTGCTGTACAGCCTGGTGTGGGGCACAGGAGGTACGCCACCCCTTTGTTCTTCCCCTGCATATTGCAGCCACGGCCGCACTTAGTACAGCGGACAAGCCCTGCCAACGGGCTGGCCACATGCTTATTATCGATGTAGAAATAGCGGCTCTTTCGCAGTGCCTGCACCTCATCCCACAGATCCTGGTCAATGATGGCCGGATGCTTTCCGTCAAGGATCGTCCACCGGTCAGCGGTGTTATACACCACCACCCGCCGGCGCTGCTCCCCTACCCCAGTCTTAACCGTGTTGGTCCGGTTCCACCGGATCTTGCCAACATAGACCGGGTTATCCAATATCTGGCGGATGGTGTTCCGGTTGAAGCGGCTCCCCCGGCGGCCATGGGCTCCCATGGCGTTGACTGTCTGCTCGATCCGGGTGCAGCCGTTCCCGGCGGCGTACATCCGGAAAATGGTCCGCACGATCTCCGCCTCCTCCGGCACGATCTCCAGGGTGGGCAGTTTATTGATCTCCGTCTTGCGGTACCCAAAAGGCGGATTTGCCATGTAGGCCCCCTGCTCCACCGAGTGGAGCACTCCCCGGCGCAGACGCTTTGTGATGAGCCGGTACTCGCTGCGGCTGAGGAAGGTCTGCATCTCCGCTGCCTCCTCGTCTATGTCCTGGGTCAGGTCATAGGTCCGCTCCGGGGTGACGATCAGGGTCTCCGAACCCTTGAAGGTGTCCAGGATGATGCCCTGGTCATACATGCCGCCGCGGCCCAGACGCTGCATGTCCATACAGAGGACGGCGGCATACCGCCCCTGGGACACCGCCTCCAGGAGCCGGAGCATCTGAGGCCGGGCGAACAGGCTCTCGCCGGAGACCACTTCCTCGTAGACATCTTCCTCCCGGATCAGGAAGCCGTACTTCTCCGCGAAGGCCGTCAGGGTGGAGCGGTGGCGGGAGAGGGTCTCCTCCAGGCCCATGTGCTCCTCCGCCCGGGATTTTCTCAGGTACATGGACGCCGGCACCAGCCGGCCCTCGGAGCGCATCTGCTCCAGCAGCTCACGGGTCATGGGAGGGCCTCCTTTCTTTAATCGGAGCCGCCCCGCCATTCCGGCGGAGCGGCCCCCTCTATGTATCACCAATAGTTAACCTACTTGCGCTTCCTTCTCGATGCGCAAAGTCTCTCTATATTCCGTAGCTTCTGGGATTTCCACAAATTGAACCGTAGCATTATGGTTTTCCAGAACAACCTTTTTGATGCTATCAAGGTCAACGCGGAAAAATTCTTTTCGTGCGTTTACCTTATTAACCTGCTGGCTTTGGAAATGATGGTGGAGAACAGTTTCCAGGGCAGGTGCATCGTCAGAGAAAATCAGCGCATGGACATCAAAAGGAAACGGAACCGAGGCACTGCTCAGCTCACTAATACGATCCATAGGATCCAACCGGCGGGTCATGCCGATTTTAAATACTTGTTCCCCAAAGGAACCTATGTTGGAAATGATATACACAAAGCCGGCACGGGTGTTCTGTTCTCTTTGGAGAACATTTTCCTTATCCTTTGCAAGATCCTGCAGCTTTGCTTCTAGTTCCTTAATCTTATCAACATAAAGCTGCTTCTCTATATCATCTTTAGCCTTCTGCATATACCCCATGAGCTTTTTAACTTCATTAGAAAACTGAGCTTCTTCCTTCTCAATTTTCTGCTTTTCTTTTTCAATCTCCCTTCTGACTTTTTCTTCCTCGACCATCTGCTCTCGAATCGCCTTCTTGGTCTCCTTTTCTTCCTCAACCTTTAGCATATAGGCATATACCATGCTCAATTCTTCAAGTTTTAAAGAAAAAACTTCTTCAGACAGCTGCACTCCATCAACTGCAAACATCTTATTCAACGCTTCATAGGTCTTTTGGAGTTTTGATCTGGCTGTATCCACATTATTGGCAGTTACCCCACCAATGATCGTCCCACATTCCGAGTTAAAGCAACGAAGGATCTGCTTTTTTTGACTATCTACAACACGCCGAGGCCCATCGTTTCCGGAAACCACTAGAGCGTTGCCAGATCGAATCAGCTCCTCCTGGCGGGTTTTTAGGATGGCCAACTGGTTCTTTATCTCATCGGACTTTAATCCCTCATAGGCATCAACAGAAACCGCAGCACAGATTACATCCTTACTGAGAATATCAAGCTCCTCTTCCAATTTGGCTTTTTCATTACCTAGTTTCTCAATTTCCTGCTCAGCCTTTTTTACTCTTTCATCGGCGCTTTGGGTTTTCTTCCAATAATAATCTAGGGCCTCCCGGTGCTTATCCTCGTATAATTTGTCTCCCTCTGCCTTTTTTTCTTCAGCATAACTATTTGCTTCTGAAATCGTTTGCTTTGCCTTTTTCGACTTACTGCGCTCGTATAGCCAAAGAATCAAAAATACAATCGTCAGGACTATATAAGCTTCCATTTTCTCTCTCCCTCTGTGTCCAAATCGGACACTTTTTATTTTTGTTGCACAGCTTCGTGCAACTTGGGTCACAATTTGCGATGATGGTATATCTCAACAAAGGAGGCTGCCATCATGACCGAACAAGAACGCATTGCCGAGTTCCGCCGGCTGGAAGCCAGCATCAATCCTTTGGATCTTCGTGAGTACCTGCTTGCGCTGCGAGATAGCGCATGTACCGCAGGGCCTCCTCCTGCAGATCAGGAGGCAGCGCCCGGAAAATAGCTTCGTTTTCGGACACCCCGTCGCCGTCTCCGGCGGCGGGCTTTTTGTTTTCTTCTCCCAGGAGCTCGCTTGTGGTCACGCCCAGATAGTTGGCCAGCATCTGCACTTTTGCAACTGAAGGTGTCTGTCCTCGAACAATATCGTTGACAAAGCTAACGCCAACGCCACTTTCTCGGCAAGCCACTGTTTGTTTAATTCCCTTTTTTTCGCAAAGCAATTTGATGTTTTGCACAAGAACTTCTCTGTCCATAGGCATCACCTACAATATAAAAAAGATTTTGTGATTACATACAAATTTTGTAATAACATAATTTAACCGGTTGACATTTTGTAATTACAAAATTATGATAATACCGTAAGTTACACCACACGCCGCACGGCAGCCGCCACGGAAGGAGGTGAGGGCGGGGATGAAAATTATCATCAGAGGCACGCCAGAAGAGATTGCCTCTTTTGTGTCGGAGCTAACCAGCCCCACAACCAGCACTGTCTCCGATGATGACCTTAAAGCTGTTTCTCAAGCCATTTGTGATAGATTGCGAGGAGCTCAAGGGCAATCTGAAAGCTCGCGCTGAGCAGTTGGGCCCCGGGAATGCTCTCGCGGTTAATATCCTGCATCTCTGCTAGTTTCATGGCATTATTGGCATCTTTCATGATGCTGGATATGGTTTCTCCGTCGAGAGTGGCCATAAAGTCTTGAAAATCGGGCATTGCCATCGCTTTGTCTCCTTTTCAAAATTTTAGATCGCCCCACGGCAGCCGCCACAGAAGGAGGTGAGGGAAGAAGTGCCTGACCACATGAAGGAGATGGGAGTCCTTCACATCTCACTAACGCCAAAAGCCATCGCTCTACTGTCTGCCTTCAATGCTGGTATGATCCCCGAAGTGGAGGAGGGCTATGATGACGCTCAATTCCAGGCATTTTGGAATGACTTCGAGGCGCGATTAACTAAGCAGGGTCTGAAGATAGTTGAAGATCCTGGGCCCATGCTCGATCAGCAGCGTAAGCAGCGAACCGAGGAGCACATAAAATATCTGAAACTTGTGCTCTGCGCGCTTTTCGGCAGCTTGCTGACTAGCTTTCTCAGCTATCTGTTCTCGCTCCTCTAGGTACGCCTTCCCTTTATCGCTGAGAGAATATCCAGCTGCAAGCCCATCTCCAAAAGGAACGTATTCCCATTTCAGAAATCCATCTTTCCGCAGGTCATTCACACGCTGTTCGGAGAACCCGGGCGGCAGGAGCTCCTGCATCCGTGCCATGGGAACCGGGCACCACTGATCCCCTATCCATTCCATGAGCTGGGTACAATCTTTGCTGAGCATCCTATCACACCCTTCTATCCCTCCGGCGTATGGTAACTCAAAGTTACAGTATCACAAAACCCCCAAGATTTCAAGAGAGCGAGGTGATCGCGGTGGCCATGGCCATCAAAGCCCTGCGGGAAGCCAAGGGCTACAGCCCCGGTGAGCTGGCCCAGCTGATGGGCGTCAGCCGCCCGGCGGTCGTCAAGTGGGAGACGGGAAAGTCCTCCCCTAGATCTGACAAGCTCCCCCTCCTGGCCCAGATCCTGGGCGTGGAGGTGGGCCAGCTCTATACCCAACACACCAGCTGAAAGGAGGCGCACCATGCACAAGACACGATTACAGCGGCGACGCCGCCGGCGGCTCTGGTACGCCGCCCTCGCCGCGCTGATCCTGGCGCTGGCCTTGTCCCTGGGATTCACCGCCCGGCTCTGGTACGACATCGAGGCCCACCCGGTGACCTACAGCGGCCCGGTGGAGTGCCTGGACCTCCCGGAGGACTTCGACGAGGAAGCCTTCGCTCGGGCCAGCTATCGCTATGATCTGGAGCAGGGCATGATCCTCCCACTATCCTGATTTTACCCCTGGAAGGAGAAATAAACCATGTCCATGTACGACACAAACATCTACAAAACCGCACGGATCAAGGCCGGAAAGACCCAGGAAGGGGCTGCCGAGGCCATTGGAATCTCCGTGGAGAGCATCAAGGCCTATGAAAGCTACAACCGCCTGCCCCCTGCCGAGATCGTGGACCGGATGTGCATCGTCTACGATGCCCTTTATCTGGCCTATCAGCACAACCGGATCGCCTCCGGGGAGATCAAGGTAGTGCCGGAGATTCAGGTGCTGGATCTGCCCCGGGCCGCCATCCAGCTGATCAACAAGGTCATCGCCTTCGCTGACCGCCATCGGGACCGGGAACTGCTCCAAATCGCCGAGGACGGCGTCATCGACGAGAGCGAGCGGGAACTGTTTGGCGAGATCGTGGCGGAGCTGGACGGCATCATCCAGGCCGCAACCAACCTGAAGGTATCAGAGCACACCCGGACATAGGACAACCCCGGAGGGCCATAGACTGCAGCGAGGAGGTGGCGCCATGACGGACAAACCCGCCAGCCCGGATAATCCCATCATGACCATCGTCTCCACCGAGACTGTGGAGCGGGACGGAAAGCCCTGGATCAAGAGCATCCGGAAGATCGACTGGGGCCCTAAATACGGCGTGACCACGGTGGAGCTGTGGGACCCCTGCGTTACCCCGGAGGCCCAGGAGCGCCGCCGGGAGCGGATCCGGCAGAAGTGTATTGATCTGTACCGCCGGGGGGAGATCCTGGCCTGAGTACATAGGAGGAGGCAGCCATGAAGGCAGATAAAAAAAGTCCCCTGTGGGATGGGACCCCACAGAGGACAGGAGGCATAAGCCGCGCTCACATGTTGATTATAGCATATTCACCAGCGGACCGCAAGGGGGTGGCGCAGTATGGCTGAGCAAAAGCCGGCTTTCTGGGCCGTCCTCCCTGCCCGGGTCCGCTATGATCCGGAGCTGCGGCCCAATGCCAAGCTCCTGTATGCAGAGATAACCGCCATGGCCGACGCCACCGGCTACTGCTGGGCCAGCAACGCCTATCTGGCGGAGCTGTTTGCCATCAGCCCCAGGACAGTCCGGGAGCTGGTCCAGTCCCTGGAGCGAAAGGGCTACCTCTCGGTGGAGGTGATCCGAGACCCCGGCAATAATGCCGTAGTGGAGCGCCGGATCTGGATGGACAGGCCCACCATCGTGGAAGAGCCGCAGGTCACCCCCTCCGGCGAAAATCCGCCATACCCCTCTGGCGAAAATCCGCCGGACCCCTCCGGCGAAAATTCGCCACTAGAACAATCTAAAGATATGAACATACCCCCTATAATCCCCCAACGGGGGAGGCGCACCAAGGGCCCCAAGAAGCCAAAAGCCGCCCCCGACTGGAAGCCGGATCGCTTTGCCGCCTTCTGGGACTACTACCCACGGGGTGAGAGCAAGCAGGCGGCTATCAGGGCCTGGGACAATTTGAAGCCAGATGACAACCTTCTGGCCGTCATGGGCCGGGCCCTGACCATCCAGATGGCCAGCAAGATGTGGCAGGACGGCATCGGCATCCCCTACGCCTCCACCTGGCTCAACCAGCGCCGGTGGACAGAGGTGGATCTGTCCGCCAGCCCCAGTGGTCCTCCGGATGGGCCCCAGCCGCTTCGCGGTGAGGGGGTGCGGTACCTGTGATGAACGACAAGGACAAGCAGGGGCATCTCCTCAGCGAGAGCCTCATGACCGCTGCCGTAGGCGTCCTGGGATCCATGCTCATCGACGAGGCCGCCGTGGGCCCCATGCTCATGGCAGTGGCGGAGGATGACTTCCAGCTGCCGGAGCAGCGGACCATTTTCCGCTGCATGGCCCAGCTCTATGGCCAGGGACAGCCGGTGGACGCCATCACCGTCAGTGAGGCCCTGGGCGGCAAATACCGCGACCTTATGGCCCGGTACATCGAGGTGACTCCCACCTCTGCCAATGCCGACGCCTACGCCGAGGCCCTGAAAAAAACATCCCGGCTCCATCGTCTGCGTCAGATAGGAGAGCAACTGGCCACGGCCGAGGACGAGGACGCCTGCCGGGCCGCCATCGACCAGGCAAACCTCCTCTTCTGCGAGCGGTCCGGCATCCGGCGGGTGACCCTCCAGGAGGCTTTCCGGGCCTTCTTCAAGCGCCGGGACGGCGGCAAGCCTCCCGACTTCCTGAAGCTGGGTTTCCCGGATCTGGACCAGCAGCTCCACGCCGGCCCCGGGGACATGGTGGTCATCGGCGGATACCCCTCCGCCGGCAAGACCGCCTTTGCCCTGCAGGTGGCCTTCCACCTGGCCAAGAATGGCAAGCGGGTGGGGTTCTTCAGCTACGAGACCGACGCGGACAAGCTCTATGACCGGACCGTGGCCTGTCAGACCCACACCAGCTTCAAGCGGATCCTGGGCAACGCCCTCCAGCAGGAGGACTATGGCCGGATCAGAGATCTCCGGCAGCACCTTACCGCACCGGTGATGGATCTTATCGAGGCCAGCGGCATGACGGTAGGCTCCATCGGCTCCTATGCCATGGCCCACCACTACGACGTTATCATGATTGACTACCTGCAGAAGATCCCCGTCGTCCGGGCCGGGCGGTACATGAGCGACGTTGAAAAGGTCTCCCAGGTTTCCAACGACCTGCAGCAGTTGGGCCGCACCACCAAGAAAACCGTGGTGGCCCTCTCCCAGCTCAGCCGCCCCGACAAAAAGAAGGACGGCTCCACACCACCCCCTACCCTCTCCAGCCTCCGCCAGTCCGGACAGATCGAGCAGGACGCCGATGTGGTGCTGCTGCTCTACAAGGAGTACCAGGACTTCGCCTACAGCCGGCGGGTTCTGGATCTGGCCAAGAACAAAGACGGCGAGGCCGGGCTGGGGCTTCTGCTGAACTTCGAAGGGGACAAGCAGCGCTTTTCCAAGTCCGTATCCCAGCCGATGTCCACTGTTCCCAAGAAGGAGCCAGATCCCCAGCAAAATCTCTTCCGGCCAGTGCGCTCCTATGAGCCCAGTCCCTTTGACCAGGAGGTGGCAGCCCATGGATGAGACTGCCGTGCAGATCATCAAGGCAGAGATCCGGCGGCACAGATCCCTAAGCACCATGGCGAATGATATGCAGCTGAAGGTGGACCACCTGACGGTGGCCTGGGCCCTGGAGGACCTGTTGGCAGCTGCGGAAAAGGAGAAAAATAATGGCTATCAAGATGGAACACAAGCCCATGACCCGGGGCGATGAGATCCGGGCCATGGATGACAAGGCCCTGGCCCGGTTCATCATGCAGATCGAGGAGCTGGAGGGCCCCCAGTATTGCCAGGAGCGACCGGAGTGCTTTGTCTCCTTGGAACGCCTGGAGGGAATTGACAACGACCAGTGCGCCCAGTGCCTGGAGCAGTGGCTGGGCCGGGAGGCGGAGCCGGCGGAAGGGGGGGATTCTCAATGATCCTGAGTGCCGCGATAGAGGCTATCACCGCACAGCAGCCTAAAGAGGAAAACGCTGTATGGATGGTGGGCGAACAGCTGAAGGATATGCTGCGGCAGGAGCCCCACATGGCGGAGATCGTTCTGCGTGATCTGGAAGTACCGGAAATGAGCCTGGAGCACTGCGAGAAGAAGATCAAGGCGTGGGCAGACCAGCACAAGGTGGGAAATTTCGCCTGTGTGACACCGATCCGGGCGGAGAAGATCATCCGGGAGTTTTACGGCCTGCCGGAGCGGGACGTTGATCCGACGGCCAGTCAGGAGGACAGGAGAAGCAGCAAATTCATTGATCTGACTGACTTCTTTTAGGGGGACGGCAGGATGAAGGACTACAAAGATCTGGTGAGCCGCAAGGCCCCGGAGGGCCTGCTTCCATGGGCGATGAACCTGGGAGAGCTGGACACCGCCGGGATCGTGTACCGGAAAGTCTGGGAGGAGGACACCTCCCCCGAGGCCGTCCTCAGCGGTAAGCGGCGGAAGGTGCCGGCGGTGGAATGCCGGTGCTCCGCCTGCGGAGGGACCTTCTATGAGCAGTACTTCAAAGGCGAGGCCCCGGACGGCGCCACCTACGGCATGATCATTGAGGGCAGCGGCGGGGCAGAGGTGGCCATGTCAGGCGTCCCTCTCTACAAGCTTCAGGAGGGCAAGCAGGCCTACGGCTCCAATGAGCAGAACGCCATCGAGTATGTGGTGGGCACCCTCCACCCCATTGTGAACCAGTACGAGGAGGAGCAGACCTGGAAGCTGCTGGCCAAAAGCCAGGTAGACCGGGGCCTGGAGCTGCGGATCAACCTCATGGCCGAGCTCCGGGGCGACACCGGCGCCCGGTCCGGCTGGTATCAGACGATGATTGACGAAGGCGTGTTCTCCGTCAACGACATCCTGGCCCTGGAGGACATGCCGGACGTGCCCGGCGGCGAGCACCGGCGGGCCAGTCTCAACTTTGTCCCCCTGGCGGACTGGGCGGAGCTGAGCCGGATCCGGGCCGCCAGCAGGCCAATTGTAGAGTGATGGAAAAAGAACATACAGGTAAGTGCCAGAGCCAGAGGCTGAGAAAGCCCAGCGCCAGAGCCGTGAGAAGGATGATCTTCTTCTCCGGTTCTGGCGTTTTTTTATGCCTGCGAAACGAGAAAGGAGTGAGAAAGTGGCTGAACTTTTCAAAGCCGCCCTGGTGGAAAAGGCGGCGGAGCTGAGCGAGGAGGCCCTGCGGCTGATCAACCAGCAGGCCCTGCGGGATCTGAAGGCCGAAGAGGTATTCACCTTCCGGCTGGCGGCCTGCAACGACCAGGTGGACCGGGACGATGAGCGCTTCACCGAGGAGGCCCTCCAGGGCTTCGCGGAGCTGTTCCCCGGCCGGCCGGTGCTGATGGACCACCGCTGGAGCGCCACTGTCCAGACCGCCCGGGTATATGCCGCTGCCGTGGAGGACAAGCCGGGCGGCGGCCGCCAGCTGGTCCTCAGCTGCTATATGCCCAGGATGGACAAGACTGAGGACACCATCGCCGCCATTGAGACCGGGATCCTCCGGGAGTGCAGTGTGGGCGTGGCGGTGGAGCGGGTGATCTGCTCCATCTGCGGCAAGGACCAGCGCCGGGAGTGGTGCGAGCACATCCCCGGCCGGGAGTACGACGGCGCCCGCTGCGTGTTCCTGCTGGACGGGGCGGCGGAGGCATACGAGGTGTCCCTGGTGGCCGTGCCCACTCAGCCGGAGGCGGGCGTAATCAAAGCCAAGCGCTACGGCGGACCGGAGGGGCCCGCAGAAGATCCCCAGCCGGGGAAAGGCCCCGGAGCAGATAGCCAGGCCTGGCAGGACGAGGCCCTGCTGGAACTGGAGAAAACCAGATTTGTTTGACAAGGAGGACAAGCAGCATGAGACGGAAACTGATTGACCTGCAGCAGCAGCGTACCGCCGTTCTGGAGAAGGCGGAGGCCTTCCTGAAGGAGGGCAAGCAGGCGGAGTACCGCAGCGAAATGGAGAAGGTCTCCAACATGAACGGCGAGATCAAGGACCTTCAGGATCTGATCCAGGAGCAGGACCGCAAGTTTATGGAAAAGGCCCCCGACCGGCATGAGGAGCGGGACAAGGCCCTGGAGCGGGCGGACATCCTGCAGAAGGGCGGCGAGATCAAGTTCACCGCCCGGGAGACCATCCGTGACCTGTACCAGGCCAGCAAGCAGGTGACCCTGGCCACCGGCACCATCGTGGAGCCCACCGGCGCCGGCAGCCTGATCCGCGACCCCCTGGGCAACGTGGTGAGCTCCATCGTGGATGAGGTCTATGTCCAGGATCTTACCGGAATGGGCAGCTTCCTGGAGCCCTACGTCATCACCGAGCTGGACGCCAAGGGCGGCAAGGTGACCACCAACGCCGGCACCGCCCGGACGGTGTCCACTGATCCCACCTTCGGCGTGGCCAAGATCAGCCCCTATGAGCTGAACGTGACCAGCTATGTGGACCGCAACATCTCCCGCCTGAGCCCTGCGAGCTACTACGAGAAGATCCGCTCCATGGCCATGCGGGCCATCCGGCGCAAGCTCAGCGAGCTGATCGTCAAGGGTGACGGCCAGGCCAGCCCCGATATGTTCGGTATCCTCAACGCCAAGAACGTGGCGGGTGCGGAGATCTTCAAGAAGCTGGAGATCACCGGCGGCGTAACCGAGAGCCTGCTGACCGAGCTGTTCTTCGGCTACGGCGGCGACGAGACCATCGGCGCCAACGCCCGGCTCTACCTCAACAAGAAGGATCTTCTGGCCCTGGGCAAGATCCGGGGCACCCAGGACAAGAAGCGGGTCTTTGAGATCCGCCCCGAGGGCAACAACCCCAACCGCGGCGTGATCGTGGACGGCGGCACCATGATCCCCTACGCCATCAACTCCTTCCTCACCGCCCTGGATGGCGCCGGCACCGAGGTGCAGACCATGGTCTACGGCGATCCCATGAACTACGAGCTGGGCCTCTTTGGTGATTACTCCATCCGGGTGGATGAGAGCGTGAAGGCCGTGGAGCGCATGTTCACCATCCTGGGCGACGCCATGGTAGGCGGCAACCTGGTGGTGGACAAGGGCTTCGTGGTGGCCACCACCCCCGGGGCCTGATTGGAGGGATAGCCCATGGCCCTGAGTGACGAGCGGCGGGAGGCCCTGCTGGCCTACTGCCGTCTGACGGAACTGAAGGACGACCCGGAGGTGGAGGCGGTGATCCCCGTCCTGTATGAGGCCGCCGTCAGCTACATGACCCAGGCGGGCATCTCTCCCCCGGAGGCCGGGACGGCCCGGGCCGCCCAGTATGACCTCTGCGTCAACGCCATGGTGCTGGACGCCTGGGATCACCGGGACCTGAAGGAGCCGGGGGCGATGGCTGCGGAAAACTTCGCCTTTCGCCGGATGCTGGTGCAGCTGAAGCTCACCGACCCCTGGATGGGGGTGTCCGATTCGGACACCCCAGCCGGCTGACGCCGGCCGGGGACCCCGCTTTATTGCACTTGCGCGGGGCGAGTGAATCGCCCCTTGCGCCGAGGTCCCGCACCGGGCGGGACCTCGTACGCCGGACTCCCGGCGGGCCGGCTGACGCCGGCCGTATATTCAGACAAGGAGGGATGCGGCGTGAACTATGTGGACGCCGGGAGCCTTGACAAGCGGCTGGTGCTGCTGAGCTTCCAGGAGGACTCTCCCGGCGACTGGCACTGGGTGGAGACGGGGCTTCTCTGGGGCGACCTGACCCTGAGTGGCAAGAAAAACCTCTTTTCCTCTGTGGGCATCGGGGCCAGGGATGCGGAGATCATCCTCCGGAAACGGCCTATCACCCTCCACCAGGCCCTCCGCTGGGGCCAGCAGCACCTGTTTCTTACGGAGCTGACCGACTATGACCGTATGCACCTGACCGCCAGAGCGGCTCTGGTGACGCCGGTGGCCTGCAGCGCCATCCGCTACCAATCCAGCCTGGGGCCGGGAAACCGGCCCGTCCGGACACCTTTGGAGCCGGTGACCTTCCCCGGCGTGCTGACGGAGAAATACACCGGCTATGACCGGCAGGACACCCACGCCCAGGCGGAGACCCGCCTGGTGCTGGTGGTCCCCAAGGCCATCGAGCTGATGGAGGGGGATCTGGTGACAGTGATGGCGGGTCAGCCGGCGGAGTACAACGTGCAGATCCGCCACGTCCTGGATCCCTACAAGAACGAGTACGAGATCGCCTGGCGGCGGGATGTGTAAGGAGGCGGCAGCGTGGCGGAAACCGAAGTGAGAATCGACGGCATTGATCAGCTGCTCCGGAGCTGGGACGCCCTGCTGAAGGCCTTCCCCGCCATGAAGGCGGAGCTGCTGGACAAGATGGGACAGCAGATGCTCTCCGACGTCCAACAGGAGATCGGCGGCCGTGGTAATGTGGCTGGATGGCAGGAGCGCCATGTGGGCAGCAAGCTGGGCTATGTGGCCGTCCGGCCAAAGGCCAACACCTACCAGACCACCCAGAGCGGCAAACGGTATGCCGTGGGATATGTGACCAACGCCATTGAGAACGGCCACCGCAACCGGAAACCACAGCCCACCAACAGGGAGGGTTACCACTACACTAAAGGCCGGAACAAGACGGCAGCCACAGCCGGGCGGCACTTCTACGCCGCTGTCCGAGGCCGCCTGGGCACCTTCGGGAAGGCGGAACTGGAACGGCTGGCCGCTGAGATTGCCAGAAGATTGGAGGGAGCCGCATGAACACCATCAACCAGATCGACTTGTGCGAGGCCATCGCCGCCAAGCTGGTGGCTCTGTGGCCCACCAGGACGCTGTACCGGGACTTCTGCCCCAGCGACTTCCAGCGGCCCTCCGGCTTCCTCTACGTCACCCAGGCAGGCTTTACCGACGCTGCCCTGGGCCTGGTGGAATGGGACGTGGAGCTGGAGCTGGAGATCTTCTGCGCCACCGACAGCTACGACGAGCAGAGCACCGAGCAGCTGCGCCAGGAGCAGGCGGCGGTGCTGGAGGCCTTCGGCGGCCCCTCCCTCCCCGTGGGGGACCGGCACGTCACCGTCACCGCCCTGGCGGACGGTGCGGGGCCCGGCGCGGCCTATGTCAAATTCTCCGCCAGCTGGATGGACCACCGGCCGGGGTACCACGATCCGGAAGACCGTGACGACCCGGTGACCGGGGCCATCCCCCTGATGGAGCACTACGCCCTGGACGTGGAGACGGCCGGGGACACCAACTGAGAAAGGACTGATTTTAATGGCACTTCCCAGCATTGGCCTGCCCAAGCTGAGGATCGCCTTTGCCAAGGCAGCCCAGGCGGTGAACAACCGCAGCAAGCGGGGCTATGTGGCCATCTTCGTGCGTGACGCCAACAGCCAGGGCGTCCACCTCCTCAATGACGAGACCCTGATCCCCGCGGATCTGGGGGAGGCCAACAAGAAGCATATCCTCACCGCATTTGAAGGCAGCGACCGGGGCGCTCCCTCCCTGGTGATCCTGGTGGTGATCGCCCCCGGGACTGAGAATACCTCCGCCCTGGAGGCGGGGCTCAAGCTCATTGAGCGATACAGCGTGGACTATCTTGCCGGCCCCCTGGACCTGACGGACGACGAGAGCGCCAAGCTCCTGGAGTGGACCAAGGCCCAGCGTGCCCTGTACCGCACCCCCAAGCTGGTGCGCCCCTACAAGACCGCCGGCGCCGACGACATGGGCGTCATCGAGCTGGACGAGAGCGGCATGATGATGGGCAAGGACGCCGTCACGGCTGCCAGTTACTGCGCCCGGATCGCAGGGATCCTCGCTGGCATCCCCATGGCCATGTCCTCTACCTACGCCCCTCTGCCGGAGCTGACGGCAGTCACCGCCCGGACAACGGCGGAGGCGGACGCGGCGGTGGACGCCGGCAAACTGATCCTGATCCACGACGGCGTACAGGCCAAGATCGCCCGGGGCGTCAACTCCCTGCAGACCATCCCCGCCACCGGCAAGGACGACTGGCGGAAGATCAAGATCGTGGAGGGCATGGACCTCATCACCTACTACCTCCGGACCACTATCGAGAACGAGTATGTCGGCAAATTTTCCAACACCTACGACAACAAGCAGATCCTGGTGGCCGCCATCCTGGGGTATCTCCGTTTCCTGGAGGACGTGGGCGTCCTTAACCCCAACGAGAGCTTTGCCGAGGTGGACTACGAGGCACAGCTGAGCTGGATCAAGAGCCAGGGGGTGGACACCTCAACCATGACCCGGCAGGAGATCCTGGAGTACCAGACCGGCAGCTGGGTGTTTATCCGCTGCGGCGGCCGCCTGGTGGACGCCCAGGAGGACTTCAAGGTCCAGTTCTCCAACCTGTAAGGAGGTGCAGACAACATGGCAACGAGAATCGACAGCGCCAAGCGCATCATCAACGGCACCTATACTCAGGTGTGGGTAGACGGCCAGCTGATCGCCGAGTGCAGCGCCTGCCAGGCCAAGGTGAGCAAGAGCAAAAGCACCGTGAACCTGTGCGGACAGTTCATGGAGGACACCAAGGCCGTGAGCGCCGCCGGCAGCGGCAGCCTCACCATGTACAAGGTGGACAGCGGCGCCATTGACCAGGAGCGGGATCTCCAGCAGGGCGTGGACCGGCGCTTTACCGTCATCACCAATGTGGCGGACCCCGACGCCCTGGGGGCGGAGCGGATCGCCTATTACAACGTGAGCTTTGACGACGTGACCCTGGCGGACCACCGGGCCGCCACTCTGGGCACCATCACCCGGCCCTTCACCTTCAGCCGCTATGAGCTGCTGGATCTGATCGCCGCAGAATAACCACCAGCCCCGCCCCGATGACAGGGGCGGGGCGTAACGGATTAAGGAGGACACGCCATGAGTGAGAAAAAGGACAGCAAATTCACCGTTGACCGGCTGCTGGAGCTGGAGGCGATCCAGCCGGAGAGGAAGGACGTACAGATCCCCCGGCTGGGGCTCACCATCACCCTGCAGGAGCTTAGCTACGACAAGGTCATGAAGTGCCGGCAGCGGCCGGATCCCAAGATCTACTACCTGATGGAGAGCATTGCCGCCCCGGATATCCGGACAGAGGCCTGGTACAAGGGCAAGATGGGCTGCGCTACCCCGGCGGACGCCCTGAAGCGCCTGCTGCGGGCCGGTGAGATCGAGCGACTGTGCATCCAGGCGGACAGCCTCAACGGCTACGCCCCCGGCAGCGTGGTGGCCGTGGAGGCCCCGGGAGAGGCCCTGGAGGGGGCCGCCATTGCCGGGGCCCTGGAGGACCTGGAAAAAAACTGAATGAGCGCGTAGATCTCGCCACCTGCCAGGTGCTGCTGGTGAAGCACGGCATCCTTCCCCTGGACTATCTCCGCCGGAGCCCAGGGGAGCGGGCGGTGATCTCCGCGCTGCTGATCGACTATAACCGGCGGAGAGAGGAGGCGAGGGAATAAATGGCTATTGATGCCAGCGTGGCCATGAGCGTCAAGGACAACCTGAGCCAGGCGGTCATCGGCATGAAAAACTCCATGACGGCCTTTCGGGGCGACGTGACCAAGCTGGAACAGGAGCTCAAGAAGCTCAACGACATCCAGGCCGGGACAAAAACCCGGCTGTCTGCTGCCACCGAGGAGGTCAAGGCGGCCAAAAAGGCCTATCAGGAGCTGGGGGACAGCGTGGACGAGGCCCAGCGGGCTGCGGCAAAGGCCAACTGGGAGCAGGCGGAGTCCAACCTCCGGAGCCTGCGGCAGGAGTACAACCTGGTGGAGCGCCAGGTGCGGGCCACTACCCGGGAATTTGAGAATATGAGCGGCGTGGCCAGCCGATCCCAGAACCGGGCGGGCCCCGGCATCATGGCCCAGCTGGGCCAGGCGGGTGCCTGGCAGATGCTGGGCCAGACCGCCAGCCAGTGGGCCAACGCCCTGGCGGGGAGCGCCCTGGGCAGCGCGGGGGGGAACCTTTTCTCCGGTGCCCTCAGCGGCGCCGGCAGCGGCGCCGCCATCGGTACTATGCTGGGAGGCCCAGGCATCGGTACCGCCGTAGGCGCCGCCCTGGGCGGCGCTGTGGGGATGCTGGGCGGCGCGGCCCAGAACTTTGAGAGCAAGGACGCGGCCTTTAAAGATTACTATGGTGGGCTTTACGAGGCTGTCGCCCAAGGGACAGCGGATATGCTGTCTTCTGGCTCGGCAATTGCGGGAAGCCGGGAGCAAACTCAAATGGCTTTTGCTCAGCGCTTCGGCAGTGACGAGGCTGCTGCCGCTTATCTGGCCAGAGTCCAAAGTATGGCTACAAAAACCAACTACTCCTATGACGAAATCACGGGATACTCCAAGCTTTTGCTAAACAGCTACGATCCAGAATCTGTATTCGGTATTCTCGGGACTTTGTCCGACGCTTCTGCAGGGTTGAATTTGAACACCTCCGATATACAGATGTTTATTTCCGGCCTCAGCCGGATGAGAACCCTCGGAAAGGCTACCAATGAGTATCTCGACTACTTTTCCGTGCGGGGCGTGGATGCCTACGCCGCCCTGGGGCAGTCCCTGGGGGTGGACAAGAGCCAGATTTCCGCAATGGTCACCAAAGGCCAGATCGGCGGCGCAGAAGCCGCTCAAGCTATCCTGGACTATATTGATCAGGAATTTGGCGGTCTGAGCGAGAAGCTGGCCGGAACCTATGACGCCATGGTAAATAATCTTCAGGACACCATGGCAAACCTGGAAGCTATGGGCGGAACAGGATACAACAGTACGCGGATCTCTGGGATACAGGCACAGCAAGACGCCTATGGCGGAATCCTGGGAGATGCGGTTGGCGAGATCAATCGTATTGCCGGCGAGAACAAAGCATACCTTGAAAATTTGTCTGAGCGGTACACCCGGGAAGCTCTCTCCGCCGTTTTGCTGGGCCAAGAGGCAACCATGTTTTCCAATGAAGACAAACTAAAGCTGGACGAGATGCGAGAGGCTTTTGTACTAAACAGCGCAGCCTATGAGCAGGGCAATCAAGAGGCCGGCATGAAAATGGAAGCGCTGAAAGAGCAGGCGGAGGCGTTAGCAACAGCCGCTTACCAATCCAGCGAGCAGTACCTGTCCCTTAACAATGTGGAGATAGATCAGATTTCGGCTATTCGGGACAACACGGCCGCCCTCGAATCTTGGCGTAGCAACTACGAAAAAAACCTAGAGTTCACCAAGGGCTATGCCGCCAGCTCCAGCAACAGAGAACAGCTCCTGAGCGGGATGCCTGCGCAATGGCAGGGGGCCATGCACGGCCAGTCTCCTTACGGAATAAGCTCCAACGCCTACGGCCTGAGCCGGGTGCCCTACGACAACTACGCCGCCATTCTCCACCAGGGGGAGCGGGTGCTCACCGCCCGGCAGGCCCGGGAGATGGACAGCGGCCGGGCCTCCGGCCCCATCTCCGTGACCGTAACCGGCCAGTGGAGCGTCCGCGGCGAGAGCGACCTGGACGCCATTGGCCTGGCCATCGCCAACGCCCTGGAGCGGAAGCTGGCGGCAGGAGCGAGGTGAGACGATGCTGAGGATCTTTTCTTTTCTGGACGAGGCCACCGGCCGGGAGCTGCTGCTCCCTGTGACCCCCAGCGGCTACACCTGGCGGTTCGGCAATCAGGTGGAGACCGTGCGGCTGGATCAGGTGGGCGAGGTCAACTATCCCGGCACCGCCAACCTGGGCCAGACCTCTATCGAGGCCCTCCTCCCCGCCCAGCTCTACCCCTTCTGCGCCCCCGGGGCCGTGGCGGATCCGGACTACTACCTGGACGTGCTCCAGGACTGGTGCCGCAAGGGCACTATCCTCCGCTTCCTGGTCAGCGGCACCAGGGTCAACGAGCAGGTGATCCTGGAGGAGGTAACCTTCGGCGAGAGCGACGGTACCAACGACGTCACCGCCACCATCATCCTCCGGGGCTGGCGCAGGGTGGAGACGCCGGTGCTCTCCGCCCAGGGCGGCGGCGCTCAGACCGGCCGGGACGACGCCACCGGCGCCAACTCCGCCCACCGCTATACCGTGGTCAGCGGCGACACCCTCTGGGGCATTGCCGAGCGGTTTTATGGCTCCGGGACGGAGTACCGGCGGATCGCCTCCGCCAACAGCGACCAGATCAAAAATCCCAACCTGATCTACCCCGGCCAGGTGCTGACCATTCCCGCCCGGGACGACCTGCCTGCGGAGCAGCCCAAGGGCTGGGGCGAGCAGATCTCCGACGATACGGTGAGCGCCTGGGATCCGGTGACGGAGACCTGGACGCTGACGCTGAAGGAGGTGACGTTCCCCAATGGCTGAGCCTTATCGCCTGCTGCTGACGGATCGGCAGGGCACTGTCCGGGACATTACGGAGCTGGTAAGCTCCCTGACCTGGAGCGGCAACGTGCGGCAGATGCCCCGGGAGCTGCGTGGGACCCTGGCCATCCCCAGGGACGGCTCAGTAGATCCCCCGGCGCTGGATGAGGGCTCCATCCTGACGCTGCAGCACAGCGGCCAGGCCCTCTACACCGGCCCCCTGACCAGCGTCACCACCGAGAGCCAGAGCATCGTGGTGGACTTTGACAGCATGGACCGAGCCTTTTACCTGGAGCAGAACGAGGGCTGGTACCAGTTCAACGGCAACACGCCGGAGGAGATCGTCCGGGCCATCTGCCAGGACTACGGGATCCCCGTGGGCTCTCTGGCGGCGGCAGGGACAGCCATCCGCCGGAAATTCCCCGGCGTGAACCTGGGGGACATCATGACCACCGCCTACACCATGGCCGGGGCGGAGAGCGGCAAGCGCTACATCCTCCGCTTTTCCGGCTCCGGCGCTCTGGAGGTGCTGGAGAAGCCCACGGCGGCGGGCTACGAGATCCGGGTGACCCAGTCGGTGGCAACCAGCTGGAGCATTGAGAGCCTGCAGAACAGCGTGGCCATCTACTCCAATACGGGGGACCTGCTGGGCCGGGTATCGGACGAGGACAGCGTGGCCATCAACGGCCTGCTTGAGCACGCCATAAGCCAGCAGAACGGCACGGACGCCCAGGCGGAGGCCCAGGCCTACCTCACCGACCACGAGACGGCCCAGAAGCTGACGGTGGAAGTGCCCGGCGACAAGCGGCTCATCACCGGGGAGGCTGTGATCCTGCGGGACACAGGCATGGGCGTCAGCGGCCTTTTCTGGATCGACAGCGACACACACACCTGGAAGAACGGGCAGCACTTTACCAAGCTGACCCTCAACTTCCGCAATCTCATGAATGAGACCAGCGCGGGAGGTGAGCTATGAACCCTACTTTTGACGATTCCATGGCCCGGGTAGCGGCAACGGTAAGGAAGTTCTCCAAAGCCGAGAACCCGGATCCGGAGGTATGGATCGGGAAAGTGACGTCGGCCGCACCGCCTGTGGTGCAGCTGGGCACCTTCACCCTGTCCGCCGGGGACGGGAGCCTGGTGCTCAGCCACTGCATCTGCGTCAGCTGTCCCAATGACAAGCTGGCCGTATGCCCCCGGGCTCTCAGAGCCGGGGATCTGGCCGTCCTGGTCTCCCGGGACCAGCAGACCTACTACATGGTGGGTAAATTTTAGGAGGTGAGCTATGAGAGAGCTTTTCCCCATTTTTCCCACGCCGGCGGCCCAGGAAACCGGCCCCCTCCCCCTCTACACCGACGTGAGCTGGGATGTGGAGGCGGGAAGGCCCCGGTGGGCCGGGGGCAACCCGGTGATCGTCACCGGCAAGGAGGCCGTCCGGGGCTGGGTCTGGCGGGCCATCGCCACAGTGCGCTACCGCTTCCCCGTCTTTTCCTGGTCCTACGGCTGCGAGCTGGAGCGGCTGGTGGGCTACCCCTACCAGGCGGACACCAAGCGCAGCGAGGCCATCCGCTATGTGACGGAGGCCCTCACCGTCAACCCCTACATCACCAGCGCCCGGGTGTCCTCGGTGAGCTTTACCGGCTCCACCCTCCACATGACGGTGGAGTACACCACACCCTACGGGAGGGATGTCATCTATGTTTGAAGATCGCACCACAGCCAATATCAAGGCAGAGGCCCTGGGGTCAATCAACCCCGCCACCGGCCTGAGCTCCCTGGCCGGCAGCTACGCCGACGGCACCATCGGCCCTGCCGCCCGGGTGGTGATGCAGCTGTACCAGGCCCTGCGGGCGGTGCCGTCCATGCTGTTCGTGGACGCCACCAGCGGGAAATACATCGACCTGGTGGGCTACTGCTATTTCAACATCATCCGGCGCACCGGCACTTACGCCCACTGTGCCGTCACCCTGACGGGCGCGCCGGGCACCATCGTGCCCCAGGGGGCCGTTTTCCTCACCGCTGACGGCCTTCGCTTCCGGCTGGAGGCCCAGGTCACCATCCCCGCAGAGGGCACCGCCACGGGCTCCCTGGAGGCCCAGGAGATGGGCTCCGCCTACAATATCCCGGAAGGGGCCCTGGTGAGCATGTGGGTCAACATCCCCGGCCTCACCGGCTACACCAACCAGGAGGCCGCCGGCGGCACCGACACCGAGAGCGACCAGGCCCTCTTGGAGCGGATCGATGAGCGGCGCAAGCGACCACCCACCTCCGGCAACGGCTACCATTACCGCCAGTGGGCCCTCTCCGTCCCCGGCGTGGGCGAGGCAAAGGTCACGGAGCTGAAGAACGGCCGGGGCACCGTGGGGCTGACCATCGTGGACAGCAACTACGAGCCGGCCTCTCCGGAGATCGTGGCCGCCTGCCAGGCCTATATCGATCAGGAGCGCCCCATCGGCGCCACGCCCACCGTGATCGCCGCTACCGGCACGGAGATCTCCATCACAGCCCAGGTGGTGATCTCCCCGGCTACTTCGGCGGACACGGTGAAGCGGGAGCTGGAGAGCCGGCTGGCGGAATATTTCCGCCAGCTCATCGACACCCGCTATGGCCAGATCTACTACACGCCGGAGGAGGACACAGACTGGCCGGTCTATTTTAACCGCATTGCCGCCCTGCTCCTCACCATCGACGGCGTGGAAAACTACACCACCCTGACGGTGAACGGCGGAGCCACGGACGTGATCCTGGGGGCGGACGCCATCCCCCAGGTGGGGGAGGTGGTGGTCACCGTATGAGCTACGACCTGATGGCCATGCTGCCGGAGCACTACGGCACGCCGCCGGAGTTCGTGGAGCTGCAGCGGGTGCTGGGGCTTATGGTGGACGCCGCGGCGGCGGACACGGATCTCACCCTCCGGCAGCTCTTCCCCACCACCGCTTCCGGCTGGGGGCTGCAGCTCTGGGAGGAGGCCTACGGCATCCCCGTGGATCTCAGCCGGCCGGAGGACTACCGGCGGACCCGGATCGTGGCCAAGCTCCGGGGCCAGGGCGTCACCACCGTGGAGCTCATCCACGACGTGGCCGCCGCCTTCGTCAACGGCGAGGTGGAGGTGGAGGAGCACAACGACGAATATTACTTCATCGTCCGCTTCGTCTCCATCTACGGCATCCCGCCCAACATCGACGACCTGAAGCGGGCCATTGAGGAGATCAAGCCCGCCCACCTGGAGCTGATCTTCGAGTACAAATTCCAGCAGTGGGGCGACCTCAGGCCCTATCAGTGGGGCCAGATGGCTCCCTACACCTGGCAGGGCGTGCTGTTCGGCGACCACCCATAAAGGAGGGATTTTGTGGAATACACAACCAACTACAATTTGAAAAAGCCCGGCGACCAGGACAACGTTCTGGTGGACGATCTCAACGAGAACATGGACACGGTGGACGCCACCATGAAGAAGCTCAGCGACGGAAAGGCCAACCTGGATCCGGACACCGGGAAGGTGCCGGACAATGAGCTGCCGGACGATCTGTTCCTGAAGCTCATCGGCGGCACCATGAAGGGCGCTATTGCTATGGGTGGCTCCCCTGTATCCGGTCTAGTAGATCCCGTGGCGGACGATCACGCCGCTAGAAAAGGATATGTCGACGCACAGGTGGACACCAGAGTGAGGATCTTTTCTGTCTCTTGGATAGGGACTGGTACAGTTGGTAGCGACAATCCTACTTCTATCACATTCCCTTTCGCGCCAAAGCTGGTTTTTTGGCCAGAAAACTGGGACGGATCATATGGCCAATATCGCAATATCATAGACGCAACTCAAGTAACAACAGAATACGCGCCCCAAGTATGGTTCACCGGATCATGGAGCACAGGCAGAGACTATATTAAATGCAAAAGGGATGAAAGCGGCAAAACGTTCAGCTGGTACAGCACTGCTTATCAAGGGACTGCTGCTGGCCAGATGAACCACTCTGGGGTCAAATATACCTTATGGGCTATTGCCTAGAAGAGGAGAAAACTCATGAATAAAATTATTCTTTTATCTCAAGGCAAAAATGGTGCATACCCCGCTATTCAAGACTGGCCCTGGGAAGAATTGCCGAACAAGTATGCGAGATGGCCCGACAGCCTGGACACCGCTGACTACTACGCCAACAACGGCTTTGTGATCCTGACGGTAGAGCAGGTGGACGGCGTGGACACCGTGACCAAGTATGAGCCCAACGTGGAGGCCTGGGAGGCCTGGAAGGCCACCCTCCCCCCGGATCCTCCGGAGCCGGAGCCCTCTGGGGATCCCACCTATGACGAGATGGCGGCGGCCATCAAGGAAGGAGTTGACGGCGTATGAGTACAACCATGAGCAGCCGGGACCTGGTGCTGGACGCCCTGCGGCGCATCGGCCGCCAGGTGGCGGAGAAGCTCCAGGAGGACGCGCCGGGCATGACCGGTACCGAGGTGGTGGCCCAGCAGGACTACCTACCCAAATTTGACCACACCCGGCAGTACAAGGATTTCAAAGCGGGCTATGTGTGCCGGTCCTCCGCCGGCCGGGCGGTAAAGCTCATCCAGCCCTATGACTCCATGACCTACACCCAGGAGCCGGAGGAGCTGCCCGCCCAGTGGGGCTTCTACTGGTCCAACGACCCGAAGAAGGCGTTGCCCTTCATCGCCCTTTCCACCAGCCCCTACAACACCGGGGACTGCTGCACCTATGAAGGGCACGTCTGGCGCAGCGGCCAGGACGGAAATGTATGGGCCCCTGGGTCCGTTGGCGTAAAGTGGGACGACCTGGGGACGATCGAGGAGGTGCAGGGGTGAGCGAGGTGACCATCACCGCAGGCGGATTTCTGGCGGCCTTCATTGCCGCCATGGGGATCCCCTCCGCTCTCATGGGGCTTATTGCCTGGCGGCTGCGGACCCGGATCGAGGCCCGGGAACGGGCCAGAGATAAGGCAGCGGAAGAAAAGGCCAAGGCTCAGCAGGAGCTGGCACTGATCCTTGTGAAGGGAACCAGGGCCTCCATCGCCCTGGGTGAGGCAACAGCCAAGGCTGTCCAGCGCATCCCGGACGCCCACTGCAACGGCGACATGCACGCCGCCCTGGACTACGCCGTCAAGATCAAACACGAACAGAAGGACTTCCTGGCGAGGCAGGGCATCCACGCCCTGATGGACGAATGATGGCCGTAATCCTGGCCGGGGCGGCGGGCTTCCTGGCGGGGGTGCTGGTGATGGTGCTGGTGGGGCTGCTGCGGCTCTCCCGCACCGGCAGCACCGCCGGAGCCCAGGCCAAGGGCCGGGCCAAGGAGTTCACCCAGCTCTTGGTCCTCAGTGACGGGGGCCTGGTGTGGGCCACCACCATCGGCTACATGATCCTGGCAGCCTACGCCATATACAAGGGGTACCAGGGGGCCCTCCCCTGGCTCACCGGTACCCCGGCGGCGGCCTTCGCCGGCTGGAGCGCTGTCCGGGCGTTTCTCATAAAGAAATCAGAAAAGCAGAACACAAAGGGCGGGATCACCTACGACCTGGCCCTTAAGGACAAGGAGGACGGAAATGCAGAATCTTGAGGCATATATCAGTACTTTGCTGATCGTGGTGGCGGTGGCCACCGTGCTGGTCAACATCATCGTGGAGGTGCTGAAGAAGATCACCTGGGACCTGATCCCCACCAACCTGCTGGCGTTCATTGTGGCCGAGACCATCACCCTGCTGGCATTCTTCGCCATCTGTCAGGTCCGGGGGATCCCGGTGGTGTGGTACATGGTGGCCGCGGCGGTGGTGCTGGGCTTGATCGTAGCCTATGCGGCTATGTTTGGCTTCGATAAATTGCGGGAGCTGATCGAGCAGCTGGGCGTCATCAAATCCAGGAGGGATCAGTCATGACCGGCCGGGACGTGGCCCTCCTGGCCGCTACCCAGGTGGGCATCAGCGAAAGTCCGCCCAATAGCAACAATGTGCGCTATAACACCTGGTATTACGGCCGGGAGGTCAGTGGTGGCAGCTATCCCTGGTGCATGGTGTTCGTCCAATGGGTTTTTGCCCAGCTGGGCGTGGCACTGCCCCAACGCACCGCCTCCTGCGGGGCTCTCATGCGGGCTGCTCAGATGAGCGGCCAGTGGGTGACGGAGGATTACCGCCCCGGAGACGTGGTGATCTACGACTTCCCCGGCGGCGCCGCCACGGATCACTGCGGCATCGTGGAGAGCGTGACGGGCAGCGGCGTGGTGGCCATCGAGGGCAATACCGGCTCCGGCAGCGACGCCGACGGCGGACAGGTCCAGCGCCGGAGCCGTGCCTGGAGTGTCATCGTGGGCGCCGTCCGGGCCAAGGATCTTATGGAGGAGGTGACAGAGGAGATGGTGGATCGGTACGACACCGTGGCCGGATGCCCCAGCTGGGCGCAGGCCACCGTGGACAAGCTGGTGGCCCTGGGCTACCTCACCGGAAACAGCGGCAAGGTGGACGACCAGGGCCGACCGGCGGATCTGGATCTCAGCCGGGACATGCTGCGGATCCTGGTTATCTGCGACCGGGCCGGAGTGTTCGGTTAAGGATAGAAGAAGGCCGGAGGGGCTCCCCTCCGGCCTTTTATCTATCCAGTTATTCGTCATCCGAAACATCCACATAGCGGGCTTCGTCCTGATTGTGCTGAATCTTCATGAACATGGGAACACAATCGGCATTATCCATCTGCCGAGGAATTTCAAAATATTCCCTCAGCTTATAGAATTCCATTTTCTCATAAAACCCAACGGCTTTAGGATCTGCCGCCAAAACGATATACTTGATCCCGGCAAAGCCCCGATTGGCCTTCAGCACCTCGGCAATGACATGGAGGATCAGCTCTGTTCCGACTCTTCTTCTTTCATAGTCCTTACTGACTGCCAGGTTGGAGATCTCCAGGGCCGGCTCTCCCATGGTCATGCTCCCCTCTCTGCTCAGCAGCGAGGATGCCTTCAGGCTCACAAACCCCATGAGGGCATGATTTTCATCATCAATAAAGGCATGGGTGGTGGATACCCCGGCGTTGTTGTCATCAATGGCAGACCAGCGGATATAATTCTCGAAGTGCTCCGGGTTCCCGCAAGAAGAAGGGTTGACTTTGAATCCCAAAGCCAACCCGTATATATCTTTGCTCCATATGTCAAAATGGGCATTTTCAATCATTTCTTCTTATACCTTTCAGCAGACGCAAGGGCTTTTGCCACCTGACCTTTACTGACAGTAGGAAGGGGCTTTTGCGGGTTTTTCGGGGCACCGACCACAAAAACATTATTCTTGCTTCCAGAAGTCATGCAAAACATCTCCTCATAATCTCTTTCCCGTGCTGCAGACCGCAAATTGCTTGGCTCATTTGCTGGTGTAACTTTACGTTGCAATTGTACCACGCCTTTCTGCATAATTCAATATTTCGCCATAAAATTTCATAATTTCTGTGTTGCAACAATAGTATACATGTGATCATGGACAGAATCTGCAGAAAATTGCTGTGAAACAGACAACGCTGAACTGCCGTAATAAAACCTTACTGGTAACCCAAATAGCAAAGGCCGGAGGGGTTCCCCTCCGGCCTTTTTGCCATTTCTTCTAAATCGCTCCATGTTGTGATAAAGACTGTATTGAGGATCTGCGCTTCTATCCCACCCAGTCCGGCCAGGAAATCCTCAACCGTGCCCAGTCCGTCAAGGGCGGCAAGGCCGAGCTGCTGTATACCTACATCAATGTGGAGCCGGTAGCCTTTAACCGGGGCTGCTACTCCGTGGATATGCGTTTCTTCTACCGTGTGACCATCAGCGCCTTTTGCTCCAGCTCCCGAGCCATGGAAGTGGAGGGCCTGTGTGTCTTTGACAAGCGCGTAATCCTCTTCGGCGGCGAAGGCACCGCCAAGGTATTCTCCTCCCGGGTGCGGCTGGACGCCCTGGATCAGCAGCTTATCGAGCAGAGCAATATGCCCATTGCCGTTGTAGAGGCAGTGGATCCCATCGTCCTGGGCGCCAAGCTGGTAGATTGCTGCGACTGCCGCTGCTGCGACTGTGACCTGTGTGAGATCCCCACCTGTGTGTGCCAGTGCTTCAGCTGCGACCTGACGCCGGGAGATGACTACCGCCGGGTCTTTGTCACCCTGGGTCAGTTTTCCATCATCCGCCTGGAGCGGGACAGCCAGCTGCTCATGCCGGTATACGACTACTGCCTGCCTGACAAATCCTGCAACTGCGGCTCCGGCTGCAGCTGCGATGATCCCTGCGAAATGTTCCAGAATATTTCCTTCCCTGTGGATCAGTTCTTCCCTCCCAAGCCGCCCTGCGACAATCCCTGTGACAGCGGCCGCCAGCAATGCTGCCGCAAATAACCGTCCCTTTCGCAGCACCTTCCCTTTACTGCCTTATCACGCAAAAGGCCGGACAGGAATTGGATTCCTGTCCGGCCTTTTTTTGTGATTATACCTCTACCGCTTCCCGGCTGAACTTATCGATGGCATCTACCATCTGGCCCCGGACCAGCGTGCCGAGATCAGCGATAACATCCGCCGGATCCCGCTCCATACCGGATTCCACCCAGTCCAAAACTACGCCGGCAAAGGCGTTTTTATAAAAGTCAGCGATAAATTCCTTGTGTTCCCTGGAGATGCTTCTTCCCTGAGATTTCTCCTCCACAACCGCAAAAAGCAACTTATGCGTTCTCTGGTACAGATAAGGCAGCAGATAATCCCGGCTGCCGGAACGAAGAGCGTTGCGTACCATAGCCTGGTTGTCCAGGATATAACGGAAAATTTCCGCCATCCCCTGCTGCCAGTTCTCATAGTCCCGCTTACCCTCCAGCAGGCGCTCGCCTTCCGTACGGTAGGTCCACTCCATCAGGTCGTACACATCCCGGAAATGGTAATAAAATGTGTGGCGGCTGATGCTGCAGTCCTTTGCAATATCTGTAACCGTAATCTTGTTGAGGGGCTTTTGCTCAAGGATTCTTTTCAGCGAGGCGGCAATGGCTCGTTTTGTCGTCTGTGCCATAGACAGCCTTCCTTTCCGGTTTTTTCACAGCCGGCCTGCCAGGTTTTGTCTGCACGGTGCCGGCTCTCTTCTGCTTCAGATCTCGTACCAGCGGATTTCATTGGCGGCCAGATCCAGCGTGAAGCTCTCACCATCCCCCTTGTACACCGTGGTGTGCTGAGGCTCATAGGTGTTGTTGACCACGCAGTACTTGCCGTTTTTGACAAAGGCGTGGACCTCCACGTTGTAATTCTCGGAGTACCAGCGATGCAGCTCTTCCTCCCCGCCGGCGGCCCACAGGATAGAACGATAGAGCACCCGGCTGTTTTCAAAGGAATAGGGCAGGCCGGAAACGTACACGCTGCGGCCAGAGCCGAAGGTGTTTACCGCCATCTGCACCTCCTTGTCACGCTGGACAAGGATCTGGGCACCGGGCAGGGCGTAGATGCTCTTCTTGCCCTCGCCGAAGTTCACCTGACCCTTGCAGTCGGCCAGGATAAAGTGGTCGGGATGCTCCTCCCAGTTGTACTTGTCGTACCCCAGGGTGAAACCGGTTTCCTTTTCCACGCCCATCACCTGAGCCAGCTGGAGGTAGTGGCCCTGGTACTGGTGTCCGGCAGGCTCGCCCACACCGATGAGACCGCCGCCGTTCCACACAAAGGCCTTCACAGCGGCAGAGATGGCGGGATCCTCCCACCAGAGGCCACCGGTATGAGCGGTGTCGCCGTCACCCACGTTAATGAGAACATCCACGCCGTCCAAGCAGTGGGGATCCGCCTTCAGATCGTCAAAGCTCAGGAACTTCACCTCAAAGGGAGCGCCGGACAGAGCCTCAATCACCCCGGCATAGGAGTAGTTCTGCTTCTGATAGAGGGCGTGATGGACCATGTGGCAGCCCCAGGAACGGGCCTTACCCCAGGCATTGAGCACCGCCACTGTCTTGACGCAGTAAGGCGTGGTGCCCTTGATGTTCTCATAGAGCTCCCGGAACTCGTTGCACACGCTCTCCACATAGTCGATGAACTCCGGGAACTGGCAGGCCAGCTTCAGGTAGCCGCCGTAGCCAATGCGGTCGATGGGCTTGCGGAGGATAGCCCGGCGGGCGGTGACCCAGTTCTCCTTGGCCTCCCGGACGGGATCGCCGCCCTCGTGGAAGGTATCGGGGAAGAAATAGGGCAGGAACCGGCCCTCGGTGTACTTCACGCCGGGGATATCGGAGATCAGGCGCAGGGTGGAACCGTTGCCCACGGAGCCTACCACTGCGTCCAAACCGATGGTCTTGAACTCGTCCATATAGGGCTCGGTGCCGATCCAGTGGTCTCCCAGGAACATCATGGCTTCCTTCCCCAGCTCATGGGTAATGTCCACCATCTCCTTGGCCAGCTTGGCCACCTCCCGGCGCTGGAAGGCCATAAAGTCCTTGAACTCCTTGGAGGGCACCCGGTACTGGTTATTGTAGTAGCCCTGATCGATGATGTACTCAGGACGGAACCGGTACCCCACTTCCTTCTCAAACTGCTCCAGGATATAGGGGGAAACACTGGCGGAGTATCCGTACCAGTCCACATACTTCTCCCGCTTGAGCTCGTCGAACACCAGAGTGAACTGGTGGAAGAAGGTGGTGTAGCGGATGACATTTACATAGGGGTGGTCGGCGATAAACTTGCGCAGCCGCTCCATGGTAAACTTGTGGGTCTTGGGCTGGCGGACGTCAAAGGTGATCTGATGCTCGAAGTCCTTCCAGTCGTTGGTGACGGCGTTGTACATATGGACCGGGTCCCAGATCAGGTAAGCAAGGAAGCTCACCGTATAGTCGTGGAAGGCCGCAGGCTCATCGATGACCACGCAGCCGCTCTCAGCGTCATAGTGCCAGGCGTCAGGGGACAGAGGCTCTCCGGTGGTGCGGTCCATAACCTCCCACCAGCGCTTGATGTCATCCCGGGTGTTCACCTCCATGAGCTCGGGGCTGATGCCCTGCATCAGGGGGATGGACAGGGGGCCGCCCACAGCGGTGTGGAAGCCGGTCATGATGTAGCACTGCTGCACCTCGTCAGGATTGGCCTTGGCCCAGGCGTTGTCCTTGCGGGTGGTGTAATAGGTGGAGTACACCTTGGCATCCACGCTTTTCAGCTCCTCGGGATAGTCGGTACCGTCGCAGTCCC